>NZ_DATMXX010000358.1:0-21874 GCF_035561255.1 Sporomusa sp. | reverse complement strand
GAGTAAAAATAGGAGGTTATATTGTTGAAAGTCGTTACAGTAATGAAGCAAGGAGTCCTAGTTATCAGGCTTGAAGGTGAATTGGATGTTTGCGGGGCCGATGAATTTCGTGCAGTAGTTGACAAAGAGTTGGAAGTAACTGGAGCCAAGCATATTTTACTCAATATGCAGGCAGTTGATTTTATTGATAGTTCAGGTTTAGGGGTTATTCTTGGGCGCTATAAGCGAATTGCCCAGCTTGGTGGTAAAATGCTTGCTGTCCATCTGGAACCGAATGTGCAGCGAATATTCGAATTAGCTGGTTTAATGAAAATCTTAACAATATATAAATCAGAAGAACAAGCCTTAGAGCTGCTATAAGGGGGCTATGCCAGTGGAAACAAGAATCAAAAACCAAATAAAACTCTCAATCTTAAGCATCAATGAAAACGTTGGCTTTGCCAGAGCCGCTGCAGCTGCATTTGCTGCACAAAATGAGTTAACGCTTTCTGATATTGATGAAATTAAAGTCGCGGTTTCAGAGGCTGTATCTAATGCAGTAATCCATGGATATGGTGGTGAAGATAATCCGGAGAATAATTATATTGAATTAACTATGATCTTATATTCAGACAAGATTGAATTTACTATAATTGATTACGGGCGTGGAATCGCCAATATTGAGGAAGCTCGTCAGCCTTCATTCTCCAGCGATCCTGAACGCATGGGGTTGGGCTTTGTCTTTATGGAGTCATTTATGGATGAGCTTGAGGTCAAATCTGAACTAAAGCAGGGTACAACGGTGAGAATGGCCAGATCGCTTGCGCCAGTCACCGAACATTAGGTGAAACACATGCTCAAAGAGGAAGAGTTTAAGGAGCTATTACTCAAAGCTCAGTCGTCAGAACCTACTATAAAAGAGTTTGCTACCGAGCGCATTCTTGAAAATAATTTGAATTTAGTGCGTAGCATAGTCCACCGCTTTACCAACCGTGGTTATGAGTGGGATGATTTATTTCAGATAGGCTGTATCGGACTTCTAAAAGCGATTGAACGCTTTGACCTCTCTTTTAGCGTTAAGTTCTCCACTTATGCAGTACCTATGATTATCGGCGAAATTCGCCGTTTTATCCGGGATGACAATCCTATTAAGGTTAGCCGCCCGTTAAAAGAACTAGCATATCGTGTCCATAAGACTCAGGAAAAGCTGCAAGGTGATTTAGGAAGAGAACCAACAATTGGCGAGATTGCTAAAGAATTGTCGTTAGCGCCGCAGGAAATCGTTTCTGCGCTTGAAGCCGTTCAACCTCAGGTATCAATATATGAACAGGCGTTTCAGGGCAGTGATGGCGGCGACACAATTCATCTGCTTGACCAGTTAATACACTCAGACGGTCAAGATACCGCCTACTTTGATAAGCTGGCACTAAAAGAAGTACTTGCTCGGCTACCGGTGAAAGAGCGTACCGTAATATATCTACGCTTTTTTAACGATAAGACTCAGGCTGAGATTGCTGCAATAATTGGGTTATCGCAGGTACAGGTATCACGGATTGAAAAGCAGGCATTAAAAATTATCAGAGAATTACTACAGACCTCGTAGTGAGGTCTGTTTTTTATTGCAAAAATAACTCTGATTTGGGGCATAATAAATCCAGAGGTGATAAAGATGAGTAACAGTGTAATCAACAAGTTAAAGATTAAAGGAATTATTTACCTATTCTTAGTGTTTTTGTTGATGGCAGGCAGCACTGCAGCCTGGTTATACTTTGAAGCTGATCTACCCAAGAAGGCTCCAATTAAAGCCAAGCAGGTTTTTCTTTGGCATAACAATTTAAATAATGCGCAAACTATAAACGCAAACAAAACATAATCGTAACAGGGGGTAGTAATAATGGTAGTAAAAGTGATTGAACTTGTGGGGACTTCCCGCCACAATTGGACTGACGCTGTAGACAATGCCGTTTTAGAGGCTGCCAAAACTGTTGACGCTATTCTGGGCGTTGAAGTAACAAACTTTACTGCTAACGTAGATAATGGCCACATAGCTGAGTATAAGGCTGATGTAAAAGTAGCCTTTCAGGTTCAGCACTAATTAAATAAGGTGTTTACAGAGAGTGCCGCTGGCACTCTTTGTCATTATATGAATTAATCAGTATCGCTATGGTCAAAATATAAGCAGACTGAATGCTCATGTTCGCTTATCAGATAACCTGATCGCTAATATCCATCAGGACAATAATGGAGGTGTACAATGTTTGACAGTAAAGTGAGTCAGGCAGAGCAGCAAAAATTCCAGGAGCAGTTCGAGCAACTAAAACCAAAACCACCAATAATAAAAAATGTACTATGGGCATTTTTTGTTGGTGGATTGATTTGTGTGCTAGGACAATTCTTTTTAAATTATTTTGCCAGCATTGGCTTAAGTAAAAAGGATGCTGCCGGTCCTACCAGCATCTTATTAATATTTTTAAGTGCCCTATTCACCGGCTTAGGTATTTATGATGAATTAGGACGTAGGGCGGGTGCCGGTTCAATTGTACCGATAACCGGCTTTGCTAATTCCATTGTTGCTCCTGCCATGGAGTTTAAAAGAGAAGGCTATGTTTTTGGTATAGGAGCCAAAATGTTTGTTATTGCAGGGCCAGTGTTGGTATATGGTATTTCAACAGCAGTTCTTATCGGTTTTATTTATTGGCTAAAATTATAGAGGAACGAGGATACAAATGAACAAAAAGAGAGGTAAACAAAGTATAGTTTTTACATCTCCACCAATTATAACAAGTGCTGCTAATGTTGTCGGACCGATGGAGGGTGACGGCATCTTAACTGAGTTTTATGATCGAATACTGAAAGATAATCTTGATAATAATTCCAGTTGGGAAAAATGCGAATCTAGTATGATGGAATGGGCTTTAAAAACGGCAATATCTAAAGATAACAGTAGTAGTGATGATGTGGATTATGTACTTGCGGGAGATTTACTTAATCAACTAATGAGTACACATTTTGCCATAAGAAACATTGGGCGCCCCTTTCTGGGGATGTATGGCGCTTGCTCAACATTAGCCCAAAGTATGCTAGTAGGCTCTATGCTCATTGATGGCGGTTTTGCCAATAAAATTGCTGTCGCTGTTTCTAGTCACCATGATACTGCGGAGCGGCAATATCGATTTCCTACAGAACTCGGTGTCCAACGACCGCTGGTATCGCAATGGACAGTAACAGGATCTGGTGCGCTTGTAATCTCGGGTAATGGTGATGGTCCGCGGATTACAGCTGCAACGGTGGGGAAAATAGTAGATATGGGTATTAAAGATCCAAATGCTATGGGACCAGCTATGGCCCCGGCAGCGGCTGATACATTATGGTGTCATTTTAATGATACTGGCCGGCAGCCCACCTATTATGACATGATTTATACCGGGGACCTGGGGAGTGTCGGTAAAGCGTTGGTTATCGAATTGTTTAAGGAAAAAGGGGTTGATTTAACATCAGTATACGAAGACTGTGGCTGCATGATTTTCCGGAAAGAGCAGGACGCGCATGCTGGCGCTAGCGGTTGCGCCAGTTCGGCTGTGGTATTTTCCGGATACATCTATCGAATGCTAAAACGGCAAAAATTACGCAAAGTACTGCTTGTAGGTACAGGTAGTTTACATAGTACAACATCTTATCAACAAAAAGAATCTATTCCCTGTATTGCGCACGCAGTGGCAGTGGAACTATAAAGGAGGTAACCCATTTGCAGGCATATATAATGGCTTTTGTCATCGGTGGCCTGATTTGTGTTATTGGCCAATTACTTATGGATCTTACACCACTCACACCAGCCCATGTTTTGGTGTTGTTTGTCGTTTTAGGCGGTATTTTAAGTGGTCTCGGGCTGTATCAGCCGTTAGTTGATATTGGTGGTGCCGGGGCAAGTGTTCCCTTAACGGGCTTTGGGCATGCACTGGTTTCTGGCACAATCGAGGAAATAAATAAAATAGGATTCTGGGGAATTTTCAGCGGCGCAGTAAAAGCTACAGCCACCGGAATTACTGCAGCAGTATTTTTTGGTTTAATGATGGCTATTGTTTTCAATCCAAAAGGATAGGCAGGACAAATGAAATGATGGCAGTAGATATAGTAGGTTTGATTATATCCATAATTGTAATTGGTATCCGGTATCCGCATTTTGCCTTGGCAGCAGCATTGGCAAATACAGCAGGGCAGGTGCTTATGGCAATTTTTTTAGCAGGAAATATCGAAAAGATTGTTACAGCCGGAGCGTTTAGTTCTGCTTCAGTTACAAATCTAAGTGAATTAAAAAGCCTTCTTTTTGCCTTCAGCGGCCCTTTAACAAATTTCATTATTAGTAAAGCTGCAGGTGGAATTGAATTTGTCAGCACCGCTCATTTAGTCAATCCGGCAGCTGTAGTAAAACATCCGTTCGCTGTTACAAACCTTAGGTTTGCAGTCATTTCTTTAATTTTGAGTATCTGTCAGTTTTTTTAAGTAAAGCATGAGGTGATAAATGTGCCGAAGCGAATTTCCAGTAAAATCTCAAGTTATATAAAGCCAAGCCAATCACAATCACAAAATCAGGAGCGAACGCAAGTGGATGACGAAACACTGATCGCTGATATGGCCAAAGGGTTCTTGCAAGCTCAAGCCAAAATGTCGCAAGGGTCTCAGCAAAACAATTCGCACGAGGTTATGGGCCTATTAAGCAAGATTAATCATCAATTGGAGAACTTGCAAACGTCGTTAAATGCCAGTAACAAATCAGGCAACCAGTTTCAACAGTCAAACCAAAGTCAGCGGCTACAACAAGGGCAGGGACAGCAATCTCAGCAACCCCAACAGGGGCAGCCGCAAGCAACAGGTTCACAATCAGAAGCTGCTGTTTCCCAAGAGCTGAGAAATTTATTTAGCATACTCCTGCAAAATGGCAGCCAACAAAATAATTCATCCGGCGACAGTCAAGTTCAAAGCTCGCCACAGCAGAGCCAAACCCAAAATCAGGCTCAAAGTCAAAGTAACGAACAGGGTAATAACTCTAATAAGAATAGTTCAGTTGCAGTACAAACGGCAGCCCAGGTCCTTGCTCAGGCACAGTATGAGCTTTCTAATGAGCTTGAAACCAGCCTGAAAAAACTGAAACAGGTAATTAGCGAAAGTGAGAAAATCGCCAACAAGATTAGCAATCTATTAGGAGAAGAAAATAGCCAAAAGTAATGAGGTGTAATTAATTTGACCAAAGTTAAAGAAGTCAATAAAAAAATTCGCGTAATTCTTGTTACCGACGGCGATCGGGTTGCACAACATGCTGTGGAGAATATTGGTGCCTCACTCGGGTTACGCTGTATTTCAGCCTCCGCAGGCAATCCAACACCGATCAGTGGCAAAACCATCGTAGAGCTGTTAAAAACCGTACCATTTGATCCTGTACTGGTGATGTTTGATGATAAAGGACATAAAGAGAAAGCTGAAGGTGAACGGGCACTCGAATATGTTGCAAATCATCCTGATATCGAAGTATTGGGAGCCGTGGCTGTAGCCTCTAATACAACTGGCATTGACGGAGTTCAGGCTGATGCCTGTGTTGATTGTCAGGGACATGTGATTGACGTTTCTGTTGATAAAAAAGGTGAGGTGAAAAAGCTAAAAGAATGTGGCTGTAAGCCGGTCATTACCGGAGACACTGTTGACGTTCTTAATGATGTTGAAATTCCAATCATCATTGGCGTAGGTGATATTGGCAAGATGGATAAGCATGACGATTTAAGCCGTGGTGCCCCTATTACCCGTAAAGCTATTGAAGAGATACTGAAACGGAGTGGCATTAGTTATGACGGATGAACGAAAAATAGAAAAAGACATTGACGATAATATAAATTATATTAAAGACTATTTGGGGGTAGGAGAAACATTTGATGTTGTTTTTCGCGAGTTTAGGGTAGGGCGAAAACGCGCTGCGTCATTTTCTATTAATGGCATGACAAATGATGTTGTATTGTCAAATGTTTTTGAAGAGCTAACAGTTTACAATCAGGAAGATTTGACAATAAACACAATGCAAAAGCTTTTTTATTCCCGTGCCACCCATTCCCAAGCCAAATTAGTTGAAAATATGAATGATGCTATAACTAGCTTATTATCAGGCGAGTTACTGTTTTTTGTAGATGGTGAAAGTCAGGTCCTGGTTCTGGATGCCCGTTCCTATCCGGTCCGGGCTCCGGCTGAATCAAACATTGAAAAAGTCACGCGAGGCTCCCGGGATTCTTTTGTAGAGACAATTGTATTCAATACTGCTCTGATTAGGCGTCGTCTGCGTGACCCTAATCTACGGTTTGAAATAGTTAAAGTTGGGACACGCTCGCAATGTGACATTGCGGTTTGTTATATTAAAGACATTACTAACCCCGATCTTGTTGAGACAGTCAAAAAACGTATAAATAATATTAATATTGATGGTATACCGATGGCTGAAAAAGCCATCGAGGAATATATTGTCGGCGGCAGTAAATGGAATCCGTTGCCTATGGTCAGATACACTGAGCGTCCGGACGTTGCCGCAGTTCATCTTTTAGAAGGACATGTTTGTATAATTGTTGATACTTCACCTAATATTATGATTTTGCCGACAACATTTTGGCATCATGTGCAGCATGTTGAGGAGTATCATCAAAACGTTGTGGTAGGTTCTTATTTGCGGATTGTGAGATTGGCAGGCGTGATGCTTTCGCTCATTCTGCCACCCTTATGGCTTGCAATGGTGCTTAACCGGCAACTATTACCTGAATCCCTTGCTTTTTTAGGCCCGCGCGATCCGGGTATTATTCCCCTTGGGCTCCAGTTTATTTTAGCTGAATTTGGAATAGAACTGGTACGCATGGCTACTGTTCATGTCCCTACAGCCCAGTCAACATCACTTGGTTTTATCGGGGCATTTATGTTAGGTGATTTCGCCACAAAAGTAGGCCTATTTGGCAATGAAATCATCTTCTATACCGCTGTTGCAGCAGTAGGTGCTTTCGCAACCCCAAGCATGGAGTTTGCAATGGCTATGCGATTGTTTCGTGCGGTTCTGATTGTGTTAGTTATGCTATTCAAATTACCCGGTTTTATCGGAGGCTTAGCAGCTGTTTTCTTATTATTATTAAGCTCACGCTCTTTCGGAGTACCCTATCTCTGGCCTGCATTACCTTTTAATTTCAGCGCTATGAAAGACGTATTGCTCCGATTGCCTATTCCTAATAAGATTTTACGGCCTGCTGTTTTAAAGCCTCAGGATAATGATAGGTTGGATAGTGCCGGGGTTAAGGAAAATAGCCAAACAAATAATAAAGGCAAAAAGAAAGAAAAATAGAATTAGCCGCCTGGGTGAAGTGATATGATATGCTCCCCAGGCGGCTAATTCTATTTACCCCGGAAAAACTCTCTGACACGCCCCATACTTTCATTTATATTAGCTTGCTGTTCCATAAATGATCCTTTATTCTCAGCGTCAACGGCATCCTTTATCTGGGTTACGGTCGAGTGAACTTTGGTGATTTCTCCTAAAATCCCGATCTGCTCCATACTGGGCTTTACCTGTTCCCAGGTACTTTGAAGTTCTTTCACTTTAGCAGCAGCTTTTTTCCAGTCTTTGTCTGCTACGTAAAAACTGACATTGCGAATGGAGTTACTAACAGCAATAATATCGGCGATTGGCGATAACTTATAAGATTTGCCGATGTCGCTAACACTACCCATGAATTTAATTAGGTTTTCATAGGAGTCGGTTACTTTCTGACCATCAATAGCGGCGGTTAGTTTGCTGATCGCCTCATCGGCCTCCTTAACGCCTTTTTTATCTCCGACGGCCCCTTTAGCTTGCTGCCACAAGGTCTGCAAATTACTAAGACCGGCTTGCGCTTGAGTCCAGTCCTCTTTATTGATACCTTCAAAGACAACCCCGGCTGTTGACTCTAAATCATAGAGTTCAGTTGGCGAGGCATAAAACCTTTCGATAAAAGGGGGATTAGGTTTTGCTTCCACAGGTTTACCGGCCGGCCCGACATCCGGTTTCGGTGCCGGGCCTGACAATAAACCACAGCCACTTAAATTAAACGCCAGAATAACCACCGCAACCACTGTTTTTATTGATGTGGTCAATCGCACTAAATATATTCCTCCTTTCATAATTGGACGATTTACATTAGTGTGCCCTAATATATTTATTCTGAGCATATTGCGGTATTTTTAGTATGGAAATAAATCAAAGTATTTCATTTTGCTTTTTAGAGCTTTTTTAGTATAATTTAGTAGTACGCTGACTGAATTGATAAGGGGGACTCCATTTGTTTGGTTTTGACGCCGATATGATATTTAGAATACCGGCACTGTTAATTGCTTTGACTGTGCATGAATATGCTCATGCCCGGACTGCAGTTGCTTTAGGTGATCCAACACCACGGTTCATGGGACGGCTGACGCTGAATCCGGTCGCACACCTTGATCCCATTGGTTTATTGATGTTGTGGTTGTTTAAGTTTGGTTGGGCCAAACCAGTGCCTATCAACCCCAGTTATTTCAAAAACTATCGCCAGGGGATGGTAATGGTATCACTGGCCGGACCAGTTTCCAATATGATTTTGGCGTTAATTACTGCTTTTGCAATTGGTATTTTAGCTAAGATGCAGCTATTAAGCGGAGACTGGGTTAAGGTATTATGGATGACTTACAGCTATAACATCATCCTGGCCATTTTTAATTTAGTACCAATACCACCACTAGATGGATCAAAAGTATTGGCAAGCCTATTACCTGGCCGGCAAGGTCATGTATTTGACCAGTTGGAACAATATGGCCCATTTATTCTGATGGCGCTCGTTTATGTTGGCGTGATCGGTATGATTACCTACCCCCTGGAAAGAGGTTTAGCCTATATTATTAATTCAATAGTAATGACAGTTTTATAACAGGAGGAAATCTAATTGACTAAAAAACGTATTTTTAGTGGTATGCAACCATCCGGAAAATTTCATATGGGGAACTTTCAAGTACTAAACAACTGGATAAAGCTCCAGAATGAATATGACTGTGTTTATTCCATTGTTGACTGGCATGCACTTACGTCTTCCTATGAGGATACCCGTATGATTCCAGAGCGTATTGAATGTATGGCTCTTGACTGGCTGAGTGCTGGTCTTGACCCTGAGAAGAATATTATTTTTGTTCAATCCCATGTTAAGGAACATGCTGAACTACATCTATTATTATCTATGATGACACCGTTATCCTGGCTGGAACGCGTGCCTACCTACAAAGATAAACTGCAGCAATTAGGTGATATGGGAAAAGAGATCAATACCTACGGCTTCCTGGGTTATCCTGAATTGCAAACTGCCGATATTGTATTATATAAAGCTGATGCCGTACCGGTAGCAGAGGATCAACTGCCTCATCTGGAATTAGCGCGGGAGATTGTCCGCCGTTTTGCTAATTTGTACAAGCCGGTGTTCACTGAACCACAACCGATCTTAAGCCCGCTACTGCCAGGTATTGATGGCCGTAAAATGAGTAAATCTTATGGTAACGAGATCCCCTACGCCGCTGAGCCGGATGAATTGCAGGCCAGGGTAAGACTAATGATTACCGACCCACAACGTGTTAAGAAAACTGATAAAGGTAACCCTGACATTTGCACAGTGTATACCTTCCATAAAATCTTTAGCCCGGATTATGCCGAAATTGCCGGACACTGCCGCAATGCCAGCATAGGTTGTGTAGAGTGCAAAAAACGTCTGGCAGAGAAGATGGTTACAACACTGGCCGATGTTCACGGGCGCCGCAAGGTGATGGCAGGTAACCCGGATAAAATCAAAGAGATCTTGGCATATGGCGCCGAGCGGGCGCGTAAAATAGCGGCAGCAACCATGGATGAGGTTCGGACCGTTATGAACCTGGCCTGATGAACCTATGTCTGGCTATACGATTAAACTAGAAACCTTTGAGGGGCCGTTAGCCTTATTAATGCACCTAATCGAAAAGCATCAAATTGACATTTATAATATCCCGATAGCAGAGGTCACCGGACAATACCTGAAATACCTTGCAGCAATGGAAGAATTTAATATAGAAGTAGCTAGCGAGTTCTTGCTTATGGCAGCTACGCTGCTGCAGATAAAATCGCGTATGCTTTTGCCACGGCCAGTTATAAGTGAAGCGGTTGCTGACGAGATTGATCCCCGCCAGGAACTTGTCGAACGACTGATAGAGTATCGCAGATTTAAACAAATTTCTGAAGTGCTCGGTCAATTTAGCAGTGAACGGGACAAGTATTTTACCCGGTTGCCGCAGGAATTCGCCCAACAGTTTTCACTGCCTGAAGGGCTCTCATTGGACGATTTGTTAAAAGCATTTGCTGCTCTTTGGGAAAGTGCTGTGCCGGATTTTGCTGTAATTGCTCCTGAGGAGATTAGTGTCAGAGATAAAATGCATGATATTATCACCCTGCTGAGAAGTAATAATGGGCAGTTAGAGTTTGGCAAGACGCTTATCAGAAACGGATCCCGCACCGAAGCTATTGCTGCATTTTTAGCTTTATTGGAGCTTATCAGATTAAAGCGGATTAACATCTATCAGGAACAGCCATTTGCACCTATCCACCTTACTTTAAAGGAGTGAAAGGCATATGTCTGATCACCATTTGCAAGGGCCTACAGAAGCCTTGTTATTTGCTAGCGGACAGCCGTTGCCGGCAGATAAAATTGCCGGCATATTACAAATACA
Organism: Sporomusa sp.; assembly: GCF_035561255.1. GTDB lineage: Bacteria > Bacillota > Negativicutes > Sporomusales > Sporomusaceae > Sporomusa. Next base: position 11,131 of record NZ_DATMXX010000358.1, on the reverse strand, counting down.
AACAGATCAGGTTCATACGCTGATTGCTGATATGATAAGCTCAATGTCGGTTGAAGGGCGGGGCCTGACCATTGTCGAAGTAGCCGGTGGTTACCAATTATGTACTAAACCTGTTTTTTCTGATATTGTCAACAAATTGTCTGATATACAAGAAAATAAACTATCGACAGCCGCCTTAGAGACGCTGGCTATTGTGGCTTTTAAGCAGCCGGTAACCAAACAAGAAATTGAGGGTATTCGTGGTGTAAAATCGGATAGGGTCGTAACCACACTTTTAGATCGAATGTTGATTAAGGAGACCGGGCGTAAAGAAGCAATAGGCCGGCCTATTCTGTATGGGACAACAAACGAATTCTTACAGTGTTTTGGCTTAAAAAACCTCGACGATTTGCCTGCTATTGCTAACCTGCTTCCTAATAAACATCCTGAGGAATAAAGACAGTCATTTGACTGTCTTTATTCTATTCACCAAGGATATGAAATTACAGGGCGCATATAGAGCGGAAAAGTGTATAAATTAACTAATAGACTCATAAAGAGGTGAGAAGGTATGAACAACTGGACAATTGTTTTAGCAGCAGCTGTCATTTTGCTGTTGATGCTTTCGCGAATAAATATTTATATTGAACTTTATGTCTGCAGGCATAACGATGACGATCATATAGCTATTACCCTATATGCCTTAAGACCGCTGCTGGTTTATGCCATTAAGATTCCGGTCATTGAGATTGTACAATATAACGATTTGCCCTGGATTACCTCGAAAATTAAAACTCCGCAAGGCGGTACCGAGACTTATGTCGCTCGCGAACAGCGCTTTGTAAAAAGGATGGTTGAAATTTTTGTAAAAAATCCACAAAAATTCCGTAAATTGATGAGAGGGGTCAACCGATACATCCGCCTTTATCGCTATTACATTAACAGTCTGGTTTCATCAACACATTGTGAAAAACTCGATCTAAAAGCGGCATATGGTTTTGACGATGCCGCCTGCACTGGACTTGCAATGGGTGTAGTGGGAGCAGCCAGGGGACTGCTGCTGACATCGCTTAACACTCGCCTAAAGCTTGAGGCTAAACCTAATATTAACGTTACACCGGTATACGGCCAGAGCCACTTTGCACTCGAATTCAAGTGTATATTAAGAATAAGACTTGGCAAAGTTATTACTGCGACTATTGCTACTTTAACTAATTCATTGTACAAGGAGGCGACTCGCAGTGGCTGAGCATCCAATACAGGGTTTAATGAAGACTGCTATGGAGAGTATCAAAGGCATGGTTGATGTAAATACCATTGTCGGCGATGCTGTTGAGACACCGGATGGTACAGTAATTGTTCCTATTTCACGGGTGGCATTCGGCTTTGCGGCTGGCGGTGGTGACTATGAAGCAGAAGAAACGGCAACTGCTCAAAGCCACCCTTTTGGTGGCGCCAGCGGCGCCGGAATTAGTGTGAAACCAGTTGGATTCTTGGTATGTTCCCCAACGAATGGTGTTCGGTTTATGTCAGTAGAGAGTAACCTTCTTTATGACCGTCTTATTGATATGGTGCCACAAGTTATGAATAAAATCGAAAGTATGCTTGGCGGCAACAATGACGATGATCTCGAACAGCTTGCCCAAACTGCTGAAACTCAGCCTACCCACCAATCTTCAGATCACTTTTAATAAACCTGAGATTAGATTATTAAAAACCCACACATGATAGTGTGGGTTTTTGCATATAAATCTACTGATGTAATTATTGAACCAGGTTGTCAAGTTTGTTTTTAATCTGTGTTGAGTGCAAAGCTTCGGCTTCGGCAAAATGTTTAAACATTTTTGCTACCTCTTTGTCATTAACACGATCGGCAAAAGACTGGTAATCACGCACAAGTTCTTGTTTCTGCGTAAGGGTTGTACGTAAAGCTGTTTTGATATCAAGTGTTTCCATATTGAGTACACCTCCTCGATTTTGTTAGTATTATCTCCGGCTAAGAACGAAATAATGCCAGGATATTATTTCACAGACAGATAATATATTCGAGAAGGGTTAATTTGGAAAATATATATTTTTGACCTCCGGGGAATTTAATTATATAATATCTTTGGTTTATCCTAAACGAAAGGATTGGATTAATGGGACAACTAGCTAATCTTGGGAGATTATTATTGATGTGTCTGGTGCTTTTACCAACAGTTGGCCTCGCGTCAGAATACCCTCCGGAAGTGACGGCAAAATCAGCAATTGTAATGGAAGTTTCCACCGGAAAAGTGCTGTATGGCAAAGAAGCGGCAGAGCGGCGCTATCCGGCCAGTACTACCAAGATTATGACTCTGATTACAGCGCTCGAGTATGGCAAATTAGACGATGTGGTTACAGCCAGTGAAAACGCGGCAAGCACAGAAGGCTCATCACTATGGCTTACACAGGGAGAACAGCTCAAAATGCTGGATATGTTCTATGGCATAATGCTGATCTCTGGCAATGATGCTACAGTAGCAGTAGCTGAGCATATCGCAGGGTCTGTGGAAAATTTCGCCAAGTTGATGACAGACAAAGCACATGCACTTGGTGCAGTAAACAGTAATTTTGTCAATACAAGCGGCTTGCCAAACGAGAACCATTACACTACAGCTTATGACTTGGCAAAAATTACGGCATATGGCTATAAGAATCCGCTGTTTTCCCAGATTGTTTCAACTCAGCATAAAATTGTTCCCTGGCCCGGTAAAGACCATGACAGGGATTTGTACAATGAAAACAAAATGTTATGGCTGTATGATGGTGCTAACGGGGTAAAAACAGGTTATACTGATGCGGCAGGACGTTGTTTAGTTTCAGCCGCTAAGCGTAATGGCACTCAATTAGTTGTCGTAGTGTTAGACAGCGATCATATGTGGGATGATTCGATCAAGTTGCTGGATTATGGGTTTGCTCAACTTAAGCAGGTGCCTGTAATTAGTCAGGGTGACATTTTAAAGACAGTCAAAATAAACGAAGGTAAAACAGGTGATATTAAGTTGCTTGCAACAAACGATATATCTGTACCTATGGCGGATAATGAACATGACAAGTATTCTACTGTAATTGATGCCCCCAATAAATTAAATGCCCCTATTACCTCAGGGCAAAAATTAGGGACAGTAAAAGTCATGTATAATAACATAGAAGTTGCCAGCAGTGACCTGATAGCGGACCGGTCGGTAGAAAAAAAATCTTTTTTCGGACTGCTTTGGGGATCTGTGTGGGGGTTTCTGACGCACGTAATCCGCAATTTTGCATAAGGGCACATTAGTGCGGCCTTTCAAGCGTTCTAGCCTGATAAAATCCGTCATACCATCATAATGGGTGATAGACAATGATTAACGTAATTTGGTTGCTGCTTATGGCAAGCGGGATCATTTATGCAGGCCTGAACGGACGGATTGAGGTTGTTACATTAAGCGCAATTAGCGCTGCTAAAAGTGCGGTAGAATTAGCTATTAATTTAATTGGTGTAATGTGTTTGTGGCTAGGTATCATGAAAATTGCTGAGTTATCCGGACTCATCAAAGTCATCTCCTACATTTTGCAGCCACTTATAGGTCTTTTGTTTCCCAGCGTACCCAGAAATCACCCCGCAATGGGCGCAATTATTATGACTATCAGCGCCAATATGCTGGGATTAGGCAACGCGGTAACCCCCCTGGGGATTAAAGCTATGCAGGAACTGCAAACCCTCAACCCCAAGAAAGATACGGCGACTCCGGCTATGTGTACTTTGCTGGCTTTATGCACAACCGGTTTTACCCTTGTACCTGCGACTATCATAGCATTACGGTCAGCAGCAGGTTCAATCAATCCTACAGAGATTGTCGGGCCGACACTTGTTGTAAGCCTGCTTGCCACTATTCTCGTTCTTGTCATCGATAGGCTATGCCGGGCGATATGGAAGCAGTAATGGGGGTGGCCTTAGGTGCTAATAGAATTATGTGAACAGCTATCAGTTTGGGCTATTCCTACGATACTGCTTGTTATCCCTATTATTGGATATATACGCAAGGTTAAAGTATATGAAGCCTTTGTTGAGGGGGCAGGGGAAGGCTTTCATACCGCGATCCGCATCCTGCCGTGCCTTGTAGCAATGCTGGTAGCCATTAGTATATTTCGCGCTTCAGGTGCCATGGATGCCTGCGTAGCCTGGCTGGAACCGGCATTAAGTGTCTTTGGGGTACCTGCTGACTTAGTCCCTCTGGCAGTCATGCGTCCCTTGTCTGGCAGCGGCTCACTGGGGCTGGCTACTGAAATTTTAAACACATATGGACCGGACTCGCTGGTTGGACGAATTGCTTCAACAGTGTTAGCAAGTACGGACACTACTTTTTATGTGCTTACCGTATATTTTGGTGCTGTAGGCCTGAGTAATCCACGCTATGCCGTACTGGTCGGCCTGTCTGGTGATATCGCCAGTTTCCTGGCTTCTGTCTACATATGTCAATTCCTGTTTGCACATTAACTGGTAACAAAATGTTACCAGTTTTTTTTGTGAATCTACTTGTGGCATATGGCAGTGGCACGAATACACTGTAATGTGATTTAAAGCAGGGAATTGGAGGGGTAGTCCATGATTAAAGTGGTAGTGGTTGGTGGTGGATGGGCTGGTTGTGCAGCAGCCTTAGCAGCGGCTAAAGCCGGAGCACAGGTAGTTTTGCTTGAACGCACCGACTTATTGCTGGGAACCGGCCTGGTCGGCGGTATATTTCGCAATAACGGACGGTTTACGGCAGCTGAAGAAGCTATTGCCATGGGTGGTGGGGACTTATTTGTAGCTATGGATGCCAATAGCAGACACCGGGGCATACATTTTCCCGGACACAGTCATGCTTCTTTTTATGATGTAACTACAATGGAACCTTTAGTAAAAAAGATTCTACAAAACTATGGCATTGATATTAAAACAAGAACAAGGGTATCTAGTGTAGTTAAATATCGCAAAAAAATCCAATACCTTGTAGATGATAACGATGAAATGATCCAAGGTGATGCCTTTGTTGACACGACAGGTACTGCCGGACCAATGGGTAACTGCTTAAAATATGGCAATGGCTGTGCTATGTGTATTCTCCGTTGCCCGACCTTTGGCCCGCGGGTAAGCATTACAGCCAAGGCTGACGTTAAGGAAATCATGGGTAAAAAGGCTGATGGCACTTATGGGGCCATGAGTGGCTCCTGCAAAATTAATAAAGATTCACTGCGGCTTGAACTTAAAGATCAGCTCGAAAAAGAAGGCATGGTAGTTATTCCATTGCCCGAAAACCTTAAAAAGTCAGGGATGCTTGGTAAAAAGGCCTGCTCACAGTATGCAATTGCCGACTATGCCGAAAACATTGTACTTATTGATACCGGCCATGCTAAGCTGATGACACCGTTTTTCCCGCTGGACATGTTAAGGACAATACCCGGGTTGGAACGCGCCAGATACGAAGATCCCTACTCAGGGGGTGTAGGTAACTCCATGCGTTATTTGGGAATGGCCCCTTGTGATAGCTCACTGAGAGTAGACGGAGTAGATAACCTATTCTGCGCAGGAGAAAAAGCGGGGATTATGGTTGGACATACCGAGGCGGTGATCACCGGTTTATTAGGAGGTCACAATGCTGTGGGTATATGTACGATTTGATATGCATTAATCAACCGCAAAGTCAATTTTAATAGAATCATCTTTAAATACCTTCACAGAATTGACCATGCTATGAACAAGAGCTCGTTGTTCAGTCGGTGATGATTCTGACCATGTAAAGCGAATGTTTTTAAGAATCTCGCATAAATGACCGATTGTAAGTTTCTTTTCGTCATTCGCAGTCAATGCAGCTTCGTATTCTGAAATTTGTCCTTCTAAAACTAGACGCCGTTCTCGGAGCTCTTTTACTCGTTCAAAGAGGTCATTTGAATTAATATCGCTATTTTCAAAAGCATCATACCAACGATCAATTTTCTTTTTTATTTGGTCAAACTCTTTTTGAGCCTGTGTAAGCGATTTTGCAATAAATTTATTTGAATCATTATTGAGGGACTTCTCAGCCACCTCTTTAAACAAATTCGTATTTTGACTATATTTCATTATATAGTGCACTACATAGTCATCGATCATGTCCGTTCGTTTGTAGCCGCACTTACATGCCCGGTCTTTAATCATGCTCTGTTCACTACCATCCTGCGAGTAACAAACGTAGTAGGCAACTTTACCTTTAGGATTACGAGGATTCCGATACACTTTTTTTAGCCGCATTCGGGCGCCGCATTCGCCGCAATATATTATACCTTTTAATAAGCCTGCTTCCGCGTCAGGATTATATGAACTCCGTTGTTCTTGAATCCCTTTAGCTTCGTAAAATTGCGCTTCAGTAACGATTGGTTGGTGAAGCGCTTTGTAGAAATTGCCCTTATGTTCGATTAGACCGGCATAGAACGCGTTATGGAGCATTCCGTTAACAGTTGACCTATGCCAAAATTTCGCGCCGCCTGGGGGGCTTATATGATTAGTTGTAAGCGTATCAGCAATAGCCTGATAACCTACTCCTGTAGTTAAATATTGTCTAAATATAAAGCGAACTATCTCAGATTCTTTTTCGTCAATCTCTACACTTTTACTCCCAGAAATATGTTTGTAGCCATAAGGTACGGGCCCACCCATAAACCGACCTTGCTTAGCGGCCTCTACTTTGGCGTCGGTGACACGCTCAATTAACTGGTCACGTTCCAATTGAGCAAATACAGCCAACATACCGATAGCAGCTTTGCCAAATGCTGTCGTTGTATCAAATGGCTGAGTAACAGATTTAAAGCCTACACTGGAAGGCTCAAAAACATCTTCGATGAGGTATAGTACATCCTTTTGTTTACGTGAGATACGGTCCAGTCGAATGACAACTACAGCATCAAACTTCTTTTGTTTTGAGTCGTCAATAATCCTCTTCATGGCTGGTCTATCCAGGTTCTTAGCGCTGTAACCATCATCGACATAAAAATCATATACTTCCCAGTCTTGAGATTGGCAATATGCTACGATTCTAGACTTCTGAGAGGGTATTGATAAATCTTTTTCTGCTTGTTCATCCTTGGATACGCGTAGATACGCAGCTACTAACATGCATTACCTCCTAAACACTATGTGTAAATTTATCATAGTAAATAACAAGAGGGTAGGTACAAAAAAATGTCTCAAAAGCAATATACATTACTGAAGAATAAAGTAATTTTATAAGATATCCTGATAGAATTGATAATAGGGAAATGCCTCTTGTAATAGGGCATTGGAAGGGTTTTATTTTACTATATTTGGAGTAGAGAAATATATTCACTTCTTGCTCAATTTGCTGACTGAGAGGTGCGCTTACGTTTTTAATAAGATAAGAGTGTTCTATAAAACCATCCTTTAGTCTATTAACTAGCAAGGAGACAATCCGAGTCTGCATATGATTTAGGGGAGGGGTGATTATGGGATTGAGGAAATTTTACGAAATTCTGATTTACGGAATTCCGGATTCGCCAGAAGGAGTTGGGCCTCTGATTCGAGTTGCGCGTGAACAGTTGGAAGAACAAAATAAGCAACCAGAAAAGGAAGCCAAAATGCCGGATGATTCCGGCTGGGAATTAGGTAGACAAGCCGGATGATTTTAATATCGTATCCTAAAAAAATGTAACGTAAGGCGGCGGCGTTATGCGATGTACAAACTTCTAACCAACAGCATCAACGAAACGGGATAGAGAATTTAGAATTGACCCTCATGGGCGAGTCATATGATTACTCAATGCTACCGACTAGATACGTAAGGACCGGAGATAATTGTCGTTGGAAGATCATGGTGACAAAGTGCTGAAAATTAAAGGCCTTGGTTTATTGGAGAGAATGGCAGATAAGGCCAGGGAGGCCAATCCACGAAATCAAACAGTATATGAGCCGCCCCTCGGATTAATTTCAAGCCAGAGGATCAAAAAAATTAGCCCAGTAACAATCTGAGCTAATGAGCTATAGTGACTAACTTCTTTCGAGAACAGTGAATTTAATTAAAACCTACGAAAACGTCTAAAACGACGGAACAGGAAGAATGGGAAAAATGGGAAAAATCCAAAACCACCGAATCCGCGACCGCCAAATCTGCCGAAACCACCGAATCTGCGGCCACCGCCGAACCCATCAGGATTACCGGGCGGATCGTCGTTCGATCCCATATCAGCTGGTGCACCACACATTGGACATTCATCTTGTTGATCATCATACTCGCAATCGCAGTAAGCACATATTCTACGTATGTCGTACTCGCAGTCGCAATCTTCGTAAACCCTGTATTTCATGGAATAGGTACCAATGCATCTTTTCCCAGATGCTGGCATGGGCTTGCATGAAGGCATACATTCATGCATTGGCATACAGTTATAGTCTTTCCTTGGTTTACAGCGATTCATTTTCATACCTCCAATAAATTTTAGCTGGCTCCTATTTATTTTATGCACGATTATGGTGAGATGTTAAGTAGATTAAGGCCTATATCTTTAAGAAACTCTTTGAATGATTTTTGATGTTTATGTTGTAACAGTTAAGTTTTATGTAACATAGAATGGAATATAAAACTTAAAGGAGGTGAGTAAATGGAGGAAGACAATAGGAGTTATTGCAATTGCGGAAAAGAAGAGCTAACTCATGTACACGAATTTTTAGGAAGTACCAAATTGGCAGAATTAGAAGAAGACCCGCATAACCATCGTTTTGCTGGAGTTTCAGATGAAGTTATCCCCGTGGGAAATAACCATGTACACGAAATATTTACAAGAACAGATTTTTATGAAGACCACTTTCATAAAATTTGTATTCGAACAGGTCTTGCGATTTTTGTAGGTAATGGCAAACATGTACACTTTGTAGATGGAACAACTACTGAGGCTGAAGACCATGTTCATGATTTTGTATTTGCTACTCTAATTCAAGACCCAATAGGGGACTAACAATTGTATTGAGAACGTCACGACTATGAACTCAGATAAACAAGAAAATTTGATCACAGATAAAACTGGTAAGGAAGCAGAGCGAAGAGAATCCATAAATAAAGGGCAGCTAGTCTGCCCTATTTCCGCGTTTATATTATTTGGGGGTGGGTTTCGCTATAGATACAAACAAAGAAGATCGCGAAGCGTTAAGATGGGTATTAAATTATCATGATTTACGTAAGTCATACATAGCATTGACTGGGATTGTTGTCATCAGCATCACAAGAAGTGTCCGAAGTGTTGGCATGAATTTCCTCACAAGTGCCCTAAGTGTCACAATAATTTTAAGCATGATTGGTGCTGTTAATTATTAAAGCGTCCTACGGGGCGCTTTTCTTAGGCCCAAATCCAGGAGGTGACCACCATGCCCCACTGCAACCAAACCGACTGCCGCTTTTGCGATGAATCACAGCTCCTTTGCCAAAATGAAGCCTATCTGGTTGACAGGTGGTGCATCACCTTCAAACGGCGACCGCGGGGGAGAGAATTATCGGGAGCTGATGTGTAAGATGGACTACAAGTTTCCTATAAAGACATTGTTTAATTACTAATCACACCCTTTATAAAGCTGTAACTGTTTGCCTTAGTTGCTGGCTGGATACAGTATATTAATAGATACTATGATACCCAAAAGTGCGTACTTGCTAATTAACTGGCGAGTGTTATCATTACAGCAAGGAGCCTTATAAGGGTGCCAAAGGGGTAAAAGGAGTGAGTGGTTTGAAGTTGTTTGAAATAAATCAGGAACAATGTACTCAGTGTGGTATTTGTACAAAAGTGTGTCCAGTGGGAGTTTTGGACCTAGGGGTAAATGGTATAGAGGAGACTTTTCCCCATGCATGTATTGCCTGTGGTCATTGTGTAGCTGTGTGTCCTACGGCTGCCATTGATAATCATCAAACACCACAAGTAAATCAGGAAACCATAGAAAAGTTTCCGGTTTTGGATAAGAAAACGGCTCAAGAATTTCTTAGGTCTCGTCGTTCAATTCGGTGTTACAAAAATATTCCTGTACCCCGAGACCAATTACTGGAGTTAGTTGAGATAGCACGATTTGCTCCTACTGGTAGTAACAGTCAAGGTATATCTTATATGATTGTTGAAGATACCCGAATTCTTCACAAGGCGACAGAAGCAACGATAGAGTGGATGGAAGATCAGAATAAAACACTGTCGCACTGGAGTTTTGATTATCATATTCGTTCCTATAGGGAGAAAGGTAACGATCCAATCTTTCGGGGCGCTCCTCACCTTATTCTGGGCACCGCTCAAAGTAATTTTCCACGTGCAAGAGAAAACACTGTTTTTTCTCTTACTTATCTTGAACTATATGCAACTGCGCTGGGTTTAGGTTCTTGCTGGGCAGGACTCTTTGAAATGTGCGCTTTCTCAAACTATGAACCTCTGTTAAAATTGTTCAATGTTCCGGAGGGTAAGGTTCTGACAGGCGCTGTTATGGTCGGTTATCCTCAGTATAGCTATAAACGTCTTGTTGACCGGAACCCACTGGATGTCACTTGGTTGTAAAAGTTCCTCATAGCAGAATTAAAGAATCTGGGTGGCTTGGTGCCTCCTGGCTATGTTATTTGGCTAGTATGATAGTTGCAGCATATTATAGTATATTAGCTGAGACGCATATGAAAAACGCCGGCAAAGTGGCCGGCGCGGAAGTTAAATATGTGATTGGACGGATAGGCAGTTTTTTCTGTTTTGATTTAGCCCCGGTTTCAGCTGGGGCTTTTTTATTTTGCCGCTCAAGGAGACCTGGCGGCTTTTCAAGCTATTCGTGCTTCCCGCGACTCCCTGGAGGACTTTCGGCTGTACCGGCAGGCATCTCGCCCACCGTATCCTTCGGGGTACGGCCTTTATTTACTCATAGTATAAACCCTTAATTCTTGTTTATCCTATCTGAGTAAAGGAGTGATGAGTTATGATGGATTACGGTGGCGGCTTTTTCCCGTTTGGAATGGTATTTATGATTTTGTATGCAATTGTAGTTATTTACTTCCTTATGCAGCTTGCTGGAATAAATAAGGCGCTGCAAAGGATTGCGAGCACGTTAGAAAGAAAGAAGGAGTAGATTGGTTCCAAGAGTTGCAAAATGAAAAAATAGTATAGAAAG
>NZ_DATMXX010000357.1:0-6780 GCF_035561255.1 Sporomusa sp. | reverse complement strand
AATGTTATTGCGTTTATTTAAATATAAATTTATACACCATTTCTTAAATTTAAATGGAGGCATAAACCATGTTAGTTGCCGAACGTATTATTCAATTGAGAACACGAAAAGGCTATAGTACTAATAAACTTGCTCAGCTTGCAGAAATTGGGCAATCAACCTTACGTGAAATTGAAATTGGTAAAAAAAGTCCTAATATTGTCACTTTGGAAAAAATCTGCCAAGCTCTTGACATATCCCTGGCAGAATTCTTTTCAGAAGACCATGTCAACGCAGTTACCCACGATAATATGGCCGAGCTTCCGGAGCATGTAAAAAAGGAAATCGCTTTGATTAAAGAATTTATCCTTTACAAACACAACCTCCAAAAACCCACTGCAGATAAATGAACGACAAATAAACCCTACCTTCTTGAACCAAGGTAGGGTTATCGGCTATCAATTGAAACATATTTTCAATGCCCCGTTCGCCTCTAATAGGGGTTATTTTACTTTGTAATACTCACAATACCAATCGGCAAATCGCTGCAAGCCTGCTTCAATCGTTGTCTTAGGTTTAAAACCTACAGCTTGCTGCAATAAATCAGTAGAGGCAAAGGTGGCAGGTACATCGCCGGGCTTGATCGGTTCAAATATCTTATCAAACACTACCACTCTGCCTATAGCCTTGCTTAAGCATTGTTCCAGCGTTTCAATAAATACCATCAACTTTTCAGGGTTATTATTTCCTATATTAAAGACTTGATGCGGAGCAGTATTTGCCCCAATTGGAGAGTTACATAGAAGTCGTTCAATGCCCTCCACGATGTCATCGATGTAGGTGAAGTCCCGATAGAGGTCGTTTTCAAAATCACCATTATTGAATATCTTAATTGGCTCTCCAGAAAAATATTTCTGAGTGAAGCCGAAATACGCCATATCAGGCCTTCCCATAGGCCCGTACACGGTAAAAAATCGTAGTCCTGTAGCGGGTATCTGATAGAGATGACTATAGGTATAAGCCATCAATTCATTTGACTTTTTTGTGGCCGCATAGAGCGAAACAGGATTGTCCACAAAATCCGATTCAGAGAACGGCACTTTTTTGTTTGCGCCATAGACAGAGCTAGATGATGCGTAGACGAGGTGGTCTACAGTATGATAGCGGCATGCTTCAAGGATATTAAAAAAGCCGATTACATTGCTTTGAATATATACATCCGGGTTTTCTATTGAATACCGTACACCGGCCTGAGCCGCAAGATTAATTACAATATTAGGCTTAACCTCTTCAAAAGTTTTAGTTATAGTATCTTTATCTGAAATGTCACCTTTAATAAAGGTAAATTTCTCAAAGGGTCTAAGTAGCTCCAGACGAGCATACTTAAGCTCAACATCATAATAGTCATTTAGATTGTCAATACCGACAACACGGCAGCCCTGTTCTAATAGTTTCCTGGATAAGAAGTATCCGATGAAACCCGCTGCACCGGTAATGAGATAGGTTTTGGTTGTATCTAATGGTTTGTAGACTGATCTCATTTGGGCTGTTCGCTCCTTTCGGAAGTAAGTAAACCTAATCCGTTAGTTTCTACCAATAGAGTAATATTCTACTCCCGCTTCTTTCATCTCTTTAACCCCATAAATATTCCTTCCGTCATACACCAGAGGAGTTCTCATCAGTTGCTTATATCCTTCCGGCTTCAAAGCTTTTACCTCGCCCCATTCAGTAAAGACAAAGCAGACATTAGCCCCAGCTAAAGCTTCTTCCACATTCTCAACATACTTAATACTTCCTCTGCCGTTTTCGCCTTCCGGGTACGCTCTTTTGAAATTCTCCACTCCAACAGGGTCATAGGCATAAATATCTGCGCCCTGTGCCAACAATAAGGGTACATTTTCAAGAGATGGCGCTTCTCGCAGATCGTCCGTCCCTGGCTTAAACGTCAGTCCAAGAACAGCTACTTTCAGACCATTAAAAGTAATTAATCTTTTACATGCTTTCTTATATAGCATTATCTTTTGTTCAGTATTTACATCAATAGCCGCTTTGACTGTTTTTAGTTCATAGCCGTACTGTTTCGCAAGATACTCCAAAGCTTTGGTGTCTTTGGGAAAACAGGAGCCGCCATACCCAATACCAGCATTCAAGAATTTACTGCCAATCCGATCATCAAAGCTCATTCCTTGAGCCACATCCTGAATATCTGCGCCTACCAATTCACAAAGGTTGGCAATATCATTCATATAAGAAATTTTCAGGGCCAGGAAATCATTAGAAGCATATTTTATCATTTCTGCTGACCTTCTGCTAACAGACACGATAGGCAGATTAAACGGCTCATAGATCTTCGTAAGTATCTCTTCTGCCCATTTACTCTCCGTTCCGATAATAATTCTTGCAGCTTGAAGTGTATCGCGCACTGCTGTTCCCTGCGCCAAGAACTCTGGGTTCGAAGCTACTTCAACCTTTACATCATTAACCAGGAAGTCTTTGATAAACTGCTCCACTTTATCATTTGTACCAACAGGGACTGTCGATTTTACTACTACAAGGCAGTCCTTTTCTATCGTTTCCGCTATCTGCCTGGCAACTGTAGCTATGTAGGAAAGATTGGCCGAACCGTCAGGCTGCTCTGGGGTTCCAACGCCAATGAAGACAGCATCCGCTTCTTTATACGCGGAAATATAGTCGGTGGTGTAGCTTAATCTACCGGCATCATAATTTTTTTGCATTAACTCTTCAAGACCAGCCTCGTAAATAGGTGAGATACCCTGCTTCATCATATTTACTTTATTCTCATCAATATCAACGCAGGTTACTTGATGGCCGACTTCGGCGAAACAGACGCCTGCCACTAAGCCGACATAGCCGGTTCCTGCTACTGCTATTTTATACATATACATACCTTCTTTCGCATTTAACTATAATTCAATCGGACTCGACAGTGGCGCACCAGGCACTGCTGACCGAAACTTATCCTACTAACTGATTTTACAAAGGCATGAGTATTACCGCTCTAAATATTCACTTAGGGATTCCTGCCAATTCCTTATGGGATCGCCCACTGACATCCGCAACATATAATTATCTAGTACCGAATAGGCTGGACGTTTAGCCGGTCGGACAAATTCCGCCGTAGTCACCGGAACGACCTCAACAGATTTACCTGCCTGGCGGAAAATTTCGCAAGCAAACTCATACCAAGAGCATTTACCCTGACAAGTAGCATGATAGGTACCATAGGCATCACTTGCTAACAGCCGGAAAATCGCCCAGGATAAATCAACAGTGGATGTCGGCGTACCTACCTGGTCATGGACAACGCGCAACGAAGGATTTTCACCAGCCAACCGCAACATAGTGCGAACAAAATTGTTACCATCTCCATACAACCAGGCGGTGCGCATAATATAGTGCCGTCCAAGGATTTGACGCACTATCTCTTCACCTTGCCATTTAGTCCGGCCATACACTGTCTGCGGGTTAACAACATCGAATTCACGATACAGTTTACTACTGGATCCGTCAAAAACATAATCAGTGCTCACATATACCATGCGTGCGCCGGTTTCTAGGCAGCCAGCAGCCATATTTTGTGCCCCGATGACATTAACACTAAACGCTCTGTCAGGATCAGATTCAGCACCGTCCACATTGGTATAAGCAGCACAATGGATAACAGCCTGAGGTCTTACCTCCCGGAACAAAGACATAGTAGCCTTACTATCCGTAATATCCAGCGTATCAACATCTGTCAACATCAACTCATGGTCTTGCCCCTGTTTAGCAATCTCTCTGCCAAGCTGACCGTTCGCACCTGTTACTAAAATCCGCATATAAACCGCCTCCTGTATCTACTATCTGCTGAATTTAGGCAGTCGTTCCAAGGCAATATCGCGCAGCCGGGGGTATTCTTTATCTTTACCCGATAGTTCAACAGCTGACAACGGCCATTCAATCCCGATATCAGGATCGTTCCAGCTGATGCCGCCCTCGGCTTCTGGTGCGTACACATCACTACATTTATAAGTGAAGTATGCAGTATCACTTACTACACAGAAGCCATGGGCAAAACCTGGCGGTATCCACAATTGCCAGTGATTATCACTAGAAAGTATCGTTCCTGCCCACTGACCAAAAGTTGGTGAACCAACCCTGATATCTACTGCCACATCAAATACTTCCCCCTGGACAACTGATACCAGCTTACCCTGGGCATGCGGATTCTGATAATGCAACCCCCTCAATACACCACGGGTAGAAAAAGATATATTATCCTGCACAAATTGTTCATTAATACCGATAGCTTCATACCGCGATTTTTGCCAAGTTTCTTGAAAGAAGCCACGAGTATCACCGAATACCCGGGGTTCAACAATTACCACACCCGGCAATTTTGTTTCAATAATCTTCACTATAATTCAGCTCCGATTCGATTGATATTCTATCCAAAAAGCCTGCCGATATTGGCAGGCTTATACATTCACTCTCCGGCAGTTTTCAAGAGATATTGGCCGTACCCATTTTTCTGCATAACACTACCTAATGCTATCAATTTGCTGCGTGATATATAGCCCATACGATAAGCGATTTCTTCCGGACAGGCCACCATTAGCCCCTGACGTTCCTGAATAGTTGCAATGTAGTTAGATGCCTGCAGTAGTGATTCGTGCGTACCTGTATCCAGCCAAGCATAACCGCGACCTAAAGTTTTAACCCTGAGTGTATTCTGTTCTAAATATAAGCGGTTTAGATCAGTAATCTCTAATTCACCCCGGGCTGACGGCTTGATAGCTTTAGCCAGCTCAACCACATTTCGATCATAAAAATAAAGTCCGGTAACTGCGTAATTGGATTTAGGCTGAACCGGTTTCTCTTCTAAACTGATGGCCTGCCCCTGGCTATCAAACTCAACTACCCCGTAACGCTCAGGGTCGTTTACCCAATAGGCAAAAACAGTTGCACCAATAGCTTGCTGTGCTGCTTCCTGCAGCTTCTGACTAAAGCCATATCCATAAAAAATGTTATCACCCAAAATAAGTGCGCAGCTGTCATCACCAATAAACTCTTCACCAATAATAAATGCCTGAGCCAAACCATCAGGACTTGGCTGCACGGCATAGGATAAATGAATGCCCCACTGTTCGCCTGTACCAAGTAAGTTAACAAAACATTCCCGGTCCTGAGGGGTAGTGATGATTAAAATATCCTGAATACCAGCTAACAATAAGGTTGACAACGGATAATAGATCATTGGTTTGTCGTAGACTGGCATTAGCTGTTTACTAACTGATTTTGTTGCTGGATACAGACGAGTGCCTGATCCTCCGGCCAATATAATCCCTTTCGTTACTGTCACTATTCTACTCTCCCATCCCAAGTCGTTCAAGGCGATAGCTGCCATCCGTAACCCTCTGACACCACTCACTGTTGTTGAGATACCAATTTACAGTTTTAACAATGCCTGTCTCAAAGGTTTCTGCCGGTACCCAGCCAAGTTCCCGTTCAATTTTCGAAGCATCAATCGCATACCGTAAATCATGGCCAGGACGATCTTTAACAAAAGAAATTTGCTCTCGATAAGACTTCCCATCACTACGTGGACGGTTAGTATCAAGAAAGTCGCACAGGGTATGAACAATACATATATTGGTCATTTCATTATGACCACCGATATTGTATTTCTCACCGACGCAACCTTTCTCTAGGACTGTTAAGATAGCCTGGCAGTGATCTTCTACATATAGCCAGTCACGAATATTCTGCCCAGTCCCATATATCGGCAGTGTCTTACCCTCTAAGGCATTCAGAATCATTAACGGAATTAGCTTTTCAGGGAACTGGAACGGACCATAGTTATTTGAACAATTTGTCATCAATACCGGCAAGCCATAGGTGTGGTAATAGGCACGAACCAGATGATCTGAAGCGGCCTTGGATGCCGAATACGGTGAGTTAGGGGCATAGGGTGTTTCTTCGGTAAAATAGCCGGTTTCTCCTAGTGTTCCGTATACTTCATCGGTAGAAACATGCAGGAAGCGGAATTGAGCTTTCCGGTAGTCGTCAAGATTACGCCAATAAATCCTTGCTGCCTCTAACAGCGAAAAAGTACCGTTAATATTAGTTTCTATAAAGGCGGCCGGACTGTCAATTGAGCGATCAACATGGGATTCAGCTGCAAAATGAACTATCGACGCTGGTCGATAGTCAGACAAAATCTTGCCAACTAATGCTTGGTCGCAGATATCACCTTCAATAAATGTATATTGTGGGTTGGACTCGATATCGCTCAAAGAGTCCAGATTTCCTGCATAAGTGAGCTTATCTAGATTGATTATGCTTACATTGTTTAGCCTCAATGCCAAATGTATGAAATTACTGCCGATAAAACCTGCCCCGCCTGTAACAAGAATGGTATTCATAAAGATCCTCACTCTCACACATTGTTAGCTATGTTTGATTTTAAAAAATTCTGGATCCCAGTCAATAGATTGATGATGCTATAAAAACATTTGTTCACTAATCATACGTAAGATATCCAACAAATGATCGAGTTAGAAATTTTATTCTACTTGTCTTATGGCTCTTCTCCACCAATACGCTAAACCCGGTTTCATAAATCAGAATCTGAATTTCTTTTTACCGGGTGATCTTTCTTATCTACAACCCATACAAGTCACGGGATAAATTTGGAACTACAAGCTCCTGTTACTAAATCCACCATAATCTATTACGATGATTACTGTTTTCCTCTCATAAAACCCAATATCTACAAACTTTAGGGATAACTAAGCTGAA
>NZ_DATMXX010000356.1:0-29427 GCF_035561255.1 Sporomusa sp. | reverse complement strand
GTTTGCGCAATTGATTGACAACATAAGTGAAATTTGGTACAATTCAAACCATAAAAGGTAGTTGAAACTATCTTGTGTCGTAAGAATGCGGCACATTTCGCTATTATTCTAGATTTATAGTATTTTAATAGTTTTATAGTGTAGAATAGCAGCCATGAAGGCTTCTGCATAGTGCAGTTGTCTTGATGGTTTATTTAATTAAGAGGATAGGCGAATCACAACTAAGGTAGTAGATAGCTGGCGTGAGCAAAGTTGAACGGTATTTAAACGAAAGGAATTTTCAATTTATTGCCGAAATATAAGTAATCGTCCATTTTTGTGGAAGGTGGTAAGAATCTATATGATAATCGCAGTTATCGATGGTATGGGCGGGGGGCTTGGCGTGCAGTTAGTGACGCAGCTTACGTCACAGCTGGGACAAAAAGCAGATATTATTGCACTAGGGACAAATGCGCTGGCTACCAATAATATGGTACGGGCAGGTGCTATGCGTGGTGCTACCGGTGAAAACGCTGTGGTTGTTTCGATCCGCAAGGCTAACATTGTGGTTGGTCCGATTGGCATAATCATTCCTAATTCCTTAATGGGGGAGATCACCCCTAAGATTGCAGAGGTTATTGCCTCTTGTGACGCTCATAAAGTACTGGTACCTGTAAATCAAAGCCACTTTGATATTGTTGGCCTGGAAAGCCGGCCGCTTGTTGTTTCTATTAAAGAAGCAATTGCCAGAGTAACCGAGCTTGTTCATGGTAAGGCGTGGTAAGCTTATAATCCGGACTTAATATTAAACAGAACTAATCAGAAAAACCGCTGGCGCGATCTTTTGGCTTTGCGCATATCAGATAATCCTGGAATACAAAGGAATGGTGTTACTTTTGGCATTGCCCTTGGCTCCCCTTGTTTTATAAGGACTTTCAGCCTCTCAAAACCTATAAATTCTGATACATAAAATAAAAACAACCCGGCTTATGCCGGGTTGTCTGTGTGTCTGCCACTATTGTGCGATTAACCGCGAAACTCTATTGATTCTCCATCCGGGCCTCTGAATACTACCCGGCGCCAGCCTGTTTCACGGGACACCCTTGCCCCTGCAGGGTGCGGTTCGGTTTCAACAGCAATGCCGGCTTCCTTCAGCCTGGTATAATCTGCGTCAAAATCATCACTTTCGAGGCAAAAATGGTAGCCTGTGAGTTGCGGTCTGTCCGGCATATGTATTAACTCCAAGACCGTGTCGCCAAGCTTTAGATAGACTATTTTCTCAATGGCCGGTACCGGAACAGTATGTTCATAATACTGGTGAAAACCAAAGTGTTTTTCATAAAAGGCAATTGATTTTTCCCTGTCTGTAACAGTGAAGGCTATATGGTCGATTCGTTTAAACATGATGACCTCCGCTTGGTTTTA
Organism: Sporomusa sp.; assembly: GCF_035561255.1. Lineage (GTDB taxonomy): Bacteria > Bacillota > Negativicutes > Sporomusales > Sporomusaceae > Sporomusa. The sequence continues at coordinate 28,023 of NZ_DATMXX010000356.1, read as the reverse complement.
TCTGTAGCATGTCCAATTATTCCAGTATTGTGGCTTTACGGTCAGGACGCCACCACAGCACCCCGATAGTAGAGTTGATCAACTCAGTGCAATAGTCCTCAACAGCCCGGTTAGCCAGAAATTCGGTGATTTTAGCTGATGTTTCCGGGCCCTCCAGACCAAAGAGTTTAAAGTAGCTGGTATAATACTCGATCATATAAGCCAGTGTCTCCCGGTAGCGTTCACGGTAGCTATAGAATTTAATGTTAGGCAGATACCGCTCCTGATAAAGAATGTTAAAAGGATATTGGATGTCAAAGGCAGTTTGCTCAGGTGGTGTACCTATCAGGTGTTCCCATAGCAATGTACGCACTTTGATATGATAAGTGCCGGCAAAGCCGATCAGGCAGCAGGTGCCACGTGAAAGCTCATTCATTTTCATTAAGCTGTCATAATCGTTAATTGCAGTTGTGTTGGCGGCAAACACAACATCATATGCCGGTTCGGCAGGCAGGTCCAGCCAATCTGTCTGGAGTGTTGCAATCCGGTCTGTAACCCTTTCGTGAGACGCCTCAGACTGTAGGACAGACAGCATTTGCGAGGCCGTATCCAAACCTGTCACATGACTGGACTTAGCGGCCAGTGGTAATGTAAAGGTGCCGGCACCGCAGCCAATGTCAAGCACTGTGCTTTCAGGGGTTATTACGCCGTCGGCAACTAAGCCGTCAACGATCGAGTTATATATCGGGCGACTTTGGCGGTTGCGCAGGGCGTGCTGCTCGGCAAAGTCATTCCAAAACTGCTGCCAGCCTTGTTTGTTGCCATAACTTGGTGCCTGATGGGAACTCTCACGCGCTTCCTGCCAGGCTTCAGTCCAAAACTTGGTATTGCACATGTATCGTCATCCTTTCTGATCGTATAATTTAATAAAAAAAGCATGAAAATCCAAGGAGACATGTCCTTAGGTTTCATACCGGATTATTGAATCTTCATGATTCAAACTACTAGTCTAAATATAGATTGTTTTGTAGTAATTGTCAATTAGTAACAGCGTTTGCAGGACCGGTAATAACAATAAAATTACAGGCAAGTAAGGTAATAGACTAAGTATTGACACTATTTGAGATAAGGGTTATACTTTATTTACCAATATATAACTAAATACGATGAGGTAGGTGCCCTACGGGGCTTAATAGGGAAGACCGGTTAAAAACCGGCGCGGTCCCGCCACTGTAACGGGGAGCAAGCTTAGAATATACCACTGGGGCATTCGGTCCTGGGAAGGTTTAAGCAAGTTATGATCCGGAGCCAGGAGAACTGCCTATCTGACAATCACCGTTTTCACCCACGAGGTATGGGGAGGGGATTACAGTAGGCGCTTTGTTCTTTTATTCTGTTGCGTCACGCTTAATTCGCTCCTGGTATGTTAATACCAGGAGTTTTTATTTGGCATACTGTTTTACTACCCCCGGCTTTTAAAGTCGGGGGTTTTTGTTACCAATAAGCCCTGTAATTACAATTAAGCATAAGGGGTGTCTGGTGTGGATTGTTTTACTACAAAGCAAGACAATGGAATTTTAAATTTAGTCTATGAAGAATGGGAACAACGGGAAGATTTTAATTTCTACCTGTCAATATTATCGCATCAGTTTAATTTTGTATTTAGCCACTCCGAGCGAGTGGCTTATTATGCTGTTTTGCTGGCACAATCTATCGGGTGTAGTGACAGAGAAATCTCAGGCATCGGAGCGGCTGCATTGTTGCACGATATTGGTAAAATAAATGTGCCTATCAAGGTTTTATATAAGCAAGGTGTTTATGATCTGTATGACCGGGCTGAGATGGAGCGCCATCCGGTTTATGGAGGTCAGATGTTATTGCGGTCAAAGGACCTGCGCGAGCTGACTCCGGGGGTGCTGCACCATCATGAACGTTATGATGGGGGTGGTTATCCCAATAAACTTACCAAATTAGAGATCCCTCTGTCAGCCAGGATCATTCATATTGCTGAGGCGGTTGACGTCATGACAACGATCCAGAATTACCAGCAAGTAAGAAGCTGGGAGGAAGCCTTGACCGAACTAAAACGTTCAGCTGATAGTCAGTTTGACGGGACATTGGTAAAAGCTTTTTCTGAATTAAAGCCGGACATGATTGCCCGGGTTAGGACATCTGCAAATCAGGCAGCAGATTATGGCAATCAGCAGGAACTGTTAGTCTCAGGCAGTGTTGTACGTTACATGGAAAACGTATCAAACCTGGGAATCATCTGTTTGGATAAAAATAATACTGTGGTATTTTGTAATTCGTATGCTGAGCAAATGAGGCAATTCCCTGAAGGCGCTTTGTTAGGCCAAAATTTTTTGGCCAGCTATCCGCAGCACCGGCGCAGAATTTTAGAAGAAAAACTGGCTCAGATGCGTGACGGTGAAAAAACTGAGTGGTACCGCCTTATGGGCCGTAACGGCAAATTCATTGAGAATAGATACTCGCGGGTAACTGATGACCGGGGTAATTTTGTTGGTACTGTTCTAGTCACAATTGATGTAACCAAGCGGGAGAAAGTTGCCCGCAGTCTGAATGCAGCGCTGGAACGCCAGGCTGCGTTATATCAGGCAGCCCAGATTATTACGTCCTCATTAGGCATTGCCGAGGTAATAGAAGGTATCCTAAGGATAATAAAAAAAACCATGGTAGTTAATCAGGCAGTCATTTATTTGTTAAGTGAAACCAATAAGGATATCCCGGTTATATATACACATGGCAGCAATGGCAATAAGATGGATGAATACCGGCAAAACTGCCGTGAGGCAGTAAGCCAGGTGCGAAGTACTTTGCGGACAGTAACGGTTGATGATGAAAATACTAAGCTGACAAACTGCTTTGTTCCGATTATTTACCGGAGTGATTTGCTGGGAATACTATATGTCGAAAGAGCCAGTCAGGGAGAAGATTGCCAGGAGCGGCTGGAACTTCTGGAAGCACTGGCCAGTCAGACCGCGATCGCTATTAGGAATGCCCGGCTGCACGAGGAGGTATTATACTTAGCAGAGTATGACAAATTGACCGGCTTACTGAATCGCCATTCTTTTGACAGGTTTTTTGCCCGGCATTGCCAGGATACACAGGGGCAGTCAACGCCGGTTACACTGCTGATGATTGATATTAACGGCCTGAAGGCGGTCAACGATCAATATGGACATGTGGCAGGTGATATGTTAATTAAAGCTGCCGCTCAGGTTGTAAAAAACAGTATCTGTACTGATGACCGCGCCTTCCGTTATGGCGGCGACGAAATTGTCGTAGTAATGCCGGGGGTTTCTTTCAAAGAGGCGCAGATTATTATCAAGCGGATACAACGTAATATCAAGTGGTGGAAACCCAGCAGCGCTTGTACGGCTTATGCGAATTTGGCACTTAGTGTCAGCATTGGCGCTGCCGAGAGCGGCGAAGTGAGTTTAGAATGCCTAATTCAGGAGGCTGATAAGCGCATGTATGAAAGTAAGCGCCATTATTATAAATCACTTGATATAAAGTAGACTTGCTTCCAGGGAAGCCTGTTAGCGCGGAAAACTGGTAGAATGACAATGAAGTTTAAAGATTGTGAAAATTATAAAGTGGTAACCCGTAAGGATTGACAATCATTTCTTGAGGTGTTATGCTAATTTTATAGCAGACAACTACATATGTTTGAGATAGGTGCCTAAGGGCTTAATAGGGAAGTTCGGTTAAATGCCGACGCGGTCCCGCCACTGTAACGGGGAGCAAACTTAAGATATACCACTGAGACGATTCGTCTTGGGAAGGTTTAAGTGAGCCGAGATCCGGAGTCAGGAGAACTGCCTATTTGACAATCACCGTTTGTTACCCACGAGGTATGGGGAGGGGATTACAGTAGACGCTTTAAATGGCGTATCTAGCTTAATTCACTCCTGGTTAACGCCAGGAGTTTTTTATACGACTACTGTTTATTACTCCCAACTTAACGGTTGGGAGTTTTAATTTAATGACATTCTTCTCAACGCTCCTTTTGAATTTTGCGCATTGGCGCGGGTCATTCTGACCCTTCTTTTTACAATTCTGACATAACATAAATATTTGATTCTTAGTAAGGAGGATGCCTATGCGGCAATAGCAATGAAAAGGAATTGTGGGGACTTTTCCCCAACCATTCGCTACTAAAAATTTAAAGGAGTTGTTTCTAAACTATGAAAAACATTTATTCTCTGATCACCATCTGCATGCTTGCCGTATTCGGCTGCATAAGCATGATCCCGTCACTGGCTGCGGCTGCGCCGGCCACTGCAGGTAAAAAGGCCATCCTGGTTGTAAGTTTTGGCACTACGTATCATGATACAATGAAAACAACCATAGAAGCTGCTGAAAACAAAATGAAGGCAGAATTTCCTGATTATGAAGTTCGCCGGGCTTTTAGTTCCCGGATTATTATTAAAAAATTGGCTGAGCGTGATGGTATCAAAATTGATACCGAAAAGCAAGCTCTTGACCGCCTAAAAGCTGAAGGGTTCAGCGAAGTTATTGTACAACCTATGCAGATTACCCCCGGCGAGGAGTATGAGCTGATTAAAGGTGTAGTAGAACATGCTAAAGCCGCTAAAACCTTTGATAAAATCTCTATCGGCAGACCTGTCCTGTACTATGTGGGCCAGGAAGGTAAAGCAGATGACTATCTGGCAGCGATCAAAGCCCTGGAAACCCAATTCCCTAAATTGAGCAAAAATGAGGCTGTTTTACTGATGGGCCACGGTGGACCGCATCCTGCTACCACATCCTATGCTGCCTTGCAGGAAAAACTCCAGGACGCAGGCTATAAGAATGTGTTTGTCTATACTGTAGAAGGTTATCCGACACTTGAAGGTACTATTGCTAAGCTTAAAGCCAATAAGATCAAAAAAGTAACCATGATGCCATTAATGCTGGTGGCTGGCGATCATGCCAATAATGATATGGCTGGTGACGAAAGTGATTCTCACAAAAGTCAGCTCATTGCCGCTGGGATTAAAGTAGACACATATATCCATGGCATGGGAGAAAACGCAAAAATCCAAGACATCTATGTTCAACATGTCAAAGATGCTATTGCTGAACTTAATAATCCCGAAGTTAAAAAACACTAAGAGTACCAAACTACAAAAAAACACATCTCCTGCAGCTGCAGGGGATGTGTTTTAGTTTTGGTATAACGGCTATATGCAAAATTACTAGAAACTATTGACAAGATTCGTACTGTTCGATAAACTTATACCATAAGTAGTAATAAATTCATAGTGTTGAGTTAGGTGCCCAATTGGGCTTAATAGGGAAGACCGGTTAAAAACCGGCGCGGTCCCGCCACTGTAACGGGGAGTACGCTTAAGATATGCCACTGGGACAAGCGTCTTGGGAAGGTTTAAGCAAACCATGATCCGGAGCCAGGAGAACTGCCTAGCTGACAATCGCCGTTAGAGACCCACGAGGCATGGGGAGGGGATTACAGTTAAGCGCGTATCTTCTCGGGTATTCTCAAGAAGTTAGCGATCTGCTGAATTCACTCCTGGTACTTAGTACCAGGAGTTTTATATTGGCATACTGTACAATCAATCCCGATTGCCAAGGCAAGCGGGATTTTTTTATCCCCGGCGCAAGCCGTGTTTCCCTTACCGTTAATTATAAGAAGGGGGTAAACGAAGTGGCACAATATGTTCCCGGTAATTGGCCTGTTGATAAACGTAACTGCTCAACGCAGTTACACGTAATGAGAAGCTGCGCACTGTCGAACTGTGAACCTAGTGGCAATTCTTCTCTCCTGAAAATGTATGGAACAAGGCTTTTAAATAAAGCGCAGAGAAAAAGCGCTAGTATATGCTTACCTGGCTTACCGCCATCGAGTAGCTAAACAATAAAAGCTTTAGAGGCAGATGCCACTGTAACAGGAGGCATCTTTCTTCTTATGAGCATAGTAAAGGATGTATGTAAATGCTGCAGCTTGTCAATTTGTCGAACTATGCAACTGATAATGAGCTCATCAATAATAGCGCAGAATGCCTGCAGGAATTTTTGACCTGCCATCATTTAGACGGGATTGAAATGATGTTTTGTGGACCCTTAGATGAAAACGTTCATAGAAAAGAATGGATTCACGGTGTGCATCTCAGATTCTGGCCGTGGTGGCTCGATTTTTGGCGGGGTGATCGATCCGAATTGCTAAAACAGTTCGGCAACGAGGAGGACATCAAGGCTTGCTACGGAGGTATAACGCGTGAGGAATGGCTTAATGTGTACCGGGAGAATATTACTGCTGCGCAACAGGCCGGGGCTAAATATGTCGTTTTTCATGTCAGCCATGCGAGAATCTCAGAGTTGTTTAGCTGGAGATTTCACGCTTCTGACCGGGAGATCATCGAAGCCACGGTAGAGGTCATTAATCAACTGCAGAGCGCGATACCCGCAGATATGACATTGTTGTTTGAGAATCTGTGGTGGCCGGGGCTAACCTTGCAAAGCAAGGAACTGACAGCACAGCTGCTGGATGGCATAGCCCATCGCAATGTGGGAATTATGCTGGATACCGGGCATTTGATGAATACTAACCCGGCCTTACGGACACAGGCAGAGGGTGTCGACTATATCCTTAAAACAATATCCCGGTTGGGCAGCTATGGCCAGTATATCAAGGGCATTCATTTACATCATTCATTATCAGGCGAGTATATCAAGAGCAGCCGGCACAGCATAAACCGGCAAGCGGAATATTCTTTGACTGAAGTCATGACCCATGTGCTTAAGATTGATGAACACCGGCCGTTTAGTGTGCCCGAAGTACGCCGTATTGTTGATTATGTGCAGCCGGATTACCTGGTACATGAGTTCATGAAGAATTCCATGGGGGAGTGGGTAGAGAAAATTAATCAGCAGCAACAGGCATTAAATATTGTGAGGGTAAATAAGTGAAATTTTTTAAAATTGTAAAACTGACAATACTTTTGCTCTGCCTGCTGCTTTTGTCTGTTGGCTGCGCAAACCAGCAGGGGCAGCAAGCCGGACAGTCATCACTCAGCTATGAGGTCACAGACAGCCGGGGAAATGTAATAAAACTGCAGCGGAAACCCCAGCGGATTGTATCTTTGTCTATCAGTACTGATGAGATCCTTATTGGGCTGGTACCACCAGAGCGGATTGCCGCCCTGACCTACCTGGCTGACGACGGCGGGTTATCCAATATTACCGAACAAGCCAAGGCCATAGCGGCGAAAACAAGAGCTAATCCTGAAGCAGTCATTGCCTTACAGCCTGATCTTGTTATTGTGCCTGATTGGCAGCCGGCAGAGTTTGTGCAAACAGTCCGGGATGCGGGTATTGCTATCTATATATATAAATCGCCTAACACAATTGAAGAGATTAAAACAGTAATTCTGGAGCTTGCTCAGGCTGTCGGCGAGCAGCAGGCCGGAAAAAAGCTGGTCAATGACATGGACAGTGCGCTGGACAGGGTAGTGGCAAAGGTGCGGCAAATACCTGCTGAGCAAAGGCCGGTGGTTATTCGTTTTACATTAATGGGCGGCACCGGTGGTAAAGGAACTACCTTTGACGATATCTGCAGCTATGCCGGCGTGCAAAACGGGGCAGCTATTGCCGGGCTTGCGATGAATGATTTATTAGCCAAAGAGCAGCTTGTCAAGGTTAATCCGGACATATTGTTAATGCCGACCTGGGACTATACCGGCAAAACCGATATGGATCAATTTAAGGCCAGTATACAAAATGATCCGGCCCTACAGTCGGTTAAGGCCATTCGTCAGCAAAAGCTTGCCCAAATACCTGACCGGTTTTTATATTGCACCTCGCAGTATATTGTTTTTGGTGTACAGGAGCTGGCGAGCTATGCCTATCCACAGTATTTTGAACAGAAGTAACGATTTTTAACCTATAGAGAAAAGAATGAATTGATGGGGAGATCGCGAAAATGGGACGCATTATATTTCTAACCAATATTGACCGTCAACATAGCATGCTGGAAAAAGCCAAACTGCTTCTGCGCGAGGCGGGGGGGTTGACCAGTGATATAAGTGTTATTTTCCTTAATGATAGTATGGTGTGGGAACCGGCCTGGCAGCAGCGTTTTAGTGACAGTGATATTGTCTTGTTTTCCTGGATGGGCATGGGGCGGGATACCCCTTTTCTGAAAAAAGCAGCCGGATTCCTGCGGGACAAAGGCATTACCCATACGATGCTGGCGACTGAACCGCATCCCGAGGATACTCTTTGCGGAGTAACTCAGGCAGAGCGGGAGCAACTGCGCAAATATTTAGTGTATAGCGGCATCGATAATTATTGTAATTTTTGCCTGTATCTGAGTAACCGGTATTGCGGGGAAAGCTGTGGCTACCAACAACCGCAGCAGTTATTATGGAATGGTATTTTTTATCCTCAGGCAGCTAAAATTTTTACAAATAGTTCCGAGTACTGGCAGCAGTATTGTCAACCAGACCGCCCGACGGTAGGCCTTATTTTTCCCCGGGATGAATGGATCTGGTCAGATCTGGCCTATCAAACAGCTTTGATCGAAGAGATTGAGTCGCAGGGGATGAACGTAATAGCGGCATTTAGTCACTGGGCGCGCAATGCGGACTTAGGCGCACCGGGAGTCGATGACACAGTCCGGAACTATTTTTATAACGACGGCAGGCCTGTTATTGATGTGCTGATTAATACCTTCAAATTCTCCCTGACCGTAGGCCGGCCGGTGGATCAGGAATTCTTGCACCAGTTAGGGGTACCTGTTTTGCAGGCCTATGCCTTGTTGCGATCACCTGAGGACTGGCGGCAGAGTATTGAGGGACTGACACCCATGGAGATATCCTGCAGTATTGCTATGCCGGAATTTGACGGCGTTATCCACGCTGTACCTGTAGCTGGCAAAAAACAGGCTCCGGACGGGACGACAAAGTATGAGGTTATTCCTGAGCGCATCAGGCAGGTTGTACGTAAAGCCGGCAAGTGGGCTAACCTGCGGCATAAGCACAATAGTGAGAAGAAAATTGCAATTATCTTTCATAATTACCCGGCCACAAACTCCAATATCGGCAGTGCTCAGGGAATGGACTCTCCTGCCAGCATCCGGTTAGTGCTGGAACGGATGGCTCAGCAGGGGTACAGGATAGATCATATTCCACCAGACAGCCGGGCGCTAATGGATGAATTACTGAATGCAGCGACCAATGACCGCCGCTTTTTGACTGACAGTCAGATTACCCAGGCTCCGGGTAAGGTGAGCGCATGGCAATATAGAGAGTGGTTTAATGGACTGGAGCCTGCTACACAGGCACAATTAACTACAGACTGGGGGATAGCCCCGGGTGATGTATTTAATTATGCTGACCAACTACTTATTCCCGGCATGCTTAACGGCAATATTTTTATCACTGTGCAGCCGCCGCGCGGCTTCAGTGAAGATCCGGCCAAGCTGTATCACTCGCCGGACTGTGCGCCGACCCATCATTATTTAGCGTATTATCATTGGGTACGGGATATCTGGCAGGCTGATGCGGTTGTTCATGTCGGTACCCATGGAACCCTGGAATGGCTGCCAGGCAAAGCTGCCGGGCTGTCCCGGGAGTGTTACCCTGACCTGGCTATCGGCGATTTGCCTAATATCTATCCCTACCTGATCACTATTGTCGGTGAAGGCATTCAGGCTAAACGGCGTGGTGCCGCCTGTCTTATTGATCATTTGCCGCCGCCGATGAGTCAGGCAGGTACCTATGATGAACTGGCGGAGCTGGAAAAACTCCTTGATGAATATTGCCACTTTCAGCAAAACCAGCCTGGAAACGCTGAAGTAGTTGCCAATCTGATCAGGGAGAAGGTTGTGGCAGCGAATTTGTCAGGGGACATGAGCCAAAATGAGGGTGAGGATTTTGGCGGCTATAGCCAACGGCTGCATGCCTATATTACCGACATCAAGAATATGCAGATTCGGGTAGGGTTGCATATCCTGGGGTGTCCGCCACAGGGTGATATACTGCTTGAATACCTGCTGGCACTTACCCGGCTGTCAAACGGGGAAACCCCATCTCTGACAGAAACAGTGGCGGCTATTCACGGCTATGACTACTATGAACTGGTGGCTCAGAGCGGCAAGCTTTTGCCTGACGGGAGCAAAACCTGCGGCGTGCTGGTGGATGAAATCTGGCAGCAGTGCCGGGAGGCTGTTGATTGGTTATACGAGCATGACTTTGATCCTGCAGCAGCGGAGCAGGTAGCCGGTCTGGCCTGGGCTGCGAACGCCGGAGCTGCCCTGCAAGAACAGCTCCGGCAGGTTGCGCGGTATGTCTGTACAGTGCTGATCGGCAACTTAGCTAAAACCGGGCAGGAAATCACTAATTTACTGGCTGCACTGGAGGATCGCTTTATCGAACCCGGGCCGGCCGGTGCGCCGACCAGCGGTATGGCTGATATCCTGCCGACAGGGCGGAACTTCTATGGGGTAGACCCGCGGACCCTGCCGACAGCCGCGGCCTGGGAACTGGGCAAGATACTGGGAGACAGTGTTATTGAACGTTATATTGCCGATGAAGGCCGCTATCCCGAGAATATTGGCATGATCTTCTGGAGTGGCTCCAATATGCGCAGTCATGGTCAGTGTATTGCCGAATTCCTGTATCTATTGGGGGTACGGCCGGTATGGCAGCGCGGCAGCCAACGGGTTGTCGGGCTTGAGGTCATACCGGCAGCCGAACTTAAACGGCCGCGGCTTGATGTCACCGCCCGGATTGGCGGTTTGTTCCGTGATTCGATGCCGATGGCAGTCAAATGGATGGATAAGGCTGTTAGTTTGGTCGCTAATCTGGAGGAAAGCAGTGAGCTGAATTTCGTCCGCAAGCATGTATTGGAAGACTCGCAAACTTTGAGCGAACAGGGCGTCGATCGCTTAGCAGCCTGGGAGCAGGCCTGTTACCGGGTATTTGGCTGCCCACCGGGGAGTTATGGCGCCGGTGTCAGTCATTTATTGGAGGAAAAGAACTGGGAAACGGTCGATGATTTAGCCAGGGTGTATGTGCGCTGGGGTGCGCACGCCTATGGGGCCAAAGCGAGTGGCGCTTTTGTACCGGAACTCTTTAGCCGGCGCCTGGGCAGTCTGGATGTTACCGTCAAAAATGAGGACAACCGGGAAGTACATCTGCTCAATTCAGATGATTTTAACTCCTATCATGGCGGGATGATTGCTGCGGTCCGCAGTTTGAAAGGCAAAGCGCCCCGCTCCTATTGCGGCGACAGCTCTAACCGGCAGCAGGTGACCCTGCGCAGCCTGGATGAGGAGTTTAAACGGCTGTTTCGCGGGGAAGTTATGAATCCCAAATATATTAAAGGTATGAAACAACACGGTTATAAAGGGGCTGCTGATCTGGCAGGGGTTGTGGCCCACTGCTATGACTGGGATGCTACCAGTGCCGTGATGGAAGACTGGATGTACCAGGGACTGGCCCAAAAATATGCCATTGATCAGCAGATGCGCGAGTGGATGCAGGCTGTCAATCCCTGGGCTTTGCAGCGTATTGCGGAAAAGTTACTGGAGGCGGCGCAACGCGGCCTGTGGCAGGCTGACGAACAAACCAAACAGGAATTGCAGCAGATATTTCTGGAGATTGACGGAGAACTGGAAGAACGGGGTGACAACTAAAGTGTTATGGTAAAAATGTTGATATTGAGTTTGACCGGGCAATGTAATTTTACGTGTAAATACTGTTACGCCCATGAGCATCCGGCAGAAGCTATGGATGCTGCTACCGGCATTGCGGCCGTCGAACTGGCGGCCGCCGATGGGCAGCCATTTCTACTCCAGTTCAGCGGTGGTGAACCGCTGCTGAACTTTCCGGCAATGCGGGAGATTATCCGGCATGTGCGGGAGAATGGGGTGCCAGCGATCATGCAGGTTCAGACCAATGCCTCTCTGATGACGCGGGAGATGGCGGCTGTCCTCAAGGCCGGACAGGTAGGCATTGGCATCAGCCTGGATGGGCGCCCGGAGATGAACGACAGGCTGCGTTGCCTGCCTGACGGCCAGGGCACGTGCCGGCAGATATTGAAGGGGGCCGGCCAGCTGGCGGCAGTGGGGATTGAGACCGGGATTACCTGTGTTGTGACCAACGAGAATGCCGGTCAGCTGGCAGGGATTGTTGAAATGGCTTACTATCTGGGCAATGTACGCCGCATTGGTTTTGACTTACTCCGGGCCCAGGGGCGGGGCAGTGAGCTTGTACCGCCACCGTCTGAGGCTGTATGGCAGGGTGTAAAGGAAGCCTTCCAGCTGGCAGACCGCTTAGGTAAGGATACTGGCAAACCCATGCTGTTTTCTCAGGTCGAGCGGGTAGCTAACCTCGCTAAGGGGCATATGCAGGGGTTTGCCCATTGCCATGCCATGAATGGTGAGGCTGTTTTTGCAGATGCTCAGGGCAATCTGTATGCCTGCGCCTCGCTGGCAGGTAACCCTGACTTCTATCTCGGGCATGTGCAGACCGGGCTTGAGGAGAACAGACTTCAAAAAGTCGCGGCTTCTATTCAGGCCGGTATGGCGTTTTGCCTGCGATGCCCCTCCTTCGCCTTGTGCGGTGGTGCTTGTTTTGCCAGGTGGTATGGCGCCAACTGCGGCGACCGGGGCTATGACGCGGAGTGTGCCTTAAAGCAGGTGTCGATAGAGTGGTATCAACAACATCAGGGACAGGAGAGGAAAGCGTGTGAGGGTTGCGTTACTGCATGTAGATGTTAGCGGTGGTCCGGAGCTGCGTAATCTTGATATTTTGACACAAGCGATCAGGCTGGCAGCCGACCGGGGGGCAGAGTGGATTATTACACCGGAGACCGCCGTCCAGGGATATTTTTTTGCTGTTGAGCGGGAGCATAAACCTGTGGTTATCCCGGTACAGCCGGCGTCGTCTATTGAACCGATCAGGCAATTGGCGTCAGAGTATCATATCACAGTATTTTTATGCTGCGCTGAGCAGGATGAGCATAATGGCAAGTATTATAACAGTTGTCTGGTTATCGGCCCTGATGGCGATATCCTGGGCCGTCACCGGAAAAAGCACGCCCATAGTGGTGTATCCGAGGGCTGGGCGAACAGAGGGGAGCATTTGGAGCCGATAGTTTGCGGCGATATCAGGGCTGGGATATTAATCTGCGCTGATTCCTGGTATGAAGAAAACGCGATCACTATGGCCGACAAAGGGGCGGCAGTCATTGTTGTGCCTGCAGCCTGGCCGCCAGGCGGCTGTGGCGGTCCGCCGGAAAATGCCTGGAAAAAGGCATCAGCTATTAGCGGCCGTTCACTCTGGGTCTGCAATCAAACCGGCAAACAGGAACGCCTGGATTTCACCAATGCCCAGAGTACGGTGATTACCGGGGGCGAGATGCAGCTGGCTTACTGCAGTGCACAGCCGGCAGCGCTGTTGTTTGACTGGGATTTTGCGCAGGATTGCGCTACATCAAACGAGTTTACCGTGCTGCCTTTATAAAAGAAGTTAGCAGGCGCAGGCGGGTGGTGTATTGACAACGCTCCACCGCTGGCGCTTGACTTCCGCTTTTGTCAACACACTACCCGCCTGCAAGACTTTAATGCGTTGTATATAACATAATTAGATTGAAAAAGAGGATAAAAGTATGAGTTCCTGGATAAGTGGGAGGGAGCAAGCGATGAAACTTTGTACACTGTCTACCGGCGACCATGTCTACCGCTATTATAAAAGCATTGTTATACCCTTTGAACAACCGCGTAAAGTGGCCAGTACCGCGGTTGTCAATGGTGGTTACCGTGAAGATTTGACTGCGGTATTCAATAACGACTGCAATCCGGGGGCGGGGATGTCCAGCATCATGCGGGGGCCAACCTATCAGGAACACATGCGGATTATTACCGAGGAGATTGGGCTTGACCCGGCGACAACAGCCGGGATGGGAACCGCCGCTTCCATGCAGAATGTTGCGATTCACACCCAGACCTATGAGAACCTGACAGTAACCGCGATTGTAACCGGCGGTGTTGAGGTGAATGGCGGGCGGGTCGGTGATCCGGCAGACTATTTTAAACCGATTGACAAAAGTACCCTGGAAAAACCGGGAACCATCAACATTATCCTGGTCATTGATGCTGATTTACCGCCAGGGATGCTGAACCGGGCCATGGTAACCTGTACCGAAGCCAAGACGGCAGCCCTGCAGGAGCTTATGGCAGGCAGCAACTACTCGAACGGGTTGGCGACCGGTTCCGGTACAGACCAGACGATTGTTGTGGCCAATCCGGCCTCACCGCTGTACCTGGAAAGCGCCGGCAAACACTCGAAACTGGGCGAACTTATTGGCCGCACAGTGTTGCCGGCTGTCAAAGAGGCATTATTTAAACAGTCCGGTCTCTCGCCCCGGCACCAGCATAGCCTGCTGCGGCGGCTCAAACGGTTTGGCATTAAAGAAGAATCTATGTGGCAGGTGTACATTGCAGAGGGCGGGCAGGTAATAAAGCCTAAGTTTCTCAGTCAGTTGTATCAGCTTGACGGTGATAACCACTTGGTAACCTATACCACGTTGTACATCCATCTTTTGGATCAGCTCCAATGGGAGCTGTTATCCGGGGAAGAGGTGCGCGAGACCGGTAATGAACTGCTTGCCGCCGCAGCTGCCAGATTTGGTGTGGCTGCGCCAGTGCTGACAACCGCCGGCCTGGACACTTGTCTGCAGGCCTGGCAGGCCCTGCTACTGACGATTGTCAAAACTAATATAAAGACTACCTGTACTGATTGCAGCAATTGACAATCAATAATAGGAGATGAACAGACGTTGAAGCATACCGCCGTATATCCATTTACAGCGATTGTCGGTCAGAACGATATGAAACTGGCACTTATCCTGAATGTCATTAATCCTATGTTGGGCGGGGTACTGATCAAGGGTGAAAAAGGTACAGCTAAATCAACAGCAGTCCGCGCCATCGCCGACTTGCTGCCAGCGATGGAGGCCATTAAAAACTGCCCTTTTCACTGTGACCCTGGCGATGAAAACCGGTTATGCGATGAGTGCCGGGAGAAAGCCGGTGCAGGTAAATCGCTGCCGGTCCATTCAATTAAGATGCGGGTCGTTGAACTGCCGGTCAGTGCCACGGAGGACCGGGTTGTCGGGACCCTTGACATCGAGCATGCCATTAAGCATGGCGAGAAAAAATTTGACCCGGGTATTTTGGCCCAGGCCAACCGGAATATCCTGTATGTGGATGAGATCAACCTGCTGGATGATCATGTCGTTGATGTACTGCTGGACGCAGCCGCTATGGGGGTAAACACAGTTGAGCGGGAAGGTGTTTCCTACTCTCACCCGGCACGGTTTGTGCTAGTCGGCACCATGAATCCTGAAGAAGGGGATATCAGGCCTCAACTGCTGGATCGTTTCGGGTTATCGATCGAAGTGGTGGGGGAGAATCAGCCGGAATGGCGGGTCGAAGTGATCAAGCGCCGCTTAGCTTATGAGCAGGATACCGGTGAATTTGCCCGAATGTATAAAGAAGAACAGGAAAAAACGGCAGAAAGCATTATGCAGGCCAGGCGCTTGCTGCCGCAGGTAGCGATTGACGACAGGCTGCTGTTATTGGTAGCTAATGTGGCAATTGCCTTAGATGTGGACGGGCACCGGGCTGATATTACTGTGATCAAAGCGGCCATGACCTTAGCGGCTTTTGAAGGGCGTGTTACTGTTGACCCCGACGATGTCAGGAGAGCTGCCAAACTGGTTTTGCCGCACAGGATGCGGCGGCGGCCGTTCGAGGATGGGACACTGGACTGGGACAAAGTCGAGGCATTGTTTGCCGGGCTGTAAGCGGCAGGGGGAATGAAGATGGTACAACGAATGGTATTTCCATTTGCTGCGATAGTTGGCCAGGATTCTGTCAAGCAGGCCCTTTTAATTGCAGCAGTCAACCCGAAAGCCGGCGGTGTTTTGGTGGCCGGGGAGAAAGGTACGGCAAAATCGACCCTGGTGCGGGCTCTGGCAGAGGTTACCGGCATGGTACAGATCATTGAATTGCCGCTGAATGCCACCGAGGATATGGTGTTTGGCGGACTGGATATGCAGCATGCGGTGGAGTGCGGTGAGCGCCGGTTTTTACCAGGTATTCTAGCCCGGGCCCATAAGCATGTTCTGTATATTGACGAGATTAATTTGCTGCGCCGCGAGTTTGTCAATGCCCTGCAGGATGCTGCTATAACCGGTGTACATATGGTTGAAAGGGAGGGCATTTCCTGCCGGCATGAGGCCATGTGCAGCCTGATTGGCACAATGAACCCGGAAGAGGGGGCCTTGTCACCGCAAATTATAGATCGTTTTGGCTTGTATGCTGCTGTTGAGCGGGAGCAGGATGCCCAGGTCCGGGCCGAGATTGTGCGGCGTATTTTGGCCTATGACCGGGACCCGGAAGGATTCCGGCTGCAGTACGCAGCACTAACCGCGGGGATTAGGCAGCAGGTGGCAGCCGCCAGGCAGCTGCTGCAGGCAATTATTATACCGGAGACGATGATGTTATTGGCTGCCAAGATGTGTGCCAAAGCCCATTCTGCCGGCCACCGGGCCGAGCTGTTCTTGCTGGAGACGGCCCGTACCATTGCAGCACTGGCTGGCCGGGATTACCTGCTGCCTGTTGATATGGAAGCAGCAGCCTGCTATGTTTTGCCGCAGCGCATGCGCCAGGAGCAGGAACCACCACCACCGGAGCCTCCGGAACAACCTCAAGAGGAACAAAATCAAGATCAGCCGCAGAATCAGCCGCCAGAGCAGTCGCCGGATCAACAGCCGCCGCCTGGGCAGCCGGGAAATCAACAGCCGGAAGATCAGCCTGATCCCTCAGCCGCGCAGCAACCGCCTGCAGAAGGCAATTCTCAGGAGAAGGTGGCTGATATTGATACACAATTCCCATTTGTGCGGATGGAGTTATCTTTGCCGCAGGACCGGCAGGAACGGCGCGGTAATGGGAAACGCAGCCTGACGCGCACTGATACAAAGCAGGGGCGTTATGTTCGGGCCGGAACACCGCGTGGTGCTGTGACCGATCTGGCTTTTGATGCAACCCTGCGGGCGGCGGCCCCGTACCAGCGGTTCCGGGATAAAGGCAATTGCTGTATTGCGATTGAACGGGAAGATCTGCGGCAAAAGATTCGTGAAAAACGGATTGGTAATACCTTTTTGTTTGTTGTTGATGCAAGCGGCTCAATGGGGGCGCGTGAGCGTATGCGGGCAGTGAAAGGCGCGGTATGCGCCATGCTGCAGGATGCTTATCAGAAACGCGATCAGGTCGGACTGATTGCTTTCCGGCGCCAGACCGCGGAGGTGTTACTGCCGATAACCCGCAGTGTGGATTTGGCGCAAAAATGTTTGCGGCATTTACCGACCGGCGGTAAGACCCCCTTGGCTGAGGGACTGGCTACTGCGTTGACAGTACTGGTTTCGCGCCAAAAGAAGGAACAGGAAATGCAGCCTGTATTGGTATTGGTTACCGATGGGCGGGCGAATACAGCGGCGGCCAGCGGGGGTGACAGTATCGCTGAAGCTCTCCATATAGCTGGAAAAATAAAAATGGCTGGTGTTCATAGTGTGGTAATTGATACAGAAAGCGATTTTGTTAAACTGGGGCTGGCACGGCTGGTTGCCAGGGAAATGGGCTCCACTTATTACCGTTTAGGGGAGCTTTCTGAAAAGAATATCATGCATATTGTTAAAAATTTACCTTAAGTATGTCGGCAAGGCCGAAAAACGGAGGAGTAGTTATGGAGTTTATAGCAGAGTGCTTTAGTGTGTTTCATAAAGGCGGACCAGTTATGTATCTGATTCTGGCATGCTCTTTGCTGGTGGCGGCAATTGGTGCTGAACGTTTTTTGTATTATAAGAAAATGAACACTGACATGGAGCTGTTTACGCATCAGCTTACACCTTTAGTAGAGCGTGGCAACTGGGCAGACGCTTACGAACTGTGCCGGCAGACCAATGGCATCGCCGCTGCTGTTGCCGGCAAGGGCATCAACTATTTACAGCGCGGGAGCGTTAATATCGAGA
This sequence comes from Sporomusa sp., assembly GCF_035561255.1. GTDB lineage: Bacteria > Bacillota > Negativicutes > Sporomusales > Sporomusaceae > Sporomusa. Next base: position 9,963 of record NZ_DATMXX010000356.1, on the reverse strand, counting down.
GTGTGTTAGAGGGTGAAGCCGCTTTGGCCGTAGCCCATTTGCGGACAAATTTGAATCATTTGGATACTGTTGTAACGATTGCACCGTTATTAGGCCTGTTAGGTACCGTAATTGGGATGATTGGCTCATTTAGTGTAATGAACATTAAAGCCGGTCAGCCGCAGGCTATCACCGGCGGGGTCGGGGAAGCGCTGATCGCCACAGCCTCCGGTCTGTGTGTGGCTACCCTGGCAATGGTAATATACAGCTATTTTAATCATCGTCTGGATGCATTGATCACAGATATTGAGCGTACCTGCATTTTATTGATTGGGAACATCAAGCCGGAGAAACGCCATGAAACTGCGTAACCTGCGTCAGGAACGCCAGCCTAAGCTTATGGTTATTCCGATGATCGACATCATTTTTTTCCTGCTTGTGTTTTTTATTATGAGTACGCTGTATATGGTTGATCAGCAGACTATCCCGGTGAATTTACCGCAGGCAGCCTCGGCACAGTCGGATAAACCACATAGTGTTGCCGTTGCTGTTACCAGAGAAGGGCGTATTTTGTTCGACCAGGAGGAAATACCGCTGGAACTGGTGAAAAGACGCGTTCAGATAGAAGTAAGCAAACAAAATGACGTAGTATTTGTATTGCGCTCTGACAAACAGGTGGAATATGGAAAAGTAGTAGCGGTACTTGATGAAATGAAACTGGCTGGGGCCCACCGGGTGGCGATTGCAACAGAAAGGAAGGATAAATAATGGAATGGGCGACAGGATCGCGCTGGCGCAAGGCCATGATTATTTCACTGGTCTTTCATGGTATCGTATTGATGGGTGTTGGCTGGCTGGCTGTCAGGGCACTCCTGCCAGTGACAGTTCCCGAAACTGTGATTGAATTGGAGTTAGCCAGTGAGCCTGAAGGGGCGCCGATGCCGGCTGCCGCGGCAGCTGCACCGGTGCAAACCAGCCAGGCGGTTACAGCGCCCGTTCCTACGCCGGTGGTCCGGCAGGTACAGCCTGATGTGGTTGTGCCTGACGAGATTGTTTCTGAACCGGCTGTAATAGTCAGCAGTATGGCCGTTGTAGCTGTAGACAGCGCTGCTGCTGCCGGCGGCGGACAGGCTGGGGGTGCAGGCAGCGGCGGGGGAACCGGACAATCCGGTACCGGCACCGGCGCCGGTGGCACCGGTACCGAAAAAGGCATTATTCCCCCAAACATCTTATCAAAAAGAGAACCATCCTATCCGGAGAGAGCCCGGCAGAACGGTCAGGAGGGTACAGTGGTGTTAAGGATTGAAATTAGGGAAAACGGACGGGCCGGGCAAATCAGTGTGCAGAAATCCAGCGGCTATGAACTACTGGACGATGCAGCGGCCGATTCTGTCCAGCGCTGGCGTTTCGTACCCGCCAAAGTCCGCGAAACCGGACAGGCGATTGCCTGCTCGACTACGCTGCCAATAGTCTTCAAGCTGCATTAGCGATTATATTGCGGGCAGACGAACAAGACATGGCCCAAACCTATTTGAATAGTTTGCCATATGTTTATGGCAATTTCGGGGTAAGAATATAAAAGGGCTTTTGGTTTCTCACCTGACAGGGGTGAACATTGTTTCCCAGGTCTGCCGGCAATCGCGATGAATCCCGGCGATGGGCTGTGCGTCAGCAGAGTAAGGAGTATATTGATGAAAACATGGAGCAATCAAACGAAATGGATCCTATTAGTGGCTGTTTGTATTCTCACTGCTTTGGGCAGCCTCTGTTTTGGACAGACCTTTTACTCGCCCGGAACTGTCTACTCGGCCATTGTGTCTGGCGGTACCGACTTTAAAAGTGGTGATTATACAAAACTGGCAGAAACCTATGCTGTTATTTGGCATATCAGACTGCCAAGGATTATTGCCGGTTTGCTGGTTGGTGCGGCTTTAGCTATATCCGGGGCGGTCATGCAGGGTATTTTTTCTAATCCGTTGGCTGAACCAGGGATCCTTGGACTATCCAGTGGCGCGGCTCTGGGGGCAGTCATTGCCATTGCTTTGGGGATAACCGGTTCAAGCATCTATGTCATGCCCTTGTTTGCTGTGACCGGGTCTGTCGCAGCCCTGGGCATTATTCTTCTCCTGGCAGTTCGCCAGGGGAAGATTCCTGTCATGGTCCTGCTATTGGCCGGGGTAGCGATCAATTCCTTTACAGGTGCCCTGACAAACGCTGTGCTGATGATTCTGAACGAGCAGCGGCTGCGGGAATATCTCTTTTGGATCGTCGGTGGCCTGGACTACCGGCGGTGGGAGCATATTACGCTGGCAATCGGCCCCATTGTGGTTGCTGTTATTATTTTGTTTCTTATGGCCCGGCATTTGAATATTCTGGCGCTGGGGGAAACTGAGGCCCGCAGTGTCGGCCTCCATGTCCTCCGGTACCGGTTGATTTTTCTGGGGTTAGCGGCTACGGCAACGGCGGCCGCCGTATGTATCAGTGGCAGTATTGGTTTTGTCGGACTGGTTATTCCCCATATGATGCGGTTTGTTGTCGGGCCGGATCACCGGAAGCTGCTGCCTGCCTGTGTATTGGCTGGCGGAACCTTTTTGGTGTTCTGCGATACACTGGGGCGCAGTATGTTCGGCGTTACCGAGATTCGTGTCGGTATTATAACCGCTCTTTTGGGCGCACCGTATTTTCTATACTTATTGCGGCGGGCGCAGGGAAAGGAATGAGACGGTATGAATCCTGCAATTATCAATGTTAAAGCGCTAAGCGCCGGTTACGAGAAAAAAACTGTGTTACAGGATATCTCCTTCTCTGTCCGGCAGGGGGAACTCATCGGTATTATTGGTGCTAATGGAGCCGGTAAAAGTACATTGCTGCGGACGATGCGGGGAATATTGCCCCGCAAAGGTGGACGAGTCGAGTTGTTTGGTCAGGAAGTGGGGGTTATTCCCGAGAAAGCACTGGCAAAGCAGGTCGCCTTTTTACAACAATCGGTAGAGATTGGCTTTGGTTATACAACCAAAGAGGTTGTTGCAGCAGGGCGCTATCCTTACCTTTCCTGGTGGCAGGGAGAAAGCCCGGAGGATGAGAAAATCATCTGTGAGTCTATGGAATATACGGACGTTCTGGACCTGGCCGATACCCCCTTAACCAATATCTCCGGTGGCCAGAAGCAACGGGTGCTATTGGCTAAAGTCTTGGCTCAGCAGACACCTATCCTGTTTCTTGATGAACCGATGACCGGTTTGGATGTAGTGTACCAGGAGGAGATCTTCCGTTTTTGCCAGCGTCTCTGCCGGCAGGGCAAAACGATATTGCTGGTAGTACATGACTTAAGTGCGGCAGCCCGTTTTTGTTCGCGGCTGTTATTGATTGCCCAGGGCGGTTTGCTGGCTGACGGGGCGCCAACGGCTGTGTTAACCAAGGATAATCTTTCCCGGGCCTACGGGTTGCCGGTACAAGTCATTCATAACCCGGTTACCGGCAGTGTGGAGGTATTTGCCGGCTTACGCAATGACAATAAGGAGAAGCAGCAGTGTGTGCATGTGATTGCCGGCGGCGGCTGTGCCTGCACTGTAATCCGGAGGTTGGCCACAGCCGGTTTTGCCGTTAGTGTCGGTGTGGTAGCAGACGGGGACAGTGATGCGGAAGCTGCCAGGATCTTTGCGGAACATTATGTGATTACACAACCTTTTGCAGACATTGACGCGGCTGCCGCAGCCGAGAATGCCAGGCTTATTGCCCAGGCGGATGTGACCATATTATGCAGCTTGCATATTAGCAAGAACAACCTCAGCAATCTGGATGCGGCCCTGCAAGCCAAAAACCTCATTATTCTTGAGGACAGCCCGATTGCCGGGCGCGACTATACCGGCGGCCAGGCGACCGTGTTGTACCGGCGCTTGCTGGAGAAAGATCATGTGCAGGTCATGCCCACAGCTAAGTTCTATAATGAGATGTATAACCTGAATGGGGCGGCAGAAACCCAGGGATAATTTAATAGAGTTATTGAGACAGGTGCCCTGCGGGGCTTAATAGGGAAGACCGGTGCAAGGCCGGCGCGGTCCCGCCACTGTAATGGTGAACAAATGAGCCTATCCCTCCAGAAACAAAAGTCTGGGGACGATGTGGAGCAATTATGTGCCAGAGCCAGAAGAACTGCCTGTCTGACAATCACCGTTTTTTACCCACGAGCGATGGGGAGGGGATTTAGATTCTCATAGAGAGCCCTCACTGTATTTACTGGAGGGCTCTCTGTTTTTTACCCCACCAGCTGCGTAATGGCAGGAGCATTAGACCCTAGAGCTGGGTTTTGCTTCATTTGCAGGTCTTTACAAAAAGATAAAAGGGGGGATCTGTATGGGACGGATTATTTTTCTGACCAATATGGAACGCCAGTATCTTATGCTGAAGCGGGCATGGGAAGGTGTTGTCCAGGCAGGAATAGCTTCAGAAGCGCGGCTGGTGCGGCTGACTGATGCTGTACCCTGGGGCGTAGAATGGCAAAAGACGTTTTTTTCTATTGAAGGGGAACTGGAGGAACGCTGTGATACCACCATTTCCTGACCATCTTACCATTGGAACTGGAATTGCAGGATTCCTACTATATATTGTTCTGGATATTGTTGATGAGTATCTCATTAAGTGGAAACAAGCCAGAAGCGAATACCTGTAGCAGACAAAGAGAAGCATGAGAAATAGAGCCAGAATTGCGTATCTGACTATCCTGGATTCACTTTTCGCTGCCTGCCCGGCATTATGAGAATGATACAATTTAGACAGGGAGAGGATACCATGGTGTTACATATTGCTAACGGATCAATAATGAAATCATATTTGGCAAATAAATGCCCTGCAGGTCAGGAACTGATCGCTTTCAATGAATCAATGATTACCGGGGGATGCTGCGAAGAAATTTTTAGTGAAGCTTTTTTTCAACAGCGGGCAGAAACTTTACAGGTAACCTATGAACGGTATGCAGAATTGACGATTGCTGAACTTGATAAACTTCTGAATCACTCATACTCCGGAATTACCCTGTGGTTTGATGCCGATATGTTTTGCCAGATGAATGTTTTAACCTTGTGCGCCTATTTGGATGCTGCCAAGTATCAGGGAAGCGTGCAGCTGCATATTATCTGCCAGGACTTCTGGCAGTACGGCAATGTACAGGATACAATCCGTAAATCCTATCAAATCAATCCCCGGGGATATTATGCGATATACCGGGAGGTGCTTTTGCAAAAACAGCCGGTAATACAGGAGTATCCGGTTTTTCCTGAGTTAAATGATGGGATTAGGCGCTATAAGGACTACCTGTCGCCTCAGGGGGAAATCAGGTTGGCGATAGCAACGATGGTCAGGGAAAACAGAAATAAACAATATATCATCAAAGCAATCAATGAGAGATATCCGGACTATGGTATCGGCGATTACAATATTCAGCTGATTTATCAGGAGTTAGTAAGATAATACTGCTATTGGGCAGTAGCTTCTTTATGTGACCGGCCAAAAGAAATGGGGTGGACACTTGGCAATACGAGAGATGCTGGATACTAAGAAACGCGGGCTTTTGGTCGGGGTTGCCCTGGCGGCAGTAATTTTTTCCGGAATCTTATTCTTTTTTAAATCCCAGGGCAATATCTCCCGGAACGCCGCTAAAGCCGGGATAATCAAGCCGCTGGTGACGGTGCAGACTGTTGAGCCGCGGGATATGCTGACAAGAATTGTGTTAAGCGGGCAGACGGTAGCGGCAGCGCAGGTGGATATTGCGGCAAAATATGCGGGGCGCATCGCGCAGGTACCTGTGGAACTGGGACAAGCCGTTTCTGCCGGTCAGGTGCTGGCCATTCAGGATATGGAGGACATCCTGCTGTCAATTGCCCAGACAGAAGCAGCAGCCTGGCAGGCCCGGGCTGAAAGCACCGCAGCCAAAGCAACTTATGATGCCGGTTACCAACAGGCTGATGCTGATTATCAGCGAAATCTTGCCAATTACCAGCGTTATGAGTCCTTATATCATACCGGGGCCATCTCCCGCGAGGCACTGGATGCGGCCAGGCAGCAGATGATTAATGCCAAAGCTGCCTTTGCCGCCCTGAGTGAGCAGGTTATGGCCGGTGGACAACCGGCAGTGCTGGAATCAAAACAGGCAGCATTGTCCAGGGCCGAATACAGCCTTCGGCTGTTGGAACAGCAGCGTGGCGATATGGTGCTGCGCGCCCCCAGAGCCGGCATTATTGGCTACCGGCAGGTTGAACCGGGTGAATTTGTCCAGGCAGGTCAAAAGCTGCTGACAGTTGTCGATAACAGCAATATCTACATCGACTGCCAGGTTTCCGAGCAGCATGCCGCCCACATCCGGACAGGCATGAGGCTGGAGAGCGTGATTGATTCGCTGGGACGGCATTATCCCGGAACCGTTATTTATATCAGCCCGGCAAGTGACAGTAAAACCCAGGCATTTACCGTCCGGATTGCGCTTGACCAGGCGGATGCTGCCATAAAAAGCGGCATGTTTGCCCAGGCCCGGGTCGACATGATGCTAAGACCGCATACCTTGTTTGTTGCTAAAGCAGCAATCCTGCAAAAAAGCGGCAAAGAGTATCTGTTCGTCGTCAAGGGGAACAACCAGGTTGAACAGCGGCTGGTGAAAACAGGGCAGCGCAATGATGATTCTGTCGAGATAGTGGACGGAATCGGGGCCGGTGAGCGGGTGGCGGTCAGTAATATATCCCGTCTCAAACCGGATAGCTTCATTGAGGTGGATTCATGAATATCACCCGGTTCTCTGTCCAGCGCCCTGTCGGTATAACCATGATCGTACTGTTGTTTGTCATTCTTGGCCTCTACAGCTTCCTGCGTATCGGTGTGGAGCTGTTGCCGGCGCTGAATAATCCCTATGTTACCGTTACAGTTGACTATGCCGGGGCCAGCGTGGAAGAGGTTGAGGAGAGTGTCGTTAAGCCGCTGGAGCAGGGTCTTTCCTCCCTGGCCCATCTGCGGCGGATGGTGGCGATTGCCAGACCGGAAAAGGCTACTGTTATCATGGAATTTGATTTAATGGCCAATGTTGACGTGGTCTCCCTTGATGCGTCCAAGGCTGTTAACAGGGTGCGCAAAGACCTGCCTGATGAGATCAGTGAGCCGGTGGTAATCAGGCGTGATGCCAATGCCATGCCTGTCATGGAGATTGCGGTAAAGGCCGGGTATCCTCTCTCAGATATCTATGGCAAGGCCGATCAAGTGTTTAAAGAGCGGCTGCAGCGCGCTGACGGGGTCTCAGACATAAGCCTTGGCGGCGGCCGGGAAAAAGAACTGGCGATTCTGGTAGAGCGCGATAAACTGCTATTGTACAAGCTGTCGCTAACACAGATTGTCAACCGTCTCAAGGAGGAAAACCTGCTCATGCCTGCCGGTTCGGTGTATACAGACAGTACCGACAGTGATGTAAGACTGGCGGCACGTATACCTCGCCGGACGAGATTAAACAGCTATATCTTACCAACACGGCTGGCGCTGCTGTCCCGTTAACCGAGATCGCCGAGGTGCGCCGGCAGGACAGCCGGGCGACCCAGTACAGCAGGGTAAATGGCGATGAGGCTGTTGCCCTGCAGGTGTATAAAAACAGCGATGCCAATATCGTTCAGACAGTCCAGGCGGTTCAGGAACAACTGGCGTCATTGCAGCAAGAATATCCGGACTATCAGTTTATCATTGTGGCCAATGATGCCAACTATATCGACAACTCTTTGAACAACACGCTGACTACGCTTGTTGAAGGCATTGTGACCACCGGCCTGGTTTTGTTTTTGTTTCTGCGGGGCTGGCGCTCAATGGCAGCTGTCATGGTTGCGATACCAACTTCGCTTATAGCGACATTTCTGGTTATGTACATGGCAGGCTTCACCTTTAATATGATGTCGCTGATGGGAATGGCGCTCTGTATTGGGATATTGGTTGATGACTCAATCGTGGTGCTGGAAAACATCCATCGCCACCTGCAAAAGGGAGAACCGGCGGCGCTGGCAGCCGAAAAAGGGCGTAATGAAATCGGCCTGGCGGCAATCGCCATTACCCTGTGTGATGTTGTCGTGTTTCTCCCCATCGCCTTTATGACCGATATCACCGGGCAGTACTTCCGGCAGTTTGGCCTGACGATTGTATTTGCCACCTTGTTTTCACTGTTTGTGTCCTTTACCCTGACCCCGATGCTGGCGGCGCGTCTGTTCAAAGGTGGGCTAACCCCCAGGAACAGTGCTTTGTGGCTGTGGATGGACCGCCTGGAACAAAGGGCCATTGACGGTTATGAACGGCTGCTGCGGCGCAGTCTGGCCCATGGCAAACAGATTGTTGCTGCCGTACTTATCCTGTTTGTGGCCGCTGTCGCCCTGATACCTGCCGGCATTATTGGTGCCGAGTATATGCCGCGGACTGACGAAAATAGTTTCCGGGTCAGTGTTGAACTACCGGTGGGACAAAATCTGGAGATGACTGATGCCGTTGTTGCCGAACTGGAACAATATATTTTGACAATCCCGGAAGTAACCTATTGCCTGAGCTATGTGGGCGAAAGCAACAGCAATACGGCCAGGCTGACAGGCCAACTGGTGAATAAGCGGGAGCGCAGCCGCAGTGTCTGGCAGATTGCCGACCAGATTAGAGGTTTTGCCCGTCAGAATCTCGGTCAGGCTGCGGTGCGTATCTCTGAAACCGAGTCATCAGTGGCCGGCGTTTCGATGGGGGGATCGCTGGAACATTCCCCGGTACTGATTTATCTGCTGGGGTCGGACATGGATGCGCTGATTGCGGCTTCGTCCCGGGCGCAGGCCATTATGGGCAGGATCAGCGGTCTTAAGGATATTCGCAGTAATTACCGGGTCGGTGTTCCGGAATTTAAGCTGACGGTTGACCGGGAAAAAATGAAATTCTTCCATACCTCGGTAAACGATGTCAGGGAGGCTTTCGCAGGTGCCATCAGCGGTAAAAAGGCCGGGGTACTGGCCAATGACAGGAACAATAACGGGCGGGACACCGATATTGTCGTGCGGTTGAAAGCCAGTGACAGCTTCAAGGCATCCGACATGACCGTTATCCCGGTCAAAGCGGCTGAGAGCACTGTGTTTCTGGGTGATATAGCCCGCATTGAGGAAGGGGTAGGGCCGGTTGCTATAACCCGTGTCAATAAACAGCGGTCGCTGCTTGTCCAGGCTAATATGACCGACCGTCCCCTCAAAGAGGTCCTGCAGGAGATTGACAGGCAGTTTAAACAAGAGCCGCTGGCAAGCGGGGTTACCTACCGTTTTGGCGGTCAGGCTACCAATATGGACAGCAGCTATCACGAAATTATCCAGGCTCTGGTCTTATCCTTACTGCTGGTTTATATGCTGCTGGCCGTGTTGTATGAATCGGCCTTCACACCGGTTATCCGGATGCTGTCGCTGCCGCTCGGTCTGATCGGGGCGCTGCTGTTCCTGCTGATTACCCAAAACACCATCAACGTATATTCCCTGATCGGCTTTCTGGTTATGGATGGTCTGGTGGCTAAGAACGGCACCCTGCTGCTTGATTATACACTGACGCTGATGGGGCGGGGGATGACTGCCTATGATGCCCTGATTGAGGCCGGCAAGACCCGTTTAAAACCAATCTTTATGACTACCCTGACGATGGTGGTCGGGATGCTGCCCACCGCCCTGGCGTTCAACGAAGGGGCCGAGACCCGGGTAAGCATGGCTTGGGTGCTGATCGGCGGACTGCTGTCATCTACAGTCTTTACCCTGATTATCATTCCGATTGTATTCCTGTTTTGTGAGCGTTATCCGGTACGGACCTGGTTTTCCGGTGTGCTTGGCTGTGTAAAAAAACTAACAGGCTTAGTAAAGTCTAGAAAACAGTGAAAGAGGTGTATAGATTGAAAAAGTATCTATTATTACTCATTCTTTTACTTGGCATTTGGGCAGTATGTTTTGCTACTGAAGATCAACAGAT
>NZ_DATMXX010000355.1:0-4589 GCF_035561255.1 Sporomusa sp. | reverse complement strand
AAATTAATCATCATTCGATCATCAATGATGAGTGGCAATGTCGCCGAGCAACTGCGACATTGCTATTTTTATTTACTGGCAGCCACTCAGACTTGATTGCAACTAAATATTTACTCAGAGTAGAGTAGATTTGGAAATTCTTCTGGATCTACTCTCATTTTATTCTAAAAACGAGGCAGGGGGTTCTTATTGTGAAGAAAGTTGTAATTGTTGGTGGCGGCTGGTCAGGAACAGCGGCTGCTCTCGCAGCACGAAAAGCTGGTTGTGAGGTGCATTTGTTTGAAAGGGCAGATATGCTCTTAGGTACCGGGCTTGTTGGGGGCATTATGCGTAATAACGGTCGCTTTACCGCAACAGAAGAGATGATTGCTATGGGCGGCGGCGACCTGTTTAAGATTTGTGACGCCAATTCCCGGCACAGAAATATTGAGTTTCCAGGGCACAAGAATGTTAATTTGTATGATGTATCTACAATTGAACCGGCTGTCAAGCAAGCCCTGCTGGCTGCAGGAATCAATATTTATCTAAAATCCCGCGTGAGCGACATTGTTATGGAAGCGGGAACAATTACTAAAGTGGTTGCCGATGTCTTTCATAGCAATCAGACCATTGAAATAACCGGTGACGCCTTTGTTGATGTATCAGGCACTGCCGGTCCTCAGGGAAACTGTATGAAGTACGGCAACGGCTGTGCAATGTGTATCTACCGCTGTCCGACCTTTGGACCCCGGCTTAGCATCGCTGCCAGGGCCGGTATTAAAGAGATTATCGGTGAAAAGCCAGACGGAACTTTGGGCGCTATGAGTGGGTCGTGCAAGCTGCATAAAGATTCACTGTCCCCTGAGGTCAGGGAAGAACTGAATAGAACCGGGGTCTGTGTTATCCCCGTGCCGCCCGTCTTGCGCAAAAGTATGGACTCTCTTGGTCAGAAGGCCTGTCAGCAATATGCTTTGAAGGAGTTTGCGGAAAACATAGTGCTCCTGGATACTGGTCATGCTAAGCTAATGACCGCATATTATCCGCTGGAGATATTGCGGCAGATTCCGGGCTGCGCTAATGCCCGTTATGAAGATCCCTATGCCGGCGATATTGGCAACTCGATGCGTTATTTTGGAATGTTACCCCGGAATAATGCTCTAAAGGTAGATGGTCTTAATAATGTATTCTGTGGTGGTGAGAAGGCCGGCCTGTTGGTTGGTCATACGGAGGCCATCGTTACCGGTACACTCGCCGGGCATAATGCGGCTCGTTTTGCTCTGGGGCATCCCCCGATTGAGCTTCCCGCAAGTATTGCGTGTGGTGATGCAATTGCCCATGTCAGGGAAAGGATGCAGACTAAAGAGGGTATTACCAAGAAATACACCTTTTCAGGCGCCAATTATTTCAAACGGATGCAGGAAGAGGGGTTGTACACCACAGACATTGCTGCGATCAAAGCGCGTGTTGGAAAAGCAGGTTTGACTCAGCTATTTGCTACACCGATCATCTGCAATGAGGAGGTAAGATAATGACAGTAGAATTGACAGCAGCTCACTGGTTGTTTTTGTTCTGGGTTGGGGTTGTAATCGTGGTTATGGCTCTGAGAAAAGATCCGGTCATTCCATGTATTTTGGGCTTGCTGTCTGTAGGCTGGCTTGTAAAAAGTAGTTTTATCAGCGGCGTTAGCACGGTATTTAATGCTTTGATTGTTGCCGGCAACGAATTCTGGGGGATTATTGTTGTCATCTCGCTCATTGTTGCCCTGTCCAAATTGCTTAGTGACACAGGTGCTGACTATTTAGTTATGAGGCCGGCTGCCCGCCTGATGATCAACCCTGATATTGCTTTCTGGACAATTGGTATTGCGATGATGCTGACATCCTGGTTCTTCTGGCCCTCACCGGCCACTGCGCTCATTGGCGCCATTATGGTTCCGGCTGCTATCCGGGCCGGTCTTCCCGCAATGGGGGCGGCAGTGGCGATGAATCTTTTTGGTCATGGCATTGCCCTGTCTACCGACTATGTTATTCAGGGAGCCCCGACGATAACAGCCAAAGCGGCTGGCTTTGCTGATCCCTCACCCGTAATCGTTGCCAGTATTCCCCTTGCAATTACCATGGGGTTAGTAACTACCATTACTGCGTACATCATGCTTAAGCGCGATATGGCCCATAATCCGGAGCAAATTATAGCAGAACAAGCGGCGTTAACCGCCCAGGAGGTCGAACGGGAATTAGACTGGGTATCCTACTTCTTAGCCATTATCACCCCTGTAGCCTTTGCTTTAGATGTTGTTGCCATGTGGGTACTTAAGCTTAGAGGGGGAGACGCAACCGCCCTGCTTGGGGCGACAGCCGTTTTAATCCTAACGTTGGGCACTCTATTAAAATATCGTTGGGAAGGGTTTGAGAAAATTACCGACTATGTCCGCGAGGGCTTTATGTTCGGTATTAAGATTTTTGCTCCTGTAATTATTATCGGCGGTTTCTTTTTCCTGGGTAAAGGAGAACTTGCCAAGACTATCCTCAGCACCCAGGCTGCAACCGGGTTTCTTGAAGACTTTGGTTTAGCTTTATCGCAAACAGTACCCCTTAATAAGGTGTTTGTGGCGATTGTCAGCTTAGCTACAGGCATTATCGTTGGCCTGGATGGCTCCGGCTTCTCCCCGCTGCCGCTAGTCGGGGCTGTTGCTGCCACCTTTGATAAAGCCATTCAGATTGATAAAGCAACCTTAGCTGCCTTAGGCCAGATTGCCGGGGTATGGACCGGGGGCGGGACCATCATTCCTTGGGGTTTGATTCCGGTTGCTGCGATAACCGGTGTTAATCCAATTGAGTTAGCGCGCCAAAACTTTATTCCAGTCGTTCTTGGTTTTATCGCAACAACCATTGTTGCAATACTCCTTATGTAATCAATTAATCTAAAGAGGCTGTCTCTCATAGGTTTAAAACAACCTATGAGAGACAGCCTTTTTTCATTGTTTGTAGTAATCGGCTCTACTTTGCTAACACACTATCTGACTGCAAGCTGCTTCAATACGTTGTTTGTAGAAGGAATTAGCTTGGGTTATCTAGAAACTAACTACTAAATAACCATTCCTAGGAGGAAGACGCGTGGCGCTTAGTGATAAGGAGAACCTAGAGTATGATATACTCTCGATCATAAATGAATCAAACGGACGTCCCATGGGGTGTGGCTCAATTGCTGTTAAGTTGCAAGCCTTGGGGTATTCCTTCAGTGAGGCTACTGTTGGTAGAATTCTGCGGGACCTGGATATTGCCGGTTTAACCGAGAAGGCGGGGTTTCAGGGGCGGAAGTTATCAAGTAGTGGCAGTGAGCGGCTGTGTGATTTGGCAGGTAAAGAGCGCAGGCAAAAGCAGGGTGAGGAATTGATGGCGGCTGTTCAGGGACATACCCGTGAACAACTGCTTGAGGTGTTAATTGCCCGCAGGGCTATTGAGGGTGAGCTTGCATATCTTGCTGCTCAAAATGCTACGCCGGAAGAGGTCAGGGCTTTACAGGCGGCGTTGACTGCTGAAGATGTTGAGTTTCATAACATCATTGTTAATATGGCGCAGAATCGTGTGCTGGCAGCTGCTGTAAGTCTGATTCGGCAGGATACGCAGCTGTCACCGGTCCTTGAGCACATCCGGCTCCAGGTCCACAGCCTTGTGCATGTAGACCATCAAAAGATTGCTGAAAGCATAGGAAGCGGTAATGGTGACAAAGCCCGGGCGGCCATGATTGAGCATATAAATAATCTTATCAGTGATGTGGAGAAGTACTGGCATCCTCAAGGATAAAATATAAGAGAACTGATAACCTAGGACCGGGTAAGACGGGGGGACGGTGGTTGTGTCTTGAAAAGACACAACCACCGTCCCCCCGTCGCTCTTTCTAGCTATCTCCCCGTGTCAGTCCCGGTTTTTACCTAATGAATTGTTCTAGTCAGACGGGTGCAGTCTAATAAGAGGATAAAATTGTCGTATTCAATACTGATAATAGGTATAAACACCTTTAGCAATTGCCTCAGCTAGCTTTCTCTGGTATTCAGGAACCTGTAGTAACTGACGTTCTTCGATGTTAGTAATGTAGCCAACCTCAATTAGCACAGCCGGAATTTTGTTGCGGCGCAATACAAAATAGTCGGCGTTTGCAGCGCTCCTGCTTGTCTCAGTAACAGTACAGAGTTCAGTTTGGATTGAATTGGCTAAGGCTTTTCCCTTTTCAGACTTGTTATAATAGAAAACCTCGGCACCGTGTCGCTTGGCATTCTTGACAGCATTAGCATGAACACTGATAAATAAGTCTGCATCTGATTCTTCAACCATTTCGACCCGGGCCATTAAATCGCGGCGATAGCGCTCTTTTATTTTATCGTTATCACATTCAGGACTAAGTTCCACATCTTGCTGGCGGGATAATACAACTTTAGCACCATATTGGTTAAGGACTTCTTTAAGCTGGAGTGCTACTGCCAGATTAATATCTTTTTCTAATACGCCTGGACGGTTTGCACCAGGATCAATACCGCCATGACCAGCATCGATAACAACAACCTTGCCTGTTATTATCGGGGGTACATTATATGCATATAATGTACCTAACAC
>NZ_DATMXX010000354.1:0-4680 GCF_035561255.1 Sporomusa sp. | reverse complement strand
AAGCTAATTATTGGTATATTAATGAGCTTTATAATTATAGTTGCTGTAGTCAGTTTCCTTATCCCCCCTACATATGAGGCGGAAACCTCAATCAGGGTTAAGCAGCCTAAGGGTCTGGCAAGTTCGTTGTTATCGGATTTGCCTACCGGCAATCCGATGGGTACCAAACAATTAATGTCTACTTATGCCGAGATTATTAAGAGCCGGACGGTAGTTCAGGAAGTGATTGATAAAACCCAAGCTAATAAGGAAGAGATTCCTACATACGAAGATATGTTAAAAAGGATTACGACTCAACCAGTAAAAGACACTGAGATATTGGACGTCAGAATCCAGGCTGGTTCACCGGAAGAAGCCCAACTTGTGGCAAATGCCCTAATTGAGGTATTTCTGGGGAGAATGACAGCGCTTGTCAGGGGTGAGCAGTCGACCGTCAAAGAGTTTATTGGTGTGAGACTAAAAGAGTCGAAAGCAGAGCTGGAACAGGCTGAAGCGTTGATGCAAAAATATAAGCAAGAGCAGAAGATAGTAGATCCTTCACTAGAATCTAAAGCATTATTAGACAAACTTGCCAGTATTGACAAACTAAATGCTGATAATAAAGTTACTATGGCATCTTCCAAAGCAAAACTTGCCAGTGCTGAGCAACAACTTGGCAATCAAAGCTCTGGAGTTGTCGCTGATAATCTCTTGATTCAGCAATATAAAGCAAAGTTATTAGATTTAGAAGTTCAACTTGTAAGTTTGGTTCCAAATTACACTGACAAGCATCCAAAAGTGGTCGCGTTACGAGCGGCTATTAATGAAACAAGGGCTATGCTGAACGCTGAAATTACCAGGGTCGTAAACGCTGAATCCTCCTCTATTAATCCAATCTACCAAGGGCTTTTACAGACTCAGCTTCAATCACAGGCTGAGATTGCAATTGCGACTGCTCAAAAATATGCTATTGACCAGATTATATCCGAAGGCAGTCGGGAGATTACCAAATTGCCAGCTAAAGAACAAGGTTTAATCAAAGTGGCTCGTGATGCCAATGTTGCTCAGGAAATTTACATAATGCTGGCTAAACGCTATGAGGAAGCCCGTATTAGTGAAGTAATGGAACCGACAGATGTGCAAATTATTGATAAAGCAATCGCACCAGAGGATCCTATTAAACCGAAAAAAGTTCTTAATATCGTGATTGCTGCTATACTTGGTCTATTTGTGGGAACTGGGATGGCCTTCTTTAATGAATATATTAATAAGACAATCAGAACAACTGAAGATGTTAAGAATTATCTAGATTTGCCGGTAATTGGAAGTATCCCTGATTTCAATAGTGATACGATTCCGTGCGATGCAAATTGGTTTGCTCGAGTCATAAAATTTCTGAAAGGAAAGATTGGGCATCAGGGTTAATAGAGTACTAACACGTATGGAGAGGTGAATTATGGTTCAAAAACGACAACTCATCGTCCATGAAGATGCAAAGTCACCGATTGCCGAAGCATATCGCACGATGAGGACGAATATTCAATTTGCGAAGATTGACGGGGATATGCGGGTCATCATGTTTACAAGTGCAGGTCCAGGAGAAGGTAAATCAACTACGACTGCCAATACTGCGGTAGCTATGGCTCAGTCCGGGAAAAAGGTAATTATTGTTGACTGTGACTTGCGTAAACCGGTTCAGCACAAAATCTTTAGCAAAAAAAACAGGGGTATAACTAATATTCTTGTCGAAGATTGCTCTGTGGCGGAGTTGATCCAGAATACCGATATTGATAATCTGCAGGTACTAACAAGCGGGCCGATACCTCCTAATCCTTCGGAACTATTGGGATCAGCTAAAATGAGGGAAATCATTGAGTGTCTGAAGGAACTAGCAGATATTATCATTATTGACGCACCACCGACCGTCGCTGTTACTGATGCTTGTGTGCTAGCCCCCAGCGTAGATGGTATTTTGCTTGTGTTGGCCGCCGGCCAGATTAGGCCGGAAATGGCACAAAAAGCCAAAGAACTTCTATTAAAAGCCAATGCTCACATTCTTGGGGTTATTTTAAACAGGGTAGAGATTGAAGAAGAGCATGCATATTACTATTATTACTATGGGAATGAGAAAAAAATTGCGAAGTAAGACTGAGGAGTGGTCCTATGCGACGTAAAGTGGTGTCGTTATGTCTCATATTAATTGATGCGTTTATCGTTGCTGCGGTTCCATTTATCGCCCTCTATATTCGTTTCGAGGGAGCAGTGAATAACCGCTACATTGATCTTTTTCTGAACTACTTGCCGGAGATTGTATTAATTAGATTGGCTACCTTTTATCTTTTTGGTTTATATCAACGGTTATGGAGGTATGCCAGTATTCATGAACTGCTGGGAATTGTCCTGGCGGTGTCGATAAGCAGTTGCATTATCAGTGTTTATATGTATGCAACCGGTGCAAATATTCCAAGAAGCATTCCTATTATCAGTTGGCTGCTGGTTATTGTGCTTATCGGTACCAGCAGATTGTTTATTCGAATTGTACATTTAACTCGCCAAATGCAAAGAGTACAGACAACGCATACTGTTATTGTCGGCGCCGGTGATGCAGGGGCCATGATTGCCAGGGAAATAGGACAGCGGTATTGTGAGACAAAAAAATTAATCGGATTTATCGATGACGATACATATAAACAGAATCAGATGTTGTTTGGAGCTAAGGTACTTGGCGGTTGCAGGGATATTAAACGCATAACGGCTGAATATAAGGTTAATGAAATAATCATTGCTATCCCCTCTCTTGGCGGAGCACAATTACGGGAGATTGTTCAGGGTTGTAAGCAGACCGGTTGCGCGGTTAAGATCGTTCCTGGTATTTATGAACTTATTGATGGCAAAGTAACTGTACAACAATTACGTGATGTTGATTTGGAAGATTTGCTGAGGCGGGAACCGGTTAAACTTGATCTTGAGCAGATTGCCGGTTATCTTACTGGGAAGCGTGTATTGGTTACAGGGGCAGGCGGATCAATTGGTTCGGAGCTTTGTCGACAGATTGCTAAACTTTCACCGGGTGAACTTATATTGCTGGGCAAAGGTGAAAATAGCATTTACGAGATTGATAGAGAACTTCGCGAAAAATACAGCGAATTTAACATCGAAGCTGTTATTGCTGACGTTCGCGACGAATACAGAATTAATGAACTCTTTGCTCGATTAAAACCTGAAGTAGTATTCCATGCAGCTGCTCATAAGCATGTTCCGTTAATGGAAGCACAGCCAGTGGAAGCTGTGCGCAATAATATATTTGGAACAAAAACGGTTGCTGAAGCTGCGGACAAAGCCGGTACAGGGATATTCATTATGATCTCAACCGATAAAGCTGTTAACCCTACCAGTGTGATGGGAGCGACTAAACGGGTTGCCGAACTTGTGATTCAAAACATGAACAGAGTAAGCAATACGAGATTTGCTGCCGTACGGTTTGGTAATGTGCTGGGGAGTCGTGGCAGTGTTGTGCCATTGTTTAAAAAACAGATTGCTAAGGGTGGTCCAATTACTATAACCCATCCTGATATGAAGCGGTATTTTATGACAATTCCTGAAGCCACGCAGCTTGTTCTACAGGCAGGTGCCTTGGCTAATGGTGGCGAGGTGTTCGTTCTGGACATGGGTGAACCTGTTAAAATCGTTGATATGGCCTCCGATCTTATCGAGCTTTCCGGATTAGAGCCAGGGATAGACATTGAAATTAAGTTTACCGGATTACGTCCTGGTGAGAAACTCTTTGAGGAACTTCTGACTGCAGAAGAAGGTACAACTTCTACTAAGCATGAGAAAATTTATGTAGCGAATCTTAAGTCGGTAGAAATGCAGCAATTTCAAATGGGATTGGGGTATCTAAGCACGGCACATTCAGAAGAAATTATTTCAATACTTGGTAAGATAGTTCCGACTTATTATCAAGCTAGAGAAAAGTATTGTGGAGCGGATACTAAGAACGTAAAGCTTGATCCTAATAACTTTTCTGCTCAGCACAAAGCGGAACATATTTATGCTAGTTAAGAGAGTAGTAATCTTTATTATTTTGTAAATAAGTATGCTTTACATCTAGTATATGGACTTATTAAATTCTTTAATAAGGTTGGACTAGACTTTTGATTTAGGGAGTTATATTAAATCTGAAACTTCTTGTAACCTGTGCAAATGGACAGTTCGGCCAAGAGCCGGGGAGTTTGTAAGTAAATATAAGTTGATAATTCATGATATTAATACGCTGGATATTTCGGAGCATGTTTCAGCAAACTCAGAGGTGCAACCAGCACTGCCCAACAATGTGATCAATGATGCTGTTTATACAACTGTAAAAGAAGCTTTAGGGAGAACTTTTAGTTCAGTAAACAGGTGGTACTTAATTTTATTCTTCATACGTACTGGCTTTACGGAGATGGCCACAATTTTGTTCGCATCAATGCTGAGGTTAATTGAACCAAAGGCTGAATTTCAGTGGGTGTCAACTAGTAAGTATGTTCCGCCAACTTAACAAAGATCTGGTTAGGGTGATAGAAAATTGATGCAAACCGATCGGATTTATCACACTGCAAACAAAGGGGGGCATTGGTTTAACTTTTCACGAATAGTTCACCAAAGACCCCCAACGTATTCATTTCCTCCGTACTTGAATATTGGGTAAAGATACTGAAG
>NZ_DATMXX010000353.1:0-14118 GCF_035561255.1 Sporomusa sp. | reverse complement strand
AATCTTTTATAATTACCATTATATAACATGGTTTTTGATTCATACAAGCTGTGTTTCGCTCCAGTAAACAAATAACTCGCATGGTATTATCACATGCGAGTTATTTCTATAATACCTAGTTAACATCAGGCAATGAGCGATGAGCCATTCCAACAGCCACTTCGTTTAAATGAAGAACACCAACACCAAAATAAATGGCCACACAAAGGTGCTCGCCGCAGCGGGCAAGACCAATTTTACCGCCTACATTAAGCCCTGATGCTTTTGGCGTAATCTGTACCAGGGCGTCATGAGCCGCACCTGCAACAGCCCCCTCGCCCACATGGTTGGCATTGACCAACCCCTGCCTCTGGGCGGCAACGATTGCCCGTTCAATGATCTTCTTTACCGATACTAGATACTCACCACCAAAATCTACCGCAGTAACAGTGATGCCACGGCTGCTTAAACGCTGCTTCAGGTTCTGTTCATCCTCACGGTCTTCACTGATCGCCATAGCCAGTGCTGCCCGACCAACGTCAACACTTGTCATTTCCAATCACACCGCCCCCGGTTTCATTTACTGTTATATCATCAAGCACAATACGTTCTTTATCAACTAAGGCAACAAGCAAGAAGGTTACTAGACATACCAGCCATTCCATATAGATCGGATGAGCAAAAACCTGGGCCGGTGGATATACCTGCCAGACAAACAAGGTCAGCATCCCTGCTAACGTGGTATAAAAAGCTGAATTCCTCCGGCAGAGGCTTGGAACAAATATAGTAAATAAAAAGACCAATGTAAAAGCCGTTGTAAGACTTAAACCAATCAACAGCGTCTTCACAATGCCTACAGCATTAAAGGCCAGCCATAAAGTAACAATACCTAATCCAAGAATTGCGTAGCGATTTACCAATGTATACCGCTGATCACTAATATTGGGGTTAATAAAACGTTTATAAATGTCCTGTGAGAATAGTGTCCCTGCACCGAGTAAGATATGACATGCTGTAGACACATCCGCAGCCCATAGTGCAGCAAGTGTTAACCCCGAGATAACCGGGTCTAAACCCATAATCATTTGCGGAAGCGCCATGGTTGCTTTAATATCCGGATATGCCGCACGGGCGGCTACCCCCATTATTGCACATAAAAAGCCTACCGGGAAAATAAGTAATGCGCCCCACAGGAATCCTTTTTTAGCTGCTGCACCATCTACAGCTGAACAAGCCACCTGGACCGGCCCCTGGGCAGTAATCGTTTGCGTCATCATTACCGCAAACCAGCCCACAATAGTAGCCAAACCCAGGCCGCCAAGCGGACTAAACCAATCGATATTGGAGGGCAAAGATGCCGCAATTGCAGTTAGTCCGCCTTGATTAGACACAATAGTTACCGTACTAATCAAAACCCCAATATAAATAAGTGTTACGCTAAGAATATTTGACAAGCCTGAAGACCATAATCCACCGATAATGGTAGTACCAATAAAAACAATTGCACTCGTCACCATGCCGCCTTGAAAGGAGAAGATATCAGGAAGCAGCGAGGATAAGATCGCACCACCAGCGAGATACTGCAATGATGTTATGACCATTTGAATAGTAATCAGGCCTATAACACTAATTACCCGGCCTTTTTTATCATAATAACGTTCAAAAAATTCCGGTATCGTGGTGCACTGCATCTCACGATACTTACCGGCTGCAACCATTGCCATTAAGACGGCTCCTGCTGCCCAGGCTACGTTATACCAGCCAGCTGCAATACCTGACTGAAAAGCATTTTCTGCAACACCAATAGTCGATGCGGCTCCTACAGCCGTTCCGGCAATATTTGTCGCTACCAGCAGAGTTGTTAGTTTGCGTCCGGCAAACAAAAAACCGGCACTGCTTTCAGTCCTCCTCTTTACATAGAGACTAATACCAAACAATACTAAAATATAGAGGACCACGATAACCAATTGAATACTCATTTCATCCATCCTACCCTTCTACATCTATATGATGGCGGCAAAAAACAAAAAAGCACCCCTACAGAGTGCTGCTGTTCATTTACCTTCCGGCCATCCTGCTAGAAAATCTGAAACCTGCAACACTTCAACCCTACACGTTTATGTTACCAATGGTAGTGGCAACTGTCAACCTGATTTCATCGAACAGCCTGTAGATATTAAAAAAAGCTGGCACAGAAAATCAAAGAGTTAAGCCTAATCGCTTACCTTTTATTTTCTGTGCCAGCGAGAACATATTAAGCCATAATCTTAAAAATTAAGCACTGATCCCAGGAGAAGACGATTGATCATCAGCTAGTTCAGCTTCAGTTATACTGGCACTGACTAGTTTAGAAATAACTAAATCACCCGATACATTTAAGGTTGTTCTGCACATATCCAGGAAACGGTCAACACCCAGGATTAAGCCGATTCCTTCGGCAGGTATACCGACTTGCGTCAGCAATACCACAATCAGCGGTAATGATCCACCCGGGACACCAGCGGTTCCAACACCAGCCAAAATAGACATCAGCACAACAAGAACCTGACTTTGAAGTGATAAATCGATACCATAAACCTGTGCCAGAAATAAAACGGTAACACCTTCAAACAGTGCAGTGCCATTTTGGTTGGCAGATGCCCCGATCGTGAGCACAAATCTAGATATTTTAGGCGGAAGCTTAAGTACTTGTTCAGAAACTTCCAAGGCCACCGGCAAGGTTGCATTAGAGGATGCCGTAGAAAAAGCATAGACATAAACCTCTTTGCAGGCTTTAAAAAACGCCCAGGGTGAGGTTTTTCCCACAGTCTTCAGGAAGAAAGCATAAACGACAAATTGTTGAATCAAAAGACCGGCAATTACGATAAGGGCATAGAACGCAACATTCTGGAGAAATCCGGCCCCCAGTTTGTAGGCAGTGTTGAACACGATACCAAAGATACCATAGGGAGCTAGTTTCATAGCAAAATCTATGACCTTCAATGAAGCATCAAAAATTGTGCTCAAAACCTGAATGAGAGGATTTGTTTTAGCATCTTTAACAGTTAAACTTAGGGCATAACCAAATATCAGGGCAAAGAACATCAGTGCAATGATCTCTCCCTGGAAAGCTCTTACGGCAGAATCCAGCGGATTCTGGGGCAGCAATTCCACAAAGAACTGGTACCAGGGTTTTCCCTGCACCGCCTGAACATTCTTTTGAATAGCTATTACCGATTGATTGGCAGAAAGAGCAGCTTTGTCAAAATCCATACCGGCACCAGGCTGCAAAATTCCAGTCAGGGCAATCGCAATAATTACTGCTAATGCACTTAAGATTAATGTATACGCAATGGACTTGGTTGCAACTTTGCCTAAACCACGGCCCACCCCCAGCTCAAAAACACCTAAAATTAGTGCAGAAACAAGCAGGGGAATAACCACCATGAAAATCAATCTGAGGAAGATCGTGCCAACAAGGGTAAATACCTCTGTGATGAACTGCATAAATGGATAAGCTTTTACTGGTAATACATAATAGGCAAATAATCCTCCAACAACCCCTAAAATAAATCCTAATAGAAGTTTTTGATGTTGCTTCATAAATACGCCTCCTATCCACTATTTACTTTGACTGGTATGCCTGATCTGTGCTTAACTCACGTGCCTCCTTTCAGTCGGTATGACTATCCACTATCAAGAGACATATTACCTTAGCTACATACCCGGGAATAATAGTGACGTAATTTATAGTACAAGTAGGTGTAATATGGTACATTTTTAATATTAATTGTTTTTCCATCAATTTACAAGAGCAAATAGATTTTATTTCAAATTAACCCAATATTTCCCTATTAAGTAACAAGCTCTTGAGCTATTGTCTCAAGAGCTTGTTATTAATCTAATGCAATCTCTAAACACTCCACAACCGTTCCAACACCAGCCAATTGTATAGATGGCTTAATAGAAAGCCCCTTCAGATTACCCTTGGGCAGAATGACCCGCGTAAACCCCATACGTTCAGCTTCACGAATCCGCATTTCAATCTGAGTAATTGCCCGGACTTCACCGGCTAAACCAACTTCGCCGATTACAACAGTCCCGCTACTGGTATTACAGTTCCGGTAGCTTGAAACCAGCGCAACAACTAAGGCCAGGTCCATTGCCGGTTCATCCACCTTAATACCACCCGCAACCTTTACAAACACATCACTGCCACCGATCATAACACCAACCCGCTTCTCCAAAACGGCTAACAGCAGTTGAATTCGTTTAATATCAACACTATCGGAGGTTCGGCGCGGTGGCGCAAAGGGTGATGAGCTGACAAGCGCCTGGATCTCCACTAAAAGCGGCCTGGTTCCTTCCATCGTTGGGATAACAACACTACCGGGTACATCCAGTGGCCGTTCTGATAAGAATATCTTAGACGCATCAGGAACATCTATAAGTCCTTCATTGCGCATCTCAAATAACCCAATCTCATTAGTACTGCCGAAACGATTCTTAATTGCCCTTAATACCCTGTATTGTGCATTTCTCTCGCCCTCGAAATAAAGAACAGTGTCAACGATGTGTTCCAGGGCACGCGGTCCGGCAAGAGTACCGTCTTTAAGGACATGACCGATAAGGATTACAGCTATTGACCGTGTCTTAGCAAGCCTCAGCAGTTGAACAGCACATTCTCTAACCTGGCTGATACTCCCCGGGGCGCTCTGAATGTCTGCTTTAAAAACAGTTTGAATTGAGTCGATAACCAGCAAAGCCGGGTTTAACCTCTCTGCTTGCTGTTGGATAGTATCAAGATTTGTTTCACTAAGAATAAACAGATGTTCTTCGATAGCGTCAAGGCGGTTAGCCCTCATTTTAACCTGTTTGGGACTTTCTTCGCCAGTAACATATAACACCTTGCCATATTGCTTAGCAATATTAGCACAAATCTTGAGGGTCAGACTAGACTTTCCAACACCTGGATCCCCCACGATAATCGAAAGTGATCCGGGAAGAAGCCCAAATCCGAGAACCCGGTCAAACTCCTCTGAGCCAGTACTAAAACGGGGGGCTTCCTCGATCTCAACCTCAGCAATAGGCATTGCATCCTGCCCGCTTGATAACCCAAGAGACAAGCCGCCCGGCTTTGAAGTCAATTCTTTGTGCACAGGTTCTTCAACCATTGTGTTCCAAGCACCACAGCCCTGGCATCTGCCTACCCATTTCGAGGTTTCAAAGCCACACTCCTGACAAAAAAATGCTGTACCTTTTTTTTTACTCACCTAAATACCGTCCAATCTCGTAGGCCGACCTACATATAGTCATATCATCATAACGCAAAAAAGCACTCAACGTGAGTGCTTTTTCGCGTTTGTTACCTTAGTTTCCTGCTAATCAGGACTTTTTTGCAAATTTTAATTTACCAGTGTCATCGGCATCAACAAAGACAGTATCACCGCCTGTTACCGATTGCCGGATAATCATCTCCGAAACCTCATCTTCAATCATTTTTTGAATGGCACGCCGGAGTGGACGGGCACCAAATGCGTGATCACGGCCTTCTTTTAGCAGTTCACTCTTAGCAGCATCAGTCAATTCCATATTTAGGTCAGCATCGGTAAGCCGCTTGGTTACCTCTTGCAGCATAATCTCAACAATTTGTTTCAAATCTTCATCTGTCAGGCTGCTAAATACTATAATCTCATCAATCCGATTCAAAAACTCCGGCCTAAATATCCGTTTAACCTCATCTAAAACCCGGCTCTTAGCCGCTTCCCCTTCATTGGCATTAGCCCGTTCTTCAGACAAAAATCCCAGCCCGGCAGCATCCCTTTTCAAATGCTGTGACCCGACATTAGAGGTCATAATAATAACCGTGTTTTTAAAATCAACCGTCCGGCCCTGGCTGTCGGTTAACCGTCCGTCTTCCAGAACCTGCAGCAACATGTTAAAGACATCATAATGGGCCTTTTCAATTTCATCCAATAGAATAACCGAGAAGGGTTTACGGCGTACAGCATCGGTCAACTGGCCGCCTTCCTCATACCCCACGTAGCCGGGAGGCGCACCTACCAGGCGGGATACGGTGTGCTTCTCCATGTATTCGGACATATCAAGGCGGATCATCGCTGTCTCATCACCAAATAATGCTTCAGCTAAAGCCCGTGATAATTCTGTTTTACCAACACCAGTCGGCCCCAGGAATAAGAAGGATCCAATCGGCCGTTTAGGGTCTTTCAGGCCAGCGCGGGCACGCCGTACAGCACGAGCCACCGCCTGAACAGCCTGATGCTGCCCAATGACCCGGGTGTGTAAAATATCTTCCATCTTTAAGAGCCGATCAGACTCTTCTTCAGCCAGTTTTTTGAGCGGAATACGTGTCCAGGTTGACACAACATGAGCGATATCCTCAGCAGTAACAACAATCCGCTCACTGCCGCGCTGCTTCCACGATTTCTGCTTATTCTCAAGTTCTTCACGAATTTGCTGCTCCATATCCCGCAGCTTAGCAGCCCGCTCAAACTCCTGGGAGGCAATGGCAGCCTCTTTTTCTGTCCGGGCCTGTTCCAGCCGCTGCTCAATCTCTTTAACATCAGGCGGCACCGCAAAAGCCTGCAAGCGTACCCGTGATGCGGCCTCATCCATTAAATCGATGGCCTTATCAGGCAAAAATCTGTCAGAGATATAGCGGTGAGACAGTTTAACAGCCGCGTCAATGGCTTCATCGGTAATCTGCGCCCTGTGAAAAGCCTCATATTTATCCCTGATGCCTCGCAAAATATCAACTGCATCTTCAACACTGGGCTCCCCAACTGTGATGGGTTGGAAGCGCCGTTCAAGCGCGGCATCTTTTTCAATGTATTTTTTATATTCGTTGAGCGTTGTTGCGCCAATGACCTGCAATTCACCTCTGGCTAAAGAGGGCTTTAAAATATTAGCAGCATCAATGGCCCCCTCGGCGGCACCAGCGCCAATGAGCGTATGCAGTTCATCAATAAATAATATAACCTTGCCGGATTCCCGGATCTCATCCATAACTTTTTTCAGGCGTTCTTCAAACTCACCGCGATATTTAGTCCCGGCGACCATCGACGCCATATTAAGTGAAACAACACGCTTGTTGCGTAGTATTTCCGGTACCTGCCCCTCAACGATTCGTTTAGCTAACCCTTCAGCAATCGCTGTTTTGCCGACACCCGGTTCACCGATCAGCACCGGGTTATTTTTTGTACGCCGTAAGAGAATTTGAATGACCCGCTCTATTTCAGCAGCCCGGCCTATCACCGGGTCAATTTTCCCTTCCTGAGACATCTTATTCAAGTCACGGCCAAACTCATCTAAAAGCGGTGTTGTACTCCCTGCCGGCCGTTCAGTACCGGGCGCCTTGGGCTGAGGACTTTGCCCTGACATCGAATAACCGCCCAGCATTTCAATAACACGCTGACGCATAAGATTAACATCTACACCCATGCCTGACAATACTTGAGCAGCAATGCCTTCACCCTCCCGCACCAGCCCCAGGAGAATATGTTCAGTACCTACATAATTATGTCCCAGACGCAGGGCTTCTTCCATGGCCAGCTCAATGATCTTTTTGGCCCGGGGAGTGTAACCAATATCAGTACTCTGATCCTGGCCCTGACCGAGTATACTTTCTATTTGCGCCCGAACAGACTCTACGTCCAAGTTCAGCGAAGCCAGTGCCTTGGCAGCTATCCCTTCACCTTCCCGAAATAGCCCTAACAGCAAATGCTCTGTACCGATATACCCATGACCGTATCTGGCTGCCTCCTGCTGCGCTAAAATTAAAACTTTCCGCGCACGATCAGTAAATCTATTAAACATTGTTACAACCCCCCTTAAGTTTGCGACGAATTAATTTAGCCCGCAATGCATTGCGTTCAGACTGATTTAAAGCTGTCTCCCCTACTAAATTCTGTAAGAAATTTGGTCGGGTTGTTACTAAAAGCTCGTTGAATACCTCTGGCGGCGCTTCATCAATGATGCCAAGATCGATCCCCAGCCGGACTTCACTTAAAAGTGCCAAAGCCTCCTGTGAGGAAATGCGCTGCGCATAGCGGAGTACACCATACGCCCGCCATACCCGGTCTGACAAAGCATCTCCTGAATCATTATCCAACAGGCTTCTGGCTGTACGCTCTTTATCAACCACTTGTTTGACCACACCGCTCAGGTTATTTATAATATCCTGTTCGGTTCGGCCCAGAGTAATCTGGTTTGATATCTGAAATATATTGCCGGCGGCCTCAGTACCTTCACCATATAAGCCGCGCACTGCCAATCCTAACTGGGTGGCAACAGCCATAATTCTCCCTACCTGCTTCGTGAGTGCCAACGCCGGTAAATGAACCATAACCGAGGCTCTTAAGCCTGTGCCCATATTTGTCGGACAAGCAGTCAGATAACCGATATGTTCCATAAACGCCAAATCATGCTTGGCTTCGATCACATCATCGACAGTGTTAGCTTTGTTAAAAGCGTCCGTCAGGTTGAGGCCCGATTCTAAACACTGCAGGCGCAGGTGATCCTCTTCATTAACCATAATACTTACACCGGCGTCATCGCGCACAATAAGTGCCCTGTTTTCTGGTTCTGCCGCATGAGTAGGGCTAATGATGTGCTTCTCAACCAACACATACCGGTCTAAGGGCGCTAGATGCTCTAGTTCAATAAACGCGTAATCATGTCCGTCTTCAGCCTTAAGTGCTGCAGAAACATCTTTAAACTCAGCCATGATTTCACCAAGTATAGCAGCCGAAGCGCGTCCTGGAAAGGGCTGGCACTTCAGATTGCGGGCCAAACGAACCCGGCTGGTAAGAACAATATCACCTTCCGGCCCTGTACCACTTAACCATGGCGTCAATGGCTGGTTGAGAAGACTCTTCAATATACTAGCCATCTGCCATTCCTCCTACGCCATCTTGATCGGCAAGCTGTTTTTCCAGTGCTCTTACCTCATCCCTGAGCTTGGCTGCAAGTTCATATTCTTCACGATTGACATGCTGCTCCAGCTCATGCCGCAGCCGTTTGATACGCTGCTCCACACCAAAACGGATACCGCCACGCTTAGGCGTTTTACCGGCATGGGCAGCAGTACCGTGAATACGCTTAAAAAGTGGTTCCAGCTGGCCGCTAAACGCCTGATAACAACCACTGCAGCCAAACTTACCACTGCGGGTAAACTCGCTGTAACTAAGGCCGCAATCAGCACAGACAGGCTCAAGTGCTTGCCGTACAGTATCTGTCAGGGTATAATTAAACATTTCTTTCAGAAAATCATGAACAGAGAATTTACTGCCAAAGAGATTATTGATCCCTTTGCCCATAATCTCTCCTGATTTGTGTGCACACTGTTCACACAAATGTTTTTCCACCTTTTGCTGGTTGACAATTTTGGTAATGTGCACACAGGCGGGCTCTTTTTGACAATCGTCACATAACATTTTATTTGCCTCCGTACTCATCATTCATTCTGGGTAGCTAATGTCAGCAGAAGTGACTTTAAAAGTGGTATACGTTCTTTGGGTTCAAGCCGCTCATGCAGGATCGAAAAACATTTATAAATCAGCGCGGCTTCACGGCTTGTCATGAGATTATGGCTGCGCAGGTGGGTGACAATTGCTTTTAGATCGGCCAAACTCATGCTGTCATCCATCTGATTGGCAGCATCCTGATATACAAGTGTTTGTACCGGGATGCGGGCAATCCGGACAAAACCACCAGAACCGCGACGCGATTCGACGATAAACCCCCGCTCAATCGTAAAGCGGGTACTAAGTACATAGCTGATTTGGGAGGGCGCACAGTCAAGCTCTTCGGCCATTTCATTACGTCTCAAGATAATGATTTCATCTTGCTCGTGTGACATCTCACGCAAAATCCATTGTTCAATGATATCGGCTAGATTATTCAGGTCCCTCACCCCCTCTTTGACTTTATCTGATCTTTTGACTTTATTGTATTTTAATCTCATCTATATTGCAACAGACGCGATCTGGCAAAATCAGCCTTATGAGAGAAATTAATAATGATTATCTCTAAATATCTCACCTGATATAAGTATTGCTCAAGAATACTACTTATTCGACAACCTGAAGTACTAAGAATTTTAAATAATTGGTTTCAGGCGCCGCCGGCAGGATCGGATGGTCTTTGGCCTGCGTCCTGTACTCCACTTCCCGGATAACCCGTTTAGCATCCCGCGCGGCATCAACAACAATCGCTTTAAACAGGTCACGGTCAATATGATACGAGCATGAGCAGGTAACGAGGAAACCACCTGGGCGCGTTAGCTTCAAACCACGCAGGTTTATCTCCTTATATCCTCTGGCGGCCCCCTCAATACTATTACGACTTTTGGTAAAAGCCGGTGGATCAAGAATAACCACATCATATTGGCGGTGTTCTTCGGTTAATGACCGCAAAGCGTCAAAGGCATTTGCCACTTCAAAATTACACCGCTCACTGACACCATTGAGTTCAGCATTTTTCTTAGCCAGGCCAATGGCTTCTTCGGAGATATCAATTGAATGCAGGCTCTTGGCACCATACAGTGCGCTATGTACAGCAAATGATCCAGTATGGCAGAAGCAGTCTAATACCTCAGCATTTTTCACAATTTGCTCTAAAAAACGGCGATTCTCACGCTGATCATAGAAAAAGCCGGTTTTTTGGCCTTTATCCACATCTGCATAAAACGGTATTCCATTCTCGTTAACAATAATTTGAGTCGGGAAATCTCCCCTTAAATACCCCTTGCGCATATCCAAGCCTTCCAGTTTTCTGACAGGTACATCATTGCGTTCATAGATGCCTTCTGGCGAAAATAATTCTTCCAGAACTGAGATAATTGTCTCTTTGTGAACATCAATCCCTAGTGCCAAAGTCTGTATAACTATATATTTTCCAAATTTGTCTACAATTAATGCCGGTAAAAAATCGGCTTCACCATACACCAGCCGACAATACTCGGGTTCCGATAAAAAGGTCTGGCGATAGCGCCAGGCAGTCTCAATGCGGCGTTTGAAAAACTCTCTATTGATGGGTTCTTGCTGACGCGACAGGATACGAATAATAATCTGCGAACGGGGATTAATATAGCCTCTGCCAATAAACCGCTGCCGGGAATTGAACACATCAACAATATCACCAGGCTCAAATTCACCCTCAATATAGTCAAGCTCACTCTGAAATATCCAGGGATGGCCATTTTCGACCCGGTGCTGGGCACCTTTACGCAAAAATACTTTTGTTTTAATCTCCATTATTATGCCTCATTTCTTCATACGTTTCCGTTTCTTCCACCATTCACACATCATATATATGGCCGCTGCCGACATCAAAACGGCATTAACAAGCCTATATTCCCGGAACCAGTGATTATGCTCCCAATAGGATACTGGGCTTTCAACAGTTGAAAAAGCCAGTGGATACAAATAAGAATTAGAAAACGCGCCATGGGTTAAAGCGTCTATCAGGAGGTGTGTTCCCCAGCCAATAATGATTGCCTGGAATCTTTTGCAGCCAGGGATAAAACTTATTAATAGCGCACTAAACCAAATTGGCACCGAATGACCAATTAAATCAATCTTTACTACCCACGGGAAAATTGGCACAAGGCTCATAAGCACGCCGGGACTTAGACTGCCTAGTTCAGGCCAGGTTATATAGCCTTTAAACAATAACATAACCAAGAGCACTACGTAAATATAGTCAGGCAACATTGCCCCAAAAACAAACTGCCACACCTTGGGATGCTTCCTGGCAAAAAAATAGATCCAGAAACCATGATGGATAGTGTGCATTCTACCTCCTAAACTAATTAGCTAATAGTACTAGTTTGCTCCACCACAGCAACAGTATGTAGAAAGGCAGCGCTGGATAGCACTGCCTATTTGTCTAACTTTTTGCTAAAACTTTATTGGCAAACTCGCGGCCAAATTCAAAGCATTTGTTCAGTTCTTCATCATCAGGTACCCACTTTAACGATACTCCCGGTTGTTCTATTGCTATCCCCGAGCTTTTTAGCATCTCTTCGATAGCATTCTGGGCGCCGCCGCCCCAGCCGTAAGCGCCGAATGCTGCGCCGATTTTTCCAGTCGGCCTAAGTCCCTTAAGGTATGTCATCAACGCTCCCATATTAGGCAACATACCATTGTTCAGCGTAGAAGAGCCGATTAACAGTCCGCCTGCCTCCAGCATATCCCTGATAACCTCACTTCTGTCAGCTGTTGACATTTTATATAACTTACCGGTAGCACCGGCAGCTGCCACACCCTCAAGAATCTGACGGGCCATTCGCTCTGTACTGCCCCACATGCTATCATAAGCAATAATTATCTTTCCAGTAGTCTTCCCCTGTCCCCAGTCCTGATATTTAGCCATAATCTCCGGGATATGATTTCTCCACACTACCCCATGGCTGGGAGCAACAATTTTAATAGGCAGCTCTTTAAGCTTAGCTACAGCTTTTACCACCATCTTACCAAAAGGCAACAGAATATTAGCATAATACTTCTCAGCCTCAAACAATATTTGATGGAGATTATTTTCATCATCAAAACGTTTTGTTGTCGAAATATGCTGCCCAAAAGCATCGTTGGAAAATAACACTTGCTCGCCAGTCAAATAACTGATCATAGAGTCCGGCCAGTGCAGCATCGGCACAGGCACAAATTGGAGCTTATTGCGGCCAAGGTCCAGCACATCACCCTCTTTTACTACCTGAAAATCATAATTTTGCTGATAATGCTTGATAATACCAGTACGGCCTTGTTCAGTTAGCAAAACTTTAGCCTGTGGCGCTCTGGCCATCACTGCTGGCAAAGCACTCGAATGATCTGGTTCAATATGGTTGGTTATAATATAGTCAATTTTAGAAGGATCAATAATCTGGCTGATTCGGTCTAACAATTCCTGAGCGAAAGGGGCTTTGACAGTATCAATCAGACATACCTTTTCGTCAATAATAAGATATGAGTTATAGGTTACACCCTGTGGAGTTGTAAATCCGTGAAAATCCCGGAGATTCCAATCGACGGCACCAACATAGTAAACACTCTCCGATAGTCTTACATTATTCATATTATCTCACTCCCTCTATATAATTTCTCTTTTCACCCTCATTTTAATAGCTTTTGTGCATTTGTTAACACTTCGTAGGCTTCACTCATTATCGTTTTGACAATAACATCAGCCGGTTCAATTCTTTGCAGTGGCAGTAAGCTTTGCCCGGCCAGTACCGCTCCATGCTCAATATCTCCCTCAATGGCTGCCAACCGGTTGGTACCGGTAGCGAGCTTGTCCAACTCACTCTGTGGGGCACACCGGCGTTCCATAGCGAGATACTTATCAGTAAACCCATTTCTGATGCCACGTACGCCATGCCCTGAAACAAGGCCTGTTACTACACTATCTGTATCTACAGCAGCAAGCAGTCTTTGCTTAACATTAGGATGAACGCCACATTCCTCGGCAATCAAGAATCTTGTCCCCATTTGAATTCCAGCAGCCCCCATCACCAGTGCGGCTGCCAGGCCACGGCCATCTGCAAACCCACCGCCGACAATCACCGGGATATTGATGAGTGGGATCACCTGTGTCATCAGCGCCATGGTAGTAAGCACCCCAATATGCCCGCCAGCCTCCATGCCCTCAATCACGATCGCATCAGCACCACTGTCCTCCACGCGTCTGGCCAGCTTGACATTGGGTACTACCGGAATTTTCTTTATGCCAGCCTCAGTAAGCTGTTCAAAAAAAGGCACAGGATTACCTGCCCCTAATGTAACAAAGGCAGGCCGCTCCTCACAAACAACCTTAATAATTTCGTCTTTATCTGCCGCCATAAGCTGAACATTAACGCCAAAGGGCTTATCGGTCAATTGTTTAGCCAGTCTGATTTGATCCCTGACATAATTCGCATCATGACCACCGGCTGCAATTATACCTGCACCGCCAGCGGCAGAAACGGCGGCTGCTAGCTTAGCATCCGAAATCCAAGCCATGCCCCCCTGAAAAATCGGATATGTTATACTAAGAAGGTGGGTCAGTTTAGTATCCATGTTATCCCCCCATTACTATCTAAACTATTTTCTTCACTGTTAAGCCAAATAATTCCTGCTAATGTTTTTCAATAGCAGTAATTAT
>NZ_DATMXX010000352.1:0-9921 GCF_035561255.1 Sporomusa sp. | reverse complement strand
GTGAGGAGAAGGACAAGTAAGATGGAAATTAAATCAATTAAAAAGTTAAAGCTCTACGGATTTAATAATCTCACCAAAACAGTTAGTTTTAATATGTATGATATCTGTTATGCGAAAACCCCGCAGCACCGCCACTCATATATAGAGTACATTGATGAGGAATATAGCGCTGAACGGCTGACTAATATCCTTACAGAAGTGGCTAATATGATTGGGGCCAATATCTTAAACATTGCCAAGCAGGACTATGACCCTCAGGGGGCCAGTGTTACTATGCTGATCTCAGAAGAGCCGGTCAACCAGCCTGGTGAACCTGTAGATCATGAGGACTGCGGTGAGTGTGAACTCAATGAACCGATGCCTGATGCCGTTGTCTGTCATTTGGATAAAAGCCATATCACTGTGCATACGTATCCTGAAAGCCATCCAGATGAGGGAATTAGTACCTTCCGGGCTGATATTGATGTGTCTACCTGCGGCCAGATTTCGCCACTGAAGGCGCTCAATTTTTTAATTAATACCTTTCGCCCGGATATCGCAGCCATTGATTACAGGGTGCGCGGTTTTACCCGTGACGTAAACGGTAAAAAGTTCTTTATTGACCATAAGATAAACTCGATTCAAAACTATATTTCCAGTGACAACCGGGACTTGTACCAAATGATCGATGTCAATGTTTATCAGGAAAATATCTTTCACACCAAGATGCTGCTGAAGGAGTTTGATCTTGATAACTATTTGTTTGGTACAGCCAAAAAAGAATTGCTGGTCGGCGAAAAGAAAAAAATTAAACAGCGTCTCAAAAAAGAAATGGCTGAAATATTTTATGGTAAAAATATTCCCAAAGTGAATCTTAAATTATAGATACATTAAAATCCCCCGGATGGGGGATTTTAATTTTATGAAACTACTATTACAACCTCTGGCTGTTCGAATTTTTCATTGGGTTATGTTTTTTGCTGTTACGTATTTAGTGATTACCGGGCTGTATCTGCATGACCCCTGGGGTGGTCTGTCTTATGGCTTAGTGCGCAAAACGCACAGCATAGCCGGGATAATCCTGATGTTGAATCTATTAGGACAGATCTACTATTATATTGTTACCGGTAAATACACGGAAGTATTATTTACACCGCGCGATATTGCTAATTTACGCAGCTTTTTCCGGTATTCGCTGTTTATCACCGAAAACCACCCGAACTATGGACGCTATAACCCCGGGCAAAAAGCGCTAATTACGACTTGGGGATTGGCCATTTTGTTATCAGGCCTCGCAGCTTTGCCGCACTTGTTGCCGGAGTATGCCTCCTGGCTAAGCAGACCATTAGGCGGACTTATGGGCAGTAGGATCATTTTTTATGCTGTTACTATGTTTTTTCTGGCGACTATCCCGCTGCATTTATACTTAGTCTTTACTGAAGACCCAGCTAAACTTCAGGCCATGTTTTCCGGCTATATCCAGAAAGAGCCTAAGGGGCTGGATGACGGAGAGTGAGCGGCTTCTGCCGCGTTTACTAATGTTGACAGCACTTGCCGGCCAGTATCCATGCCCTGGGCACCGATGAGTACAATCAAATCACCAGGTGTTGCGTCACTTAGCACGGTTCTAATCGCTTTAGACAGGGTATTGTTATAGGTATAACAGACTTTCAGGGTGTTAAGTGTGGACAAAAAGGCTCGGCGCTCCTCGTCTGTTACAGTATCCGCCTGACTTACCTGGTCGGTGCTGGCGGTAATGACAAGCTGAAACGGCAATATACGTCTCCTGCTGGCGATTGTAGCGGCATTGGCCGCATTAATCGCCGGACCACGATGGCCGCGGATAGCGTTGACGACAAATAGCCGGTTATAACGAAATGCTGTAATGGTATCAAAGACCGCATTAAGACTGCCGGGATTTAGGGCGGTATCATCGACAATGGTTAAACCAGCAGTGTGGAATACATTCATTCGTCGATCAACTCCCCTGAAGTTGGCTAGCGCACCAGCGATGACCTCGGGTTCGATACCCTGGATAAGGGCTGTAGTCGCTGCAAGCAGCGCATTCTCAATGTTATGGTGTCCAGGAATGGACAACCCGAAGGCGTGTCTGGAAATTGGCAATGATTGACCGTTGGCCGTGGTCAGCGGCTTAGTTATTTCC
Source organism: Sporomusa sp. (assembly GCF_035561255.1). Lineage (GTDB taxonomy): Bacteria > Bacillota > Negativicutes > Sporomusales > Sporomusaceae > Sporomusa. The sequence continues at coordinate 7,778 of NZ_DATMXX010000352.1, read as the reverse complement.
AGGATAAATAAGCTGCCATACGCGGTAACCTGCGTAACCCGGGCTAAGACGTCAGCCTGACTGTCAAAGCCTACGGTAATCTGATGGCCGGAAAAATGGTGGGCGATTGCTTGGCAATAAGGGTCGTCAATATTAACAATCAGCGGTGTTGCCGGGCCAAGCAAATCTAAGAACATGGTTTTAGCGGCTAGATACCTGGCAAAACTACCGTGGAAATCAAGATGATCGGCGCAAATATTACTAAGAAGTCCTGCTGTAAAACGGACATGGGCCACGCGATGCATGTCAACACCCTGAGCTGAAACCTCCATCGCCGCATGGGTCACTTTGTTCTCAACCATTTGTGCAAGGTATTTGTGAATGCTTACAGCATCAGGTGTTGTCAGGGTACTGGGAAAAGAAACTCTTCCGGTATTGATACGAATTGTGCCAATGAGTCCGGTGGAGCAGCCAGCTTGCGAAAAAATATGTTCTAACATGCAGGCAATGGTGGTTTTTCCATTTGAGCCGGTGATGCCAATGAGATTAAGCTTATGTGACGGGTTGCCATAAAAGGCGGCTGCCAGCTCAGCTAGCGCCAGTCTGGCTTCCGGTACGGCAATAACCGGAATCAAAAGCGATGGCAAGTGTTCCGGGTAGTCGGTGACAATAGCCAGTGCTCCTTTGTCGGCCGCCGTTTGTGCAAATAAGTTTCCGTCCACTAGGCGGCCGCGGATAGCGACAAAAACACAGCCTGGCTTTACTTTATCCGAGTGGCAGGTAATTCCTGTGGCTCTAGCAGCAAGTTCACAAAGGGCCTGCATACCACTTCCCCCTTACCAGCAAACATGATACTCCAAGGTATTCACATTACTGGCAGGAGGTGAGTCCTGATTAAGGGTAAATTGCTATTTTTATTAATGCTGTTTAGTGTCGGGCTTTTCTTAAGCTTTGGTTGGCCTCTAATCCCTCCGGCTCCCAAACCGGAAGATAAGCTTGTGGCAGAAGGGGTACATATTGAAGGACAGGCAGTAGGTGGTTTGTCTGCTCAGGAAGCCGGAAAAATTTTAACAACTTTGGCCAGCGCCAAAGATGTATCGGCAGTAAATGCTGGTTTTAACCCTGTGACTGGCAGCGTGATCCCTGAAAGACCGGGTCAGAGGATTGAGATTTCAGCGACTTTGAATGAACTGTTGGCTGCTCAAGCTGGCAGTATTGTTACACCGGTTTATCAGTCTTTTTTACCAGAGATAACCCGCGATGTTTTGGCGCGTTCGCACCTGATAGGTACTTTTACTACTCCCATCCTGGACAAGAGTCCCGGACGGCTTACTAACATCCGGCTTACAGCTAAGCTGGTCAATAACACCTTAATTGCTCCAGGGCAGGAATTCTCATTCAACCAGGTAACCGGTGAACCGACTGAGGCCCGCGGTTTTCAGCCTGCCATTATCTTTGGTGACAGAGGGGAGGAGGAACAAGGGCTGGGTGGTGGCATGTGCCAGGTATCATCTACTATCTATAATGCTGCATTAGCTGGTGAGCTTAGCGTGACCGAACGGCATCCCCATTCTCGACCGGTCGCCTACGTACCACCAGGCAAAGATGCTGCAACTTACACCGATAAAGATCTCCGGTTTATTAATACTACCCGCTGGCGGCTGCTAACCCGGGTTTTTATTCACGACGAAAGCTCCCAACTAACTGTTGATTTGTGGGCGTTGCCTGACGCATAAGCCGGAGTCTGATCTGACATACTAATTGTGAGGTGGGAGCGCATGAAAAAAACAACATTAAATACCGCACTAGTCGTAGCAACAGTATTTTTATTCATTACGGGAGCATATACACTACTCAAGCCTCCCGCCCCAAAACCTGAGCCGTCGCCAACCGAGCAAGTACCAACTCCGGCACCGACTCCGATATCTAATCAGACAACGCCTGTGCCTCAGCCAATTCCAGGCGTACCGGCTTTTGATGTTTCGAAATATACTAGTGAGCCCCAGATCAGGGTTTATCTGGCTGATAAGGGGTATGTCACTACTATGGCCCTGGAAACATACATTGAAGGTGTTATTGCCCAGGAGATGGAGCCCGATTGGCCAATGGAAGCGTTAGCCGCTCAGGCGATTGCTTCGCGGACGCTGACAATGAGTGCCATCCAGGCAGGTACAATTAAGAGATTGCATAATGCTGATGTTAGCACTTCCAAAGACGAACTTCAGGCTTATGCACCGCAAAAAGTTAACAATAGTGTGCGCCAAGCTGTCAAGAGTACGCGCGGAGAGATCCTGCTGTACGCAGGTGGTCTTGTTAATGCAATCTATAGTTCTTGTAATGGTCAGATTGGTGCAACCCGGGAAGAAAGCTTTCCCAAAGAGATTGATCACCCAACACCTTATTTTCAGCCTGTTCCAGACAATTGTTTCGAGTATGCGCCTGCGAATATCCAATCATGGACTGTTAAAATTCCGGCCTCGCAGGTTGCAGCAGCTATCGGCTATAACGGCAATCCGGGCGATATCCGTATTTTAGAAAAAGGCCCCTCCGGCCGTATTCTCTATATTGGGGCCGGTAATAAAAAAATGTACGGTTCTGACTTTCGTCGCGCGGTCGGTTATGACCGGCTCAAATCAACGTTGGTTACTGAAATGACTTATGATGGCGGCAATTTTGTCTTTAAGGGCCTGGGCTGGGGTAATGGCGTTGGCTTATGCCAATGGGGTGCCTATACCTTTGCTAAAGAAGGCAAACAGGCCACCGATATTATTAAACATTACTATCCTGGTGCAGAAGTAAAAAAACTATGGAAGTAAATAGATAAGGTGAATTTTAATTCAGATTTTGCATACATTAATTACGCGAGGTAGTATGGCGGCTACCTCCCGGGGAATGCGCCGCTTGTCTGGTACGCACGGACAGGCGGCGCAAGCTATTTCACCGCCATTTTTATCATGCCACATTAGTAAGATTGCTGTTCCAGCTTTGTGATGACCAGCGGTGTTGATTCCCGCCTTCGTCATTGCAGGTCTAGTGCAGCAGTCTTATTTTTAATTTTATTAAGATTTTTTTGCTGGGAATATTGGCAGCTGCTTTCGACTACGCTATAATATTATAGTTAAGGTACTTGAAAGGAATGAGTCTGATAGAGGCGCTAAACGGCAATACTGGTATTGATCATGTGCTGATAACTGTGACCGGCTGTCAGCGAGACGCTCATGGCGATGAGAATACAATTGAGCTGTTTACTCACGGGCGTAGTCATGTGAAGAACGGTGTTCACTATATCAGTTATCAGGAAACTGAGGTTAGCGGCTTGGAGGGCGCCACTACGCTGTTAAAAATATACCCAGACTATGTTATCCTGGTCCGCAGGGGCCGGGTGGAACAGCGTCAGGAGTTTCGTATTGGCAAATGTTGCTCGTCCTGCTATGTTACACCATATGGCACGATCAAAATGGGTGTGCGGACAACTCAGCTGACCATAACCCGCACTCCGGAAACAAGCTGGGTGAGCGGAGTAAACATTGAATACGAACTTGAAATTGACGGACAGTGGCAAAGTGCCAATAAGCTTGCCGTCATTGTACAGGGGGATAAAAAGAATGGACATTAAACAACAGCTAATTACTGCAATTGAGCAAGCCGCAGCTAAAGCAATGTCGGACGGCGTATTTGCCGCTTTGCATTTGCCGGACGTAGCGCTTGAGGTGCCGCCGCAAAAGGAGTTTGGCGATTATGCCACTAATTTTGCTATGCAGTCAGCCAAGGTGGCCAAAACTAATCCACGGGTTATTGCTCAAGCGATTGTTGAGCGGCTTGAGGCACCATGGCTGGAAAAGACTGTAATTGCCGGCCCTGGTTTTATTAATTTTTATTTAAAGTCTGACTGGTTGTATCAGGAACTAACCAAAATACTGGCGGCTGGCGATGATTTTGGCCAGACAAATGCAGGGCAGGGGGAACGGGTTCAAGTGGAGTTTGTCAGCGCCAACCCCACTGGACCTCTGCATGTAGGGCATGGCCGGGGTGCGGCTGTCGGCAGTGCACTGGTCAACCTTTTAAGAGCAGCCGGTTATCAGGTTGAAGCCGAGTTCTATATAAATGATGCCGGCAATCAGATCGATAATCTGGCCGCTTCAGTCAATGCCCGTTACCTTGAACTATTGGGACAGGCTGCAGATTTCCCGGAAGATGGCTACCATGGACGCGATATCATAGATACCGCTCAAAGAATTATTAACCATCATGGCGACAAATATCTGGCTTTGCCGACGGCTGAACGCCTGGCTGAATTTAAAGAACTGGCGCTTGTTGAAAAGCTGGCAGGCTTAAAAGAAGATTTGGAACAATTCGGGGTTGCATTTGATGTTTGGTATAGTGAACGTACCCTCCATCAAAATCAGGCAGTAGCTAAGACTTGCGAATTTTTAAAGGCCAACGGTACTATGTATGAGAAAGATGGGGCGCTGTGGCTTAAATCAACATTCTATGGTGATGACAAGGACCGGGTAGTTATCCGCGACAATGGCATACCCACGTATCTTGCAGCCGATATTGCCTATCATCGCGACAAATTTTCCCGTGGCTTTAACCGGGTTATCAATATCTGGGGCGCTGACCATCACGGCTATATCAGCCGGGTTAAAGCAGCGATTGCAGCGATGGGGTATAACCCTGACAATCTGGAAGTTCTTATTTTGCAGATGGTTAGCCTGTATCAAAACGGCGAACTTGTTAAAATGTCGAAACGGACAGGACAAGGCGTTACTTTAAGTGAACTGATTGAAGAAGTCGGCAGAGATGCAGCCCGCTTTTTCTTTATCATGCGTTCAATCGACAGCCAGTTGGACTTTGATCTTGATTTGGCTAAATCCAATTCCAATGACAATCCGGTCTATTACATCCAGTACGCTCATGCCCGTATCTGCAGCATTTTCAGGCAGGTTGCCGAAGCTGGAATTGCAGTATCTGAAGTTAGGCAGATCACTAATAGTTCCCTAAGCGTGTTGATCGAACCGATTGAGATTGACTTGATTAAAAAGATGGCAAAGTTTCCTGAAGAAGTTGCCAGTGCAGCCCTGGATCGGGCGCCGCACCGTATTGCCCGCTATGCACATGAGTTGGCGGGAATGTTCCATACCTTCTATAACCAATGCCGGATTATGGGGGTTGAACCCCAACTACAGATTGCCCGGATAGCACTTGTGACAGCTGTAAGGTCAACAATCAGGCAGTCGCTAAAGATTCTGGGAGTAGCTGCTCCGGAAAAAATGTAGCAGGAATTTGCCTCTGTATGTTGAATATAAAGTGAAACTTGCCGCAAGCGGTGGTAGTGTTGTGCCTTGTGCGGCCTAACTAAATGAGTCCAGAGCTTAGCAATATTCACGGTGCCGCTTAAAAAAACGGTGGTATGAGTGGTGTTTTGCTCTTGGATAGCAGCGGATTGTTAAGTGCGGAGGTAAAAATTATGGCAAATAATATATCAAAGAATGATTTTGCGGAAGTCAGCTTAGCGTACCAAATCCTAAAGACAGCAGGCCATCCGTTATATTACCGGGAGTTAATTGACAAGGTAGTGGCCGCAAAGGGCAGTACCATTCGCCCGCCGGCACATATTATTGCAGAGATTCATACCCAGATTAATTTGGACAGCCGGTTTGTCCATACTGGCAAAAGTACCTGGGGACTGACCGAATGGTCGCCACAACGAATTAGCCTTCGTGAAACAGAGGAAACGGCTGCAGCCCGACAAGATGATGTGCGGCGAGAGAAACTGTTAGCCGCCATTCAGCAGGATTTTGATTCTGAGGATGCCGGCCTAACTGAAGAGCCGGCTGATTTGATTGAAGATGAGACAGAGATTGAAGAAGACGAAGAAGAGTTGGAAACCAACTAACCGGTTAGCTATCGGATAAAAACATTAAAGAGTTGGTAAAACTAGCTTTGTTAAGACAGCTAATTGTGGGAAAGTAGTAGGAGGATATTTTTTTATGGCTAAATATATTTTTGTGACCGGCGGTGTAGTGTCTTCGCTTGGTAAGGGGATTACTGCGGCATCGCTGGGGCGCCTGCTGAAAAGCCGCGGGCTCAAAGTTACCATTCAGAAGTTTGACCCGTACATCAACTTTGATCCAGGCACCATGAGCCCGTATCAGCACGGTGAGGTTTTCGTAACTGAAGATGGTGGTGAGACCGACCTGGATCTTGGTCATTATGAACGGTTTATCGATATTAACCTGAGCAAAAGCTCAAACGTTACAGCCGGCAAGATATATTGGTCGGTAATCAACAAAGAACGTAAAGGCGATTATTTGGGTAGTACCGTCCAGGTAATTCCCCATATTACCAATGAGATAAAAGACCGTATTTACCGGGTCGGCAAGGAAGACAATGCTGATATTGTTATTACCGAAATCGGCGGCACCGTCGGTGATATTGAGAGTCTCCCGTTTCTCGAGGCTATCCGTCAGGTCAAGAAGGAAGTAGGGCGAGGCGGGGTACTTTATATCCATGTTACGCTTGTACCATATATTTCAGCAGCTGGTGAGCTGAAGACTAAACCAACTCAGCATAGTGTAAAAGAACTGCGCAGTATCGGCATTCACCCTGATGTTATTGTGTGCCGTACCGAACATGAGATTTCACCAGAGATGAAAGAGAAGCTGGCACTATTTTGTGATATTGACGGTGACGCTGTTATTCAGAATAAGAATGCCGCCAGTATTTATCAAGTACCACTTATGCTGGAGAAAGAAGGCCTTGATCGCATTGCCCTGGAGAAACTAAATATTGAGGACACCGGTGCTGACATGACTGATTGGCAGCAGATGGTGGACAAGATTGTTCATCCGTCGCATAGTGTACGCATTGCGATTGTCGGTAAATATGTTGCGCTGCAGGATGCCTATATGAGCGTATCTGAGGCCTTACGGCACGGTGGCATTGCCAATGATTCAGCCATTGAGATAAAGTGGATTAATGCCGAGGATATTGAGGATGAGCATGCTGACCTGTCCGCATATCTGGGGGGCGTTGATGGGATTTTAGTACCAGGTGGTTTTGGCGACCGGGGTGTGGAGGGCAAGCTGAAAGCGATCCGCTATGCCCGGGAAAACAAGGTTCCATTTTTTGGTCTGTGTCTTGGTATGCAGTCGGCTGTTATTGAATTTGCCCGTAATGTCTGTGGGTTGACTGATGCCCACAGTTCAGAATTTAACCCTGATACCCCGCATCCGGTGATTGACCTTATGCCGGAACAGATGGCAATTGAAGATAAAGGCGGCACAATGCGCCTTGGTGTTTATCCCTGTAAGGTGACTGAAAACACGCTTACCTATGAAGCCTATCAAGACGAGATTATTTATGAACGCCACCGTCACCGCTTTGAATTTAATAACGCATATCGTGAGCAACTTTCGGCAGCTGGGCTGCGTATCAGTGGTACGTTGCCTAACGGACGGTTAGTCGAAATCGTAGAAATAAAGGATCACCCCTGGTTTGTCGGGACTCAATTCCATCCTGAATTTAAGTCGCGTCCGACTGCGCCACATCCTCTATTTAGGGATTTTGTCAAAGCATCACTTGCGAATAAACAGGGTAAGCTATAATCAGAAGAAACTGTTGGATAACCTCCAACAGTTTTCTTTTAGCTATACATTCCGCAATAAAGAAGTTTGCAGCCGCAGGCGGGTGGTGCATTGACAACGCTTCACCGCTGGCGCTTGACTTCCGCTTTTGCCAACACACCACCCGCCTGCAAAACTTTAATGCGTTGTTATAGCACAAGGAGATGACAT
>NZ_DATMXX010000351.1:0-2409 GCF_035561255.1 Sporomusa sp. | reverse complement strand
GTTATGGAAATACTACTATGCAGCGGTATAACTTTAGTAAGAAAACTCACTAATACATAGGAGGTAACTACTATGAAACAGATTACTGTAGGTGATTATGCTCCCGACTTTGTGCTGAAAGACAACCGTGGACAGGACGTGAAATTATCTGACTACCGGGGAAAAAAAGTATTGTTATCGTGGCATCCGCTAGCCTGGACTAAAGTTTGTGCCGAACAGATGAAATCACTGGAAGCTAATTATGAGGAAATGGAAAAATACAATACCGTACCTTTAGGACTCAGTGTTGACGCTTATCCAAGCAAAAATGCGTGGGCGAAAGAACTTGAGATTACCCGGACCAAGCTGCCAGCAGACTTCTGGCCACACGGCCAGGTCGCACAGACCTACGGGCTGTTTCGTGAGGGCGAAGGCTTTTCCGAGCGGGCCAATATCCTGATTGATGAGACAGGGAAGGTGCTCTGGGTAAAGGTGTATCCAATTCCTGAACTACCGGATATTAACGAGGTGCTTGCCGAGATCAGGCGTTAACATCACCTGAACTTAGTATATTATAAGAGAAAGACCTGAAATGAACATTTCAGGTCTTTCTCTTTTGTGTTTGGGGTCGTACTGCCGTTAGTTCGCATATTCAGTGCTAGCTATTGGTTTCGAATCTACCAAATAGATTAGGAAGAACGTAGCTAGGCAAGCAAGCCATTCAAGATAGATAACATGTGGGAATATCCGGACAGCCGGGGTTGTTTGCCATAGAATCAATACTATGACCCCAGTCAATATTGTATAGAAAGCGGAATTTCTCCGGCAAAGACCTGGAGCAAAAAGGGTAAACAGTACAATAACGCTAAAGGCAGCTGTAAGACTAAGACCAATCATCAGGGTGCTGATAATGCCGCTAATAGTCATAGCCAGCGTAAGGGTAAGCAAGCCTAGAGCCACCACCGCTATTTTGGTGGTAACGAGGAAGTTTTTCTCGCTTACGCTGGGGTTTATAAATTTTTTGTAAATATCCTGTGAGAATAGGGTCGCCGAGCTAAGCAGCAGGTTACAGGCTGTTGATACATCGGCTGCCCAGAGAGCAGCCAGGGTAATTCCTGCGAGCACCGGGTCCAAAGACATGATGGTCATCGGGAGAGCCAGGGCCGGGCTAACATTAGGGAACATGGATTTGGCTATAACCCCCAGCAGGGCACTGACAAAACCAATTGGCAGCATCATCAATCCACCGATAATAAAGCCACGTTGAGCGGTTTTTACATCTTTGGCCCCCAGCGATATCTGAATAATACTCTGCAGCGAAAGGTTAACTGTTACCAATACCACGATCCAGCTAATAATACCGAGTATGCCGACACCGTCAATCATATCCAGATAAGGTACATTAGCAGGAAGATTGGCCTGAATATTAGCCATACCGCCGGCGTGTGTCACCCCGACAATGGTGGCCAGGATGATGCCTACATATTTTAGGCTGACGTTTAACAGATTGGATAAACTGGCAGACCACATACCACCGATTGAGGTAATACCGATAAAGACAATAGCACTTGTCAGCATGCCGGTAGTCAGGGTAAAGACTTCAGGCATTAAAGCGCAGAGAATACTGCCCCCTGCGATATATTGCAGCGACATGACCACAAGTTGAATTAATATTTGACAGGCGATCCCAGCGATCATGCCTTTTTTATCATAATAACGCCCTAACAACTCGGGGATTGTTGTGATATTGAGCTCACGGTATTTTTTGGCAACTAACAAGCCCATGGCGATCGCCCCTAATCCCCAGGCGGTTGTATACCAGCCTGCAGAAAGGCCGACCTTGTAGGCTTGTTCGGCAACACCAATAGTTGATGCCCCGCCAACCGCAAGCCCCACAATAGATACAGTAATAAGCGGAGTGGTAAGCTGTCTGCCGGCAAGTACATAGTTTGTTGCACTGCCGGCTGAACGCCGTTTTGCATAATAGCTGATCATAAATAGTAATACAATGTACAAGCAAACAATAATAAAAGGAATATTCATAAGTAACCTCCTAAAAATATAAGCATCTTTACTTTTTTCTATGCCGGCTATAGAAAAAAATCGCCCCTCTTCTGAAGAGGGACGATAGTTACCGTGGTACCACCCAATTTAGATCTTAAAAAATAAAAAAGGAAGTACCTAAGGGGCGAAAAGCCGCGGTACCACCCTGTTTAAATCATAAGATCTACTTTAAGTCTGTAACGTAGACAAAACGGCGCAGCCTACTATAACCTTCAGCCTGCAGTTCGGGAAGGAACTTCATTGAGTATTTCCAGCTAGTTTACACCAACCACTAGCTCTCTGCATGGAAAGTACAAAATTACTTTTTTCCGTCATCACTATATCTAGTATTTTATTATTAACATGATTATACTCATCCCGGTGTAC
>NZ_DATMXX010000350.1:0-28837 GCF_035561255.1 Sporomusa sp. | reverse complement strand
TTATAAAAGGGATTGCTGCCAGTGTAGCAGCAATCCCTTTTTTACTTTATTTGGCGGTTAGTAGTTTCCGAATCCATGGCAGGCGGGCGGGTTTTCCAGCGGTTATGGAGCCAAAACCATTCATGGGGATGTTGTTTGATATGGTCTTCAATAATCTTTGTCAGGTGCTGGGTGGTAATCCGGATATCCTCGCCCCGGTCTGCTGTTTTTTCCACTACGACATAGGGATGGATAATTGCCGTATGGGTGCCATCCTGGTTAGCAGTAATAAAGGCCGGCACTATGGGGGCATTGTTCAGACGGCCTAGCGCTGCAGCTCCCTGCGGTGTCGATGCCAGCCGCGAAAAGAACTCAACAAACACGCCGTCGCGGTGGTTATCCTGATCCATAAGCAGCCCGATAATCTTACCGGCACAAAGCAGCTTAACCATTTCCCGGACACCTTGCTTATAGGTGACATGCATGCCGGCTTTTGTCCGGTATTCGTTAATAAAACTGTCCATCGCCGCGTTTGTTTGCCGCTGAACAACTGCAACTAACGGAAAACCATGCATCGCCAGAGAAGCTCCGAGCAGCTCCCAGTTACCGGTATGGGCTGTGGCCAATACCGCCCCACGCCCTAATTTCAAAGCTGCTTCAAGGTGTTCCCGGCCGTTAATTTTGACATATTGCCCGATGTTGTCTTTGGTGAGGCAAGGCATCTGGAGAACCTCCATAAACATCGGGCCAAATCGCACCGCACTTGCTTTGGCAAGCGCATAGGCTTGCTGCTCATCCACCTTAAGGCTGCGGCAAATATTCTCAATCGCCATTTTACGCCGTTTGGCAGACACCAGTGGCCAGCATAACCAGCCTACCAGGCGGCCAAGGCTCTGTCTCAGTTTGGCTGGCAACAAACATACTAACCGACTTATATACTTCACTAAATGGTACTGCATCGTGGGCTCCTAATATGTGTAGCTTAGCCCAAAGTAGGTTTCACTGTGGCGCCAGCCAGCGTCGATTTTTAGGCCGGGAACGACTGACATGCGTGCACCGTAGTTCATCCGGTCGCCATCCCACTCGGCAATGAGGGTCGTGGCCGGAAAGGTGTTGCTGCCGGTAATCACACCAATCGGGTTAATGGTCTTTTCAATCGCGGCAAATACACCGTCATAACGGCCATCACCAATACCGGCATGAATCCGGAAGCCAAACGGCAGTGCTTTGCTGGCTGCGGCATAGTAGGTTCGTTTATCATGATTACCAATATCTTCTACTCCAATAGCCAGGCCTGGGGTAATTACGGTCTCCGGCACCAGGCCAAATTTCGCATTAAAGTAGGTTTGATTGTCTTTGTTGCTATCGCCGTCATAACGGAATCCAGCTACACCAACCTCCAGCTTATCAGCCAGATTGATATTAAAACTGCCAACTCCGCCCTCTTTCAGGTGATGATAGCCCAGGGAAAACTGGCCTTCTTGCAATACATCAGCCGAGGGGGTATTGATAATGCCTGTTGAGCCATTAATGGACGGGGCAGCATATACAGGAGCTGCTGCCACTAGCAATACTGCAGCTGCCAAAATAGTTTTCTTCATCGTAGTTCTCCTCACTAAATAGTATGGTGTGATATAAATTTATATTAATTCCCTGTCCTGTGTAAAAATCCTGCTACGGCCTGGAGCCAATTTGTGGACAAAAAAACTGAGGTATACATAGCGAGTATACCTCAGGCTATTATTCCTTTTCAAGCTCACCAAGACGTTGTTCAAGCTCACGAATTTTCTTGATCAGGTCAGGCAGCCGGCCCATGGCCGCTTCCGCCCGCAGCCATTGTTTGTGCGGCCGGGCGGGGAAACCGGCGTAGAAGGAATTAGCAGGTATATCATTAATCGGGGCCGACCTGGCGGCAAAAACACAATTGTCACCGATTGTCAAATGTCCATTACAGCCTGACTGGCCGGCAAAGGTTACATTGTTGCCGATTTTAGTACTGCCGGCAATCCCTGTTTGCGCGACAAAATAACAATTTTCACCAACAACTACATTGTGAGCCAAGTGTACCAGATTGTCGATTTTGGTGCCTTGCTTAACAATCGTGCTGCCGGTAGTAGCCCGGTCCAGGCAGCTATTGGCGCCAACCTCGACATCATCCTCAATTATTACATTGCCTACCTGCGGTACTTTCTGATGACGGCCGCCTATGGTAACAAACCCAAAGCCGTCACTGCCAATGACAGCCCCACTCTGAATAATTACCCGGCTGCCTACCTGGCAATCTTCCCGGATTGTAACATTCGGGTAAATCAGTGTATCCTTACCGATAGTTACATCCCGTCCAATATATGTATGTGGATATACTATCGTATTATCACCGATGACGGCATGAGCGTCAATGACGACATTAGCCATAACAGCCACATTAGCTCCAAGTGTGGCTGTAGCATGTACTACTGCTGCCGGATGAACGCCCGGAGGTATGTCAGGTTTAGGCGTAAACAGGCTCAGTAACGTGGTAAAGGCTACCCGGGGGTTAGCCACCCGGATAGCCGGTTTGGAAAATGATTCGACAGTGTCGGGAATGATTACAGCTGCTGCAGCACACTTACCTGCTTTATCCAGATGGGGCGGTACCGCAAAGGTGATATCCCCCGGACCGGCATCATCAATATTGGTGACGCCGGTGATTTCTATGCAGGTAGTATCTGTAACGGTACCGTTAAGCAGGGCGGCAATCTCAACTAACGTCTTTTTCACAAAACGGCCCCCTGCTTATTGCATTTTCTGGATTACAGCATCTGTAATGTCAGTGCCGCCTTGAGCCACACTGTTTTTATAAAGCACAACACCCAGTTTTTTCTCGGTGCTTACTTGCTCAATCGCTTGTTTGATGCTGTTATCAATCTGAGTTTCCAGGTCTTGCTTAATCTTAAGGAATTCACCATAAGCAGTTTCCTGGCGCTTTTGGAATTCTTCCGCACTAACACCAGCTTTATCTTTTTCCAGCTGATCACTTAGTTCTTTACCTTTGACATTAAGCTGTTCCTGGAGTTGTTTTACTTTCGGGCTGTCAGACATGACCTTATTTACGTCAAGGACACCAATTGTCGGCTGGTTGCTGTTACAGCCGGCCAGGGCCAGGGCCGCAACAAAAACCAGTACCAATACTAACGACACTCTAATTTGCTTGTTCATAAAATCCTCCTTCGAAACCTTCAGAGTAATGTTTAAAATAGTATACGCAGGCTGATTATTTCTTAACCGCAGTAATAACGGCATCAGTAATGTCCACGGCGCTGACATTCACTCTCTGACCTGTAAATACAACATCAAGGTTGCGCTCTATTGCCACTTTGGCCGCCTTGTCCCGGATATCATTCAGAATAGTATCCTCAAGCGCACTAATCTCCTGTTGTTTCATCGTAAACTGCTGTTCAAGAGCGCTGACACCGGCAGCGGTTGACGACGAGCTAAGTGGGCCTGTACCCTTATCAGCTATATTTGCAGTTTGGGCAGCCATTTTAGTGCTGATTTCGGAGTTCAGCTGTTTAGCATAGGCTGCAAGCTCCTGCTCACTGGCCGCTTTGTCAGGTGTCAGTGCCGTCTCCAGCTTTTGAGCCAACTCCTTTTCGCGCACAGTCAGTTTATTGGTTTGCTCAGCCTTCAGGTCATCAAGTGCTTTTTTAACAGCTGCAGCTTCCTTCTCATCCATCCGGACCGTCTGTAGTTTCAGCTGCAGGTTAAATAGTTGAGGCTGATATTCCTGTTCCAGTTGCTCAGCATAGGTCTTAAGCTCAGTGGAAAGTTCGCTATGAAGTTTATTGGCCTTGCCGGCAAGACGTGTTTGCAGTTCCTGCTGTTTCGCCGCCATTTTAGCGTTGAATTCCTGCTCAGCCGCTGCCCTCAGCCCACTCTCGACACTGCCTGGCAGATTCATTGCCGACTGCGGGGTAACCCCTGCAGCCCTGCCGGCCTCTGCAGTTAGTTGCTGATTCAACGTAGCAGCCTGCTCTTTGAGTTTTTGCCATTCCTGGTGTTTGGGATGAGCCTTAACGGCTTTATCCATATCAATAACGCCTACTTGCGGCGCTGCGGGAGACTTGGTTTCAGGCGCCGGGCGGGCGCAGCCTGTTAGAAGAACGGCACCAAGGATCAGGGTTGCCAGAAACCTTATTGGTGTTGTTATTTTCACACCAAATCACCCTCTCTAGATGAATCGTTATTGTCAAGTACGGAAAGCCGAGCACAGGCTAAACCGGCTCGGCTAAAATGACCGGGGTTTTAAAATTATTTACCGCTAAGTTTCTTGACTACATCATCGGTGATATCCTGACCACCATATACGATGTTATTTGTATCAAGGACTACGGCAAGACCTTTGGTATCGGCAACTGCTTTAACAGCTGCGTCAATCTTGCTGAAAATCGGGGCTTTAAGTTCTTGTTCTTTCAGCGACAGGCGTTCGCGCAGCTGATTGCTGTACTCTTGTTTTGCCTGATCGTTCATGGTTTTAGATTTTTCTTCAAAATCTTTTTGCGCCTGGGCAACTTCATTTTGCATAGTTTCTTTGAAAGTAGCCAATTCCGGGGTTTCATTAATCAAGCGCTGATAATTGACTTTACCCACATTGGAGGCAGTACCGGCACCGGCAGCATGACCAACGGTGCTTTGTGAGATTGCCACCCCAAATACCCCTAACAGAAATACTGCAACTATAGCTACAGCTACCACTTTTGCTACTTTTTTGTCTTTAAACATGTTTGACCCTTCTTTCCTGCCACTTGGCAATAAATTCTCCTCTATTTAACAATTATAACAGGCAGCCCTTTATTGAGCAAGTTTACAAATTAGCCACAAGTCTCAGCCAGTTTTCTTTTTCGGTAATAACATATTCAGTACTGAGGAAGTCATGCAGCTTGTACCTTATACCCAGCTCATTATAATTGGACTTGGGGGTGTGTTCAACCCGGATCGTCCAGTTAGAGCCCACATATTGATTGACCCATAGAATACTTTCCTGCTCAGAGAGATTGTACCTTACACCAGCCATTGTGTTTTGCGTAAATTTATGACCCCAGCCTGGTTCAAACTCCCAGTTCAGGTTGTCAGGCAGAAATTTGACTTCAAGGAAAACCTCGTCCCGGCTGCCTGTAAATTTGCCAAAGTGAAGTTTGGCTGAGGTGTTGTCTTCCTCACGCCCCATATCCAGGCTGCCTTCCAGAGTAACCCGGTATTTGGTAGTTTCTGCATTAAGAGTGATCTCAGTGTCTTTTCCCGGGTCAATAACCGGAATCAGTGTTAACCCATACTGGCTGGTAATCGGATGGCTAGCGGCTGCAGCAGTTACTTTATCAGTAAAATAGTCTTTATGCCGCTCAACAAAAGCGACCGGCAAGCCGCGCAGCATACCTGTGGCACCGCTGACAGCAGGACTGGCCCTGGCCAGCAGTACGTTTGGTATAGTACGTGACCGCATGGCGACATGGACATTATCAATGACCGGCCCAATAGGAATGAGCGAAAGCCTGATATTCGTTTTCTGGCCGGCAGTAATCTCCAGATTACTCCTGAATTCCGGCAGCTGGTTCGCTAATAATTCCCTGATTACTGCCGTTGATACACCACCGGCCCATTCTACAGAATCAACAGGCAGGCCGATCAGCACATTAGCAACCTGGTCTTCCACCTGGCCCATGTCTTTTTTTATCAGGTCCCCTAAATCAGGCGACAGACCACTGATGTCAATTTCCAGGGCAACATCGCGCACTACATCACCCCAGGGAACCACTGTCACCTCAATATGGGTAGTAGTCCCCGGTGTAATACTGACTTGCCCGACTGTATAGCCGACAAGCACACGGTCAAATATCTCCCGCACCAGCTTTTCATAACTGCCTTGATTTGTCTCAACATCACTGATCGTCCGGCCTACAAGCATCTGTGTTCCCACTGTCGTAACACTGGCGGTCATTCGCTTGGCCACTCTTGCCGGCGGCTGCTCAGCAGCGATAATCGTCACCGCGATTTTATCCACTGTAGTGGGCGCAGCCAGCCCGGTGCCTGTCCATAGGCTAAGCAGCAGTACCACAAGGCTTAGATACAACGTATGTCGCAGGTATTTTGCAGTAATAACGCGCACCTCCCTCTAGTAAACGAGTCAGGCCACAGGCCTGACTCGTTAGCTGCAACTATTAGAACTGGCCACCAAAGCTAAAGTGGGTACGACCACCCTGGCTCCCCTGGGCATAGTCAATTTTAATAGGGCCTATCGGTGTTGTTACACGAATACCGACACCGACACTGGCGTTAAGATCATCAAGCTTGTACCCTTCGCCATCCCAGGCATTCCCGATATCAGAGAAGACCACACCCTGCACTTTGCTGACTACCGGGAAGCGGTATTCAACAGATGCAGCCAGCATTTTGTCGCCTTCGAATTCATCATCCTCGTAGCCGCGCAGAGTATCAGCGCCACCGACGGAGAACTCTCCGGACTCAGGCATCTTGCCATCGGCATAACCGGCAGTAACACGAGCCGCGATTACGTGGTCACGCCCTACTTTATAGTATTTGCGGCCTTCAGCGGTATATTTATTGTAATCGAAGTCACCGCCGAACGCTTTGCCGGCAAATTCAGCAGACAGCGAGAAGCGGGTTCCCTCGGTTGCATTAAATACATTATCCCTTGAGTCAAATACCCGCGTCAGGGTGACACTATTGGTTGAGCCAAAGTTATCTTTAAGATATTGTGGATCTGTTGAGTAATCCTTACCCTCTACGGCCTCAACCCAGGTGTCCTTGCGGTTTTTATAAGTGAGATAGTTTTGGACATATTCGCCTTGCGGGCGACCAAGGGTAATCTCAAAGCCCTTGCGATTTTTATCATAACTTGATTCCAAGTCACCATGATTATCATAGTCACTATACTCGTTAGTCATGTCATATAAGCTAAAGCTTAATGAAGTTTGCTTGCTGTCAAGCCACGGACGGGTATAGCTTACCTCATAGTTTGAGTTGCTGGCACCGCCAAACTCCCAGTGGAGCTTAACTTTGTCACCCTTGCCGTTAAAGTTGTTATCACCCAGCTCAATGATACCAATCATACCATCGGCCTTGCTATAACCGCCACCGATTGAGAACGTACCTGTTTTCTGTTCAACAACGCTGGCCTCAAGCACAACAGCATTAGGATCCTTGCCAGGGTTAAGTTTCATATTAACATCTTCAAAGTAACCGAGGTTGTACACTTTTTGCATACTGCGGCGAGCGTCCTTTACATTAAAAGGTTCGCCAGGCTTAACCTTCATTTCACGGGTGATTACATTGGTTTTGGTCTTTTCGTTGCCTTTGATCACAATGCCTTCCAGTGAGCCTTCATTAATGGTCAGGGTCAACACCCCGCCTGGTGACATCGCCACATCACTTACTTTAGCTAAAATATAGCCTTGTCCATGATAGTACTCCTCAATTGCGCGGACATTGGCATTCAGGGTCCGGGTATTCAAGACACCGTCTTTACCGGTAGTCACTTGTTCTTTAATTTTATCGGCAGTTACCTTCGTGTTGCCTTTGACAACAATATCGGTTAACTTAGGGTTCTCCATGACGGTGTATGTTACTTTCACGCCTTCCGGCACTTCAGTAAAGTTAGCAACAACGTCAAAGAAATAGCCCAGGTCGTAGATTGCCTGCATGTCCTGCTTTATCTTGTCAGCCGACAGCGTATCACCGGGTTGGGTTTTTACCACACCCCGCACGGTGCTCTCAGCAACCTGGCTAATACCGGTAATCGTTACGGCTGTGGCTGTCTTGCCTTCAACGTCTGCTGCGTAAACAGGCAAAACCAAAGCTGCGGCCATGCTTAAAACAATTGCTGCCGCAATAAAAAGTTTACAACATTTAATGTTCTTCATGCATTACCTCCTTATTTATTTGTTACTGTCCACGCAACGATTTTCCGGCTAAACGAATAAGTTTGTTAATCTCCTCGGGTGTCAGGGGTACATCTTTGGATTGTTCAGCTGGTGCTAACAGCGCAGGCTGTTTTTGAGTAGTATCCGAATGTCCTTTGTCAATTTCGGTCGTACTCGTATTAGCTTCAATTGACGGTGCCTGCGGCACCGCAGGTGACGTAACTGCTCCGGAAACGGCATTGATCTGAACCGGACCATTCTCAACTACGGTAACAGGTTGTGTTACTTGCAGCGGCCTTTGTGTGTTGTGGCGGCTTATTCCCCACAGGTAACTTGCAGTCATCCCGCCGACGGCGATAGTAATTGCCAGGCCAATAGCCAGGCTGTGCCGCAGAACAGGGTAGCGATGCCGCCAATGCCGGGACCGGTTAACCTCTTTGGCATGAGTAAGTTCGGCCTGAGCCAAAAACAAATTAAGCTCGCCACGGATATCACTATCTTTGTCGAAAGCCTCTTCAGCCTCTGAAAGCCATTGCTGAGCAGAGTTTAGATGCCTGTTAATATTTTGTTTACAATCCGCCACATTCACCACCCCTATTATAAACACTATTTATAGTCCTGGGAAGAGGCCAGATTTTGGTCATTAACAAACAAGCAAAAACGGGCAATTATTATGATTGCCTCGCTAATGCTAACTATCTCGTCGTTATTTGACCGATTTGCTCACTTTTTAAGATTGTTGCGATATCAATCACAATAACCTATTATCTCCCTGTAGTGTGTTTGTAAAAACACACTACCTTACTCTAACGGAAACTGGCGAGAAACGTTCAGATGCGAGGCGCGACGAGGATTGTGCAGCGCCGCGTACGGGGTTTGTACGCAAGCAAACAACCCGCAGGAGCAACGAAGCAGGTGGGCGTTTATCGCCAGTTTCCCTACCAGTTGCCCATTAGTTTGGAAAGCATCCCCCGCAACCGGCGAATTCCCTGCTTTTGCAGGCGATAGACATGAGAAACGCTTAATTCCATCGTTGCGGCAATATCTTTGGCTTCACAGTCACCAAGATAAACACTGTTTAACACTTGTTGCTCCTTGGCCGGCAGTCGATCCATAGCTGCTCTGAGCTGATCAACAAGATAGTTATGTTCAGCCTGTGCGGCCACTTCCGCCTGCGCGTCAATGAGTAAGTCGGCAATTGTCGCCTGGCTGCTGTCTGCCGTTACCGGGCTGTCAATCCGTACCAGGTTATTGTCTTCACGGCTCAGGTAGTTAATAATCCGCCCCCGGATACGGTGCACGGCAAACAGGCTAAAGGCAACCCCCCGGGTGTGGTCATAGTTTTCAACAGCCTCAATCAGCCCAACGGTGCCTTCCTGGATCATATCCAGCATAGTAGTCTCAGGCAGTCGCCAGCGCATTGCTGTTTTAAAGACTAATGGCTGATAACTTTCAATTAGACGGCGGCGACAGGCAAGATCGCCATCCTCTTTATATCCCTGCCACAGTGCGGCCTCTTCTTCAGGCGTCACTATCCGGATATTTTTTAATTCAGCCAGATATTGACTGAGTACCATTCGTATCATCCCTTTACAATACTCCGATAACTAACCCGCTCTAAAGAGCCGGTCTCTACCTGTACCTTTGATATATCAAAAAGCAAACCTGGTTTCAACAGTAAGCAGTGTTTTCGCGGTGCCACCGAAGGAGCCCCCTAACCCGATATTTTTGGTTAGGTCATACCGGAAACCGATACTGTTGTTATGCTGATCCAGACCCACACTATAGCTTATGAGGAATTTATCTGTAAGGTATTTGCCAATTTCAACATTATACCCTTGGAACTGGTCGTCAGATTGGCTATTCCGGGCATGGTTACTGCCGGTATCAAAGAGTGATGTCCGAACTAACCGGAATTCATCGACCCCTAAGGTTTCCTGAAGGACACTTTCAACCTCGGCAATAAACCGCATCTGCAGGCCTGCATCCAGCAGGCTGATCAACTCATCACGACCTAAGGTGCTATCATTATCGGTGCCGTTGTTTTTCGTAAAGTAGCCGCCGCGCAGTGTCAACAGTGACATAATTTCCTGTTGACTCATCGCCGGCTCAGAGGTTAATTTAAGATCCATCGCGGTAACCGGGCCGTTAATCGCCAGATTAATTCTCGTTCGCTCAAGTTTGGATTCAGCCTGGAGCTTAATGACCGGTTCAATGGAGCGGTACTGGATAAACTCAGCACTGCCGCTTAAAATAGTAAAGCGGTTTGTCAGGTATCTCACCGTACCGCGCCGGGCCTCAATACGACCTGAAGCTGATGGTCTTTTTAGCGATCCGGCGAACTTAACCTTGCCCTCAGCCAGGAAATCGTACAGATACGGGTTATACATGCGAACCTTGTCACCCACAACCACTTCAATATCCAAGCCGGCATTAAAGGCAATTTCGCCGCTGTCAGGCACAGCCGGAATATTGACAGTCGCATTCTCAACTGTTAGCTTTCCCTGAATATACGGCCGGGCGTCTTTGCTTGTTACTGATAGAACGCCGTCTATCGGACCGGTAAAGTACTTATGTTTTACACCTAAATGATTTAAGGCAAGCATGAGGTTATAGTCGTCAAGCGCTAAGCCTGCTACCCTGGCCGATCCGTCGAGAGAGAAAGAGCCGCCGCCCATTTCCCCGTCAAAGGCGTTTATGTCTATTTTATCATCTTTAAACTGAATATCAATCCCCACTTTTTGGATAGGGTCAGCCAGTGCTTTTAGCTTGATGGAACCATTGACTATAGTTAAGTGACCATTCAACGACGGCTGAGAGAGTGTACCGCCGATGGCAATCTCACCTGCGGTAGGTCCTGTGGCCCAGGCGACCTCTTTCGTCAGCATGGGAAGTATGCTCAGATCGGCATTATCAAGCCGCAGTTTGAGATCCATGGCATCAGTCACATCGGCTTTACCACGCCCTTGGCTGTTTAAAGCCTTTAACGGCACTATGCCGTAAGCACTGGCCTTATACGGTCCACGCGCCACAAACAGTTGGTTGACATGGATGCTGCCTTTGTTATAGATTAGCAGGCCATATAGGTTATCAAATTCGGCATTTGCGATACTGCCCTTTTGTACATCCATCGACACAGACACATTAGGATCAGCAGTAACGCCGCTCGCCTGGGCAGTAAAGCTAAACTTTCCTGTAGTTTCAACAGTTGTGTTAAACAACGCTGGCAAAATCCCAATATCAATTGAGCGGCCGCCTACTTCCAGGTCAATCTTGCCGTTTAGATCGGCTTGCCCCTGGGCGGCAAGCACCCCGTCAAGCCCTTGTTTAGCCATAAGCTTATTGACGGTAATTACTTTATTATTAAGCTCAGCATCAATGTCAACGGTATCGAACAGGTACTCTTTTATTTTTCCATTTATTATAGAGCCCCGCAATACAATATTAGGATTACTGAGACTGCCGCTTAAGGCAATCTCGCCATTAAGGCTGCCGCGGATTCCCCGCTCCGGTACATTGGCAATTGCCAATATACCAGCCAGTTCGCCACCCTTAACCCTTAACAGGCCATCCACACCGTGGGTTTTAATATCCACAGCCCCGTTAAAGAGGTAACTGCCCTGCCCTTGAGCAAACCGCAGTTCCCTGATGTCTGCCTGGTCGTCCTCATAGCTTAGATCGGCATAGATGTCTTTCAGTTCCTGGCCATTCAGCAGGACTCTGCTGGAAGTCAGCTGACCACTGACCTCCGGGCTTGATACACTGCCTGTTACCTGACCTGTTAGATTAAAGATCCCGGACACCGGGTAGGGGTACTCTGTTTTTAGCTTCGCAGCATCTATATTCTCAGCCACGACGGCGAAATTGAGGTTATTATCAGCAGATACTGTTCCCGACAGTTTAATCTTGGTGTTAAGTGAGTCTATATTAAGATTATTTACTGTTATAACACCATTGCGCCGCTGATAGCTGCCCTCGGCGCTGGCAATAAGATAACCGGCAAGGCTGCCTTCTGATAATTTCAGCTTGCCCTGCATTGCCAGGTTGTCTAAGGGGCCGCTTATTGTCAATTCCTGTTCAAGATTACCGGTTAGCGCCAGATCAGGTTTAATAACCCGGGCAAAGATCTCCGCCCTGGCTGAGTGGGTTACGAGTGAAAGGCTGACCTCAGGCTGGGCTCCGCTAAGTACAACCTTGCCAGATACTTCATGCAGGGCTGTCCCGTCAGTAAGTGTTACCTGTTCGAGCGATATCAGACTGGGTGAGGCTCTGAGTATACCGCTAGCCTCACCTAACAGTTGCTGATTGAGGGTAAGACCGGCAGCATTAAAATTGACACCAAGCTGAGGCTGGCCAACTGTACCGGTTAGATCGCCCGCAAAACCGGCGCTGCCGGCAAAACTGATATTTTTTAGTGATGCTAGTGGCAGTGCGGACAGTTCAATTCCATGACCGTTTAATTTAATGGCAAGCTTATCATCCTGAATGGTCCCTTCTGCGGTAACAATACCGTTGGAGGGCATTAGGAGGTCATAGTGTTTAATCTCAGTAGTACTGCCGGTACGCTCGATCAGTGCCGTCATTTGGCTATAGGGTACCCCCTCTAATTGGCCTGTCATAAGGGTTAGCGCCGCTGAGCCGTTGATTGTCCGCCAGTCACGGCCTTGGCCGCTGGCCGCTACTGTAAGATCCCCGCTGCCGCTTAGGGCTACAGGTAAGTCTCTGACTGCAGCAGTATCAATATGGCTGGCAGTCAATTGTACCTGATAGCGTTCTGTACCGGTATCAAAGATACCTTGCCCGCGTACCTGTCCACCAAGCACCTGAGTGGTAAAGTCGTCAATTGTTACTATTTTATCAGCAAATCTGATTTTGGCTTTGCTATCCTGCAGGCTATAGCCTGAGATCCCGACACTGTCCGGGGCGGCAAGCTCAGCTGTAACAACCGGGCTTGCCGGTGTTCCGGTAATCGCAGCATTAAAAGCAACAACCCCGCTGAGAGGAAGATTCTGGCTAACGGCTGCCAGATCAATGCCCGGCGACTCAGCAATTAGGTCGAAGACCGGCTGCTCACCGGCTATGCCAATTTTACCGCGAACCGTTACCGGTTGGCTGTTGACAAGGGCACTGCTACCAAGTATGTACACATAGTTGTTGGTAAAACTTACCCGGCCCTGTGCCTTTTCAACAGTTAATTCCCCGCTTGTCGCTGCTACATTATCCAGTAAAAACTCACCGGCATAACTAAGCCCTGCCTGATCCCTGGCTACAGTAATCTCGACACCTTGCAGCAGGCCGGCGGTAAAGTTAAGGGCTGTACCAGTCAAAATCAATTTTTCATAGGCTGCCGGGTTTAGGGTATCTGCTTTAACGGTCAGGGACAGGCTGTTTTTAGCAATGTTAATAAAGCCTTCTATACTCATCGTCGAATCATTGTGATTTGCTGCCAGTTTTACATCAATCGCCTGGCTGTCTTTGATACCAAGCAAACCGTCAACAGCGGTAAGCTGCCATTGACCATTCCGGGCACTGACATTAACTACCGCTTGTTCAATAAAAACTTTGCAGCTAATTTTGGGGCTCTCCGGCTTTGTTTCCTGTTTTAAAAACTCGATGTTCCAGGTACCATCAGCTGCTTCTATCAAGTCAACCGCAGGCTGGGTAAGCGTAATTTTTCGCAAGGCATTAACCGCGGTTTGACCGCGCACCAGGCTGAGTAAGTTATATTCCACGGTGACTTGCTTAATAACGGCCAATTCCCGGCCTTGTTTGTCAAATATAGTTATATCATTTACGGCAGCAGTGGTCAGGCCAACTGCCTGCAATTGTCCAATTACAACCTGAGTACCCAATGCCTGGGTCAACTCGCTGGCTAATGTACTTTCAATTTGAGCAAAAACAGCCTGGCTGTGGGTAGACCACCAGCCAAAGGCAGCCATGCCAAGCATAAGCAATAGCACTGCTAAGAGTGCGGCTTTAGTTCGCATATTTTGCCTCCCTTGGCCTTTTAGATATTCACGTACTTCGACAGTGAGCTGTCTTCTTCCTTTATGTTTTTTCTGGGATTTAGGTTGTAATGGCGTAAAAAAGGCAGAACCAGGAAACCCAGTTCTGCCTTGATCCAATTACCTTACTCTACTGTTATACCCATAGCTTTGTCCAGCTTAGCCCGGCTGGTGTTGTAGTCATACAGGGCTTGTACATAATCGGTCTTGGCTGAAGTTAAAGCCACCTGGGAATCGATGACATCAAGGTTTGTGCCTACTCCGGCACTGTAACGCACCTGGGAGATTTTATAATCTTCCTCCGCTTTGGTAACAGCTACATTACTTGTCTCGATACGTTTCTCGGCTTCCTGCATGTTGAGATAAGCCTGCCGTACTTCGAGCTGAGCACTGTCTCTGGCCTGGCGCAGCTGTTCTGCAGCTTTGTCACGCCCGGCTTCAGCGCCTTTGATTTGGCCTTTGGTCAAACCAGCATCAAACAGGTTATAACTGGCATTAATACCAATGGACCACGTATTATTGTCAGTACCGGGGAAATCCTTGTCACTCCATTTTTCAGATGCAGTAGCCGTTATTGTAGGTTTCTTGCCGCTTTCAGCTACTTTAATCTCAGTTTTAGCAATATCCAGGTTGGTGGCAGCCTGCGCTAAATCCGGGCGATTAGCCAGGGCAGCACTAATACACTCTGCCAGTGTCTTATCATATTTGGCATAGTTTAGTTCTTCCTTAAGGGTAAGCTCAGTATCCAGCGACAGGCCAATGACATTGTTAAGGCCTGACACAGCAAGTTCGTAGGAGTTTTTGGCTTTGATCAGGGTCTGCTCAGCACTGGCTTTTTCCACCTCTGAACGCAAGACGTCAGATTTAGCTACAGTACCGGCACTATATTGAGCTTCAACATTTTTCAAATGGGCATTAAGGCGATCCAGAGACTCTTCACTTAGTTTAACAAGGTTACGGGTTTGCAATATACTGTAATAGCCGGTTGTAGCATCAAGCTTAACCTGCTGCTGCGATTTTTCAACCCCAAGGTCAGAGACTTTAAGACCCAGTTTGGCTTTTTCAACCGTTCCTTCAAGTTTACCGCCAGTATATAAAGGAAATGACAGATCAACGCTGTTGGAATATTTATTGTTAAGACTTTCGGGAATAGGAACCAAAAAAGATTCCCTGGCGGTCGTATAACCTACGCCAACTGAGGCAGCACTCTTTGAGCGGGACGCATTATGTGTAAAATCGATCGCCGGTGCTTTTCTGACTGAATCAGCTATCTTTACATCCCATCTGGCTTTGTCCATTTCAGACTCAGATATTTTTATTGCGGGATTGCTTTTAAGAGCCATAACTATGGCCTCATCAAGTGTAAGTTCTACCGGAGCGGCAAAGCCTGGCAGAGCAGCAGCTACCAATATTCCACCGGTAATCAAGGCCGACATGCGTTTGGCCAGGCTGCCAGATAATCTAAATTGTGCCATAAAATCCTATGACCTCCTTGATGTTATCACTATTTTCAAAACCCTGACTGCCCAGTCAGATACTTATAATTATATGTCCAAGCCGGGGCGGTGTCAATGAATAAGTGTTTAGAATGAACGCCGTACACCAAAATAAGATGTTTGCTCATCCCGTTTATTAATGTCATCAGACTGACCGACAATAAAGGTGTCGGGCGCTACCTGATACTGTGTACGCAGCTTAACGCGCACATCATTTGGGTCATATACATCCAGCGACATCCGCAGCTGATTACCCATTTTGGCATCAACCCCCACACCCGCTTTGCTGTCAATCACACCAAAACGCTGACTAACTACCGCACCTCTTTTGCCCATCTGGAGATTCAGCTTACTGTCTTCGCCAATGTCACTCACGCCAATAACGGTAAAATCGCGGGACGAAGTGCTGATGGAAATATCGGCATTGCTTTTGTATTTATGCGTATCGGTATTATACAGGGCTTCAACATTTGTTTCTGTTTGGATATCGGCCACTTTGCCCAGCATTTTGTTGGCCTTGGCACTGGCATCCCGGGCATTCTTCAGGGTTTCTTTGACATTTTTTGCTGTTTCCGGGTCTGTCACAACCCCTTCCAATGCGGCAGCCATCTTCTCCACCCGGCTGCTAGTCTGTTTAAGGGCAGTAATTGTTTCCCGCAGCTCAGCGGCTGTCTTACCATCGTTATCGACACTGGCCATCATCTTATCCACCCGGGCAGCGGTGTCCTTAAGGCTGCCGGACATGGCTTTCAGATTCGCTACCGTTTCTGTCACTTCACCCTGATTAGTATCAGCCAGCATGGCTAGCGTAGCTGTCAGCCTGTTTAGATTTGCTGTTATCTCCCGCGTATTTAAGGCCGTTTCTTTGAGTGCGGCTTTAACTTTGTCATCTGCCACCACATCATTCAGCGCTTTAACAAGTGTCTTTACTTCGGCCAGCACCTGGTTGGCCGATACCATTAGTTCATCAAGCCCCTGGGGATTTTCGCCATAGATTTTGGCATGCGGGGCTAAAAATCCATTTATTTCCCGGGGCGGCATAATATTGATAAATTTTTCGCCTAACAAGCCGTCAGAGCCGATCGTCAGGGCTGCCCCTACCGGTACTTTGACACCGGGATTAAGCATAATGTCGGCAGACACACCATCAGGCAATACCTTTACATCGGTAACTTTGCCGATTTCAACACCAGCGTAGCGGACAATATTGCCAGGTTTCAAACCACTCACCTGAGCGAAAACAGCCTGAATGGGATAGCCTTTATCACCAAAGCTAACGCCGCTTAAATATACAAACATTCCGGCCAGTAAAATCAGGCCGGAAAGAGTGATCGCTCCGACTTTGGCCTCGGTATTCATGCTCTCGCCCTCCCTTTACTTTCCGGCAGGGCGGTGGCCCCGCGGATAAATTTAGCCACAATCGGGTTCTCCGACTGCTTAAAACTGTCCGGTGTACCTATCTCAATAATACTGCCATCATGAATCATGGCAATCCGGTCAGCAATCCGGAAGGCACTTGGCATATCGTGAGTAACGACCACCGAGGTGGCATCAATCATTCGCCTTGTACTGACAATCATCCTGTCAATTGTGTTGGACATGATGGGGTCAAGACCCGCAGTTGGCTCATCATAGAGAACAATATGCGGATTGATGGCAATGGCTCTGGCCAGGCTGACCCGTTTTTTCATACCACCTGACAATTCACTCGGCATAGCATTTTCCTGTCCTCTGAGACCTACCATTCGCAGTTTACGGCGCACTGTCCGTAAAATCTCTTCTTCAGGCATATCGGTATGCTGTCTGAGACCGAAAGCCACATTCTCTCCTACTGACATTGAATCAAATAAAGCAGAATACTGGAAAACCATCCCCATCTCCAACCTGATCTTGCCCAGTTCATCCTCAGTCATGTGGGTAATTTCCCGGTTATTGACCCAGACCTCCCCGGAAGTCGGTTTAAGAAGACCAATGATGAGCCGCAGCAAGGTACTTTTACCAGAGCCACTTGGCCCGATGATAACCATTATTTCCCCTTTTTCAATGGTAAGGCTAATGTCTTTGAGTATTTGCTTACCGCGAAAATCCATGTTGACATTAACTAGTTTGATCATACTGTACCTCATTTGAAGTCTCTACCGGTATAATAGTACCGATAAAAAATAGTTGCTGACAAAGATTAAGGTTATTGATAATACCACAGATCCAGTGGTTGCCTGGCCTACGCCTTCGGCTCCCTGAGCGGTTGTCAGTCCCTTGTGACAGCCAATAATAGCGACAATTGCCCCAAAGAACATGGCCTTGATCATGCCACCGATGATATCGTGCGGCACAGCAAAAACCTTGATCGAATTAAAGAAGGTGAAGGAACTGATATCGGCATAATATCTGGCAACCATATAGCTGCCAATGCTCCCGATGACATTTGCGAAAATAACCAGTACCGGCAACATTACCATACAGGCAACCAGCCTGGGTAATACCAGGTAAGAAATCGGGTTTACAGCCATAACCCGCAGGGCATCAATCTGTTCTGTCACTTTCATCGAGCCAATTTCGGCCGTAATTGCCGCTCCCACCCGCCCGGCAAATACCACGCCGGTCAATACGGGGGCTAACTCCCGCGCCATAGCTACAGCCACAAGGCCGCCAACAGAGGACTGGGCCCCATATTTTACAAATTCAAAAGCTGTTTGTACAGTCATAACCATGCCGGTGAATAGCATGGTCAATAACACAATTGCCAGGGAATCTGCCCCCAGATGCGCCATCTGCCTTAGCAGCAGCCTGGTATTTAGCTGGCGCAAATGAATAACAGTCTGACTAAACAGGATTAGCACCTGTCCTACATTCTCTAAAAACTCTATAACAATCCGCCCTGTATGGGTGAATAGTTTATTAAGCATAGTCATGCTCCTTAAACCTTATTCGGCTCAGTTAATCTTTAATAGTATTCAATATTTATTTTCAATTCCCTGCTAACCGGCGGCTATTTTAAATGCCTCTATTTTCCGGTAGCTATCGGGCGATGCCTGTTACACCTGGAATGAAATAAAAGCCGCATATGCAGCTTTTATTTCATTCGGTACTTATTTTGTTATATTTAGCATTACCTGGGAATCGCCATCAATGATATAGTCGGTCGTTACATATACCTTGTGTTTTAACTCGTCCCCTTTGGTACTTTTCGCGGCTTCACTGCCTGTACGGCCGGGTTTAGCCGGGGTCTTGACAGACGTTTCCGGTAAAGCCGGACTGGGGGCGGTTTCAAAGGTACCGGCAATCTGTTTTACATTTTTGCCGGCATTACCTAAAGCAGCATCAGGCATACTCATCTCAATGGCTTCCACAACAATGTCATTATTACGGTCACGGTTAACAAGCTCCTGGACTGCTTCCTCCAGAGACTTAGCCCGTGGTTTGAGCATAAATAGTTTACTCAGATCCTCTTCACCGTTTTGCCGTTTGCCAACAAGCTGGGCGACAGAAACCATCCCCCCGCCACGTACTGCCAGCATCAGTGCCCCAGGCTGTTGTTCCTTAGGTACAGTGTAGGTGACACATCTGATGATAGGTTCACCACGAAACGGCTTAATTTTGACAGCTATCTCTACCTTATCCCCGGGTTTGGCGGTAGCGGTATTGGCTTTAGCCTCAACAATAGTAGCTGTCCGCCGCTCGCTGTCAATCGTAACATTTACCTTAACATCCATAATACTAACAGGGGTAAACTGGTTACCGGTCAGCAGCGCCAGTGCCTCATGCACCTCAGCTACTGCCATTTCACCGATATTCCCCTGAGTGTAAAACATATTTTCACGCGTTAATACTCCGCCGGGAATGCCGGCAGCACTGATTTCAAAGTTAATTCTGGCCGTACCTGAACCGGTGCGGTCAGTCGTCTTCTCAATCGCATTAAACACACTGACAGCAGATAGAGTAGGTGCCAAATCCTCATCCTGTACCACCTGGGCCCATAATTCATTGGTACGACCTAAATCTTTATCGGTAACAGTAATCCGGAGCGGTACGACGTTAGGAAATTTACCCAGTGTGCCGGCAATACCGGCGCCTCTGTCCTGGTTAACCATCCCGATCAGTTCGGTTGATGTTCCTACTTTAAAAGAGTTTTCCAGACCGCTTAAGGTAGTATAGACGTCGGCATCTGTCAGGAAATAGTTAACCTTACCCTTTTTAAGAAACGGATGACCAAAAGCTAAGATCTTATCCCCATCGACATAGGTTACAGTACCTAAGGCCCCCAGACTGACATCCCCGCGTACCAATTGCACGCCGACAGTGCTGCCTGGCTCAACGGTCTTATTATAGGCAATGCCATTGTTGTCATCAGACATACTGCCGCTCACTGCATAAGGGGTTAGATTATAGGGTTTAAGCTTTTCTGTCAGCATTTTCAGGGCCTGTTCGCCAAATCCTGAGGCCATTAAGGGCGTACTGACTGCATTGGCGGGCGTTTCTGCGGGCGTTTCTGCTGCCGGTGCCTGCAGTTCAGCCTGACCATTATTTAATTCCCATAGCTTGAGCATATCGGCAATAGGTGTCACCATACCAATCTTATGGTCTGTTAACGACCAGCCATAGGCGATGGCACCGACCAGTTTACCGTTAATATATACCGGACTACCGCTCATTCCCTGGGCAATACCGCCGGTTCGCTCAATAACATCACCATATGTTCGAACCAGAATCAGATCACCGGACGGACCTTTTTGTTTCATAACCCCGAGAACTTCTACACCAAATTCTTCAATTTGAGTGCCTGAGACAACAGTTTTGGCTGTTCCATGCATGCCTTTGACAATTTGGTCAACAGGCATAAATTCAGGCGCAGCTTGAACGTAAGCAATCGGCATGATGATAAGTACTGCCGCTAGCGCTGTCAGGCAACGCCTTAGAATATTCAACATATGTTCATCCTTCCACGAAGAAGATTAGGATGCCAAAACTTAGCCTCCCTAATTCAGCTTCCTTTAATAGGGTAATTACCGCTTGAGCGGTTCAACCCTTACTAAAATATCACCGCTTTTGACTTTGTCGCCAGGCTTAACCAGTACTTCACGGACAATTCCGTCAGTGTTGGCGCGTACTGCGACTGCCGGACCGGTAAGGGTGTTAACATAAACAAGTATATCGCCTTCCCGGGTCATAGCACCAGGGGCGACCAACCCATTTGACAAAACACTACCTGCTAATACACCGCGCTGGTCAACCAGCTGGCCTGCTGCCAATGACCATGCTACCGCGCTGACAACAATCAGCAGCAGGGTTATGATCATTATACTCTTCTTGTGAGCCATCCAGAAACACCTGCCTTTGTATTTTGCTGTAAAGGATTCTCTACTTTTATTATAGCGCATTTTCATTAATTAGCAACATGGCCCGGCACAATTGCCAACGCGTCACCAACCCGCCGTTCACGCCGGTCTGAGGGTTTATTAATGACCTTACCGTTTAATACCATCTCACTGGAACCGCCGCCATCCAGATTCATAGCATCCTGAGCACCCAGTTCCTGCATAAAAAGCGCCAACTCCAGCAAGGTCATGCCTGTGCTTAATTCCTGGCGTCCATCAACAACAACAAGGAGGATTGTCCCGTCTGCCTTGAGCCCAAGTGCCGTCCGGGGGGCGCGGCCACCTGCCACATCAGAACCGAATTCTTCAATCTTAGTTGTTAAAAATACACTGTTATTCTTAACAAGCATAGGGCCTGCCCCCAATGCATGCCGGGTGTTATCCCACACCGGGCCCAGTGTCTGGTTAACTTTGACGCTATCGCCAACCTTAAGGCCGGCGATCAGCTTTGCGGCAGCGCCGTGAGCTGAAAGAACAAAACCGTCTGACGGTATTGACGAGTTGCTGGTATTGACGGCAGTTACCTTGCCATTTACAACTACATATTCTATCCCAAAATTATTACAGCCTGTTGCCGGCGCATAGAGGCCGTTATAGAGAACAAGCTCATTCTCGCCGCGTTCCCGGTTAACCGCATTTATTGGTATTTCCCTGGAGTCTGGTAATTCAATCTTACCCTCATAGTGAACCTGATCTATAAGCAATTTGCCATCAGGCATAATGCCCAGCGCTGTCCGTGACATTTCCGGCGTGCTGGCGATCTCACCGTCAATTTTAAGCAACCCGATTATCGAACCGTCAAGCCCAAAATAAGAGCCGTTGACTGCAGCAATCGCCCCGGAACGCTCAGCCATTGGCAGCAGCGGTTCCAGTCCCTGGATTGCACCGTTGGATAGAATAGGTTTTAGCGCAAACCCTGCCTGGGGGTCAACTTCAAGAATATGGGCCCATAAGGGACCACTGGCTTGATTTCTTAGCCAGGAGGTATATTTAATGCCTGTTGCAGGTTCTTCAACCAGTTTTCGTTCATAATCTTTAATAATATCGACAATCAGGCGATTGGGATTTTTCAAGGTAAATACCTTATAACCATAGGCTGTTTTCAGGTCGACAACAGCTCTAAGCTTGCCTGGTTCAACCTCAGCCAGTCGCAACTTCGCCACTGTCGGATCATTGAGAACATATTGAGCCGCAGTCTTGTTTACAGTACCCGGCATATCTATGACCAGCCTAAGCGGGTTCTCAAGAGTCATTATTTTGTACTCCGGTAAAGCGGACACATCAAAAACCAACCGTACTGTTTCAACATTCTGGCTTACCCTGATTTTGCTCACTACTGCACCGGGGGCGGCCCAGCCCGAGCTCTGGAGAAGCAGCATAATCAAGGCTGTAACCAGGAGGGACATTTTTAACCGCAGAGGATTGAACATGGAACCACACACTCCTTATGATAAAAATCAGGCTGACCGGTATATGCAGAGAAGCCAGGCTATCGAGCCTGGCCTTTAACAGTGCTTTTACTTAGCTGACGGTACAACATATCGGCCAAGCCCATCCCACCGGCTTGCGCCATATTTTTTGTTAACTCAGTGTCCAGGAGCGATTGCATTGTTTCTTCACCTGATGTGTCGCCCATGAGCTTAGTTTTTGGTACACTGGCCCGCATTCGCGACAGCATCATATTCAGGAAAACAGCTTCCATCTCCTGACAGGCCGCTTTAAGTTTAGCATCCTCACTGCGCTTTGCTGAAGCTGCCGCCGGTGATGTTCCGGCCTGTTCAGATGCCTGCACAGCCTTTTCCAGCCTGGCGGCAAAAGCCGCTCCCTGGTCAGGCACAGCTGCCCCCCCGCTAGTGGGGATTGTGTTTGGCTGTATGAGATTGTTAGGATTGATTTTCAATATCCATTCACCCCTTATTAGTACAGGCCCGCAGCTGGTTAGAAATGTCCAGCTGCGAGGCGTGACGAGGATTGCGCCTCGCCTCGTACGCAGTTTGTACGCAAGCAATCAACCCGCAGGAGCAACAACACCGTCGCCTATGAGACTACTAGACGGAACTGGTTGGCAGTAAACTCATTGTAACAGCATCGCACAGCTGGGCGTTTATAACCCATTGCGGCTACATTACTTGTAGGTCGGCGTGCAAGGCCCCTGCCGCTTTTATGGCCTGCAGGATGGAGATAATATCGCGGGGTGTTGCCCCTACGGCATTCAGGGCGGCAACTACATCGCCCACATTGGCTGAAGCCGGCAGCACAATAAGTCCTGCTGGTTGTTCTTTGGCCTCAATGGTAGTATCGGTGGTGACAACGGTGTTGCCGTCAGAAAAGGACGGCGGTTGAGAAACCTCTGTTGACTTGCCGATCCTGACGGTAAGACCGCCCTGAGCGACAGCCACCTGGTCAATTGTCACATTACTGCCAATCACAATCGTACCTGTCCGTTCATTAATAACAACCTTGGCGACTGTATCCGGCGTAACTGGCAGTTCTTCCAGAGCCGCGACAAAACCGACAATATCCTCATTATAATAATTAGGCACATTAATAACAACCGTACCCGGATCTTTGGCCACCGTGATCGGGCCAAAACGCTGATCAATAGCCGCACTGATCCGGTTGGCTGTCGTAAAATCAGGCTGGTTAAGCGCCAGCGTAATCTTGCCCTTCTCTTTATCCGTAAATGGCATCGGTACTTCCCGTTCCACTAATGCACCGGCCGGGATATTGGCAACGGTCGGAAAGTTTTTTTGCTGACTGGAGCCACCGGAGCCAAAAACAAAGCCGCCCGTAGACACCGGTCCCTGACCGACAGCATATACCTGACCATTAGCGCCCCGCAGCGGGGTTTGCAGGAGGGTCCCCCCCTGCAGGCTTTTGGCGTCGCTCATAGAGGATACGGTGATATCAATGGTGTCACCTGGTTTGGCAAAGGGCGGCAGCGTGGCTGTGATCATAACAGCGGCCACGTTTTTGGGCTTAATCGCCGATGAACTGATGACAACACCAAAAGATTTCAGCATATTGGCAATAGATTGCAGGGTAAATACACTTTTATTAGAATCGCCGGTACCGTTCAGGCCCACCACCAGTCCATAACCACTCAGCTGGTTGTTGCGCATGCCCTGTACCTTGGACACATCCTTAATCCGGCTACTGACCTGGGTTGGGGCAGCCAGGGCCGGAACCGTTATGCTTACAGCCAGTACAGCGGTCAGGAAGATTGCTGTTAATTTGCGCATATGTCCTCCATTAGTGTTTTAGAACAATTAGAACTACTCATTGTCCTTAAAATAAGAAGTTAAAGATCTGGGTCAGTACACCCTGTTTCTGTTTGCTTGCAAGCGGGCCTTTGCCTTCTATTTTGAGCTGGGCATCAGCTATGTTGCTTGACAGCACAGTATTGTCCGGGGTGATATCTTCGGGTCTGACCATGCCTGTTATCGTGATTTTCTGTTCATCGCTAAGTTGTTTAATTGTTTGTGAACCGGAGATAATCATTTGCCCATTAGGCTTAATCTCGGTTACCTTTACCGTAATCCGCCCTGTTACCTTATTGCTGTTGGCAAGTGCCCCCTGGGCTTTAAAGCTATCTGAGGAGCTGCCACTTACCGGTTCAATGAAGGTGAACAGCCCCACACCGGCATCCAGGCTTGCACTGGCCGACTTTGAGTTGGACGCATTGCCTGTCCGGCTGGCGCTTGATGACTCACTGATAACAATTGTAATAATATCACCCACGGCATGGGCCCGGTGATCACTAAACAAACTGGCTGCCGCCGCTGAATCGACCCATAAAGAATCGGCCTGTGCAGTGGGGACAGGCTGAGTCAAAACTATGAGTATCAACAGCAGACCAATAAGCTTACCCATCCTAATCACACCTACTTTCGCTATATCTGTGCCAGGACAGTTTCTTCATCAACTACCCGGGCGGTAATTACTTTCTTAGAGTTTGTGTTTTGCACCCTGATGAACTGTCCCTCACTGCCGCTTTGCAGTGAAACCCCCGGCACAGTTACCTCAATACCGCCTGCTTGGGCGATAATGCGCAGGGTTTTACCCCGCTTAATCAGGACCGGTTTTTCCAGCACACTGTCGCTAATGGCGGTCCCGGGTGACAATTGACGCTTTACAACTAATCCTAGTATTTTATTTGGATCGGTAAAATATCCTGGTGGCATTCGTCCAATGTCGCGTCGCTCAAAGGTTATGTTATCAGCAGCAATGAGGTCACGCGGTGCCATAGCGCGGCTGGCGACAGCCACCTGCTCATACTTTTTGATATCAAATCTTAGCCTGGTAGTTGCATATAGCTGGCCACCGCCAGTAATCCCTACGCTTACACTGGTCGGTGCATTATATTTAACCCCATAAGGCAGATCAATACTAAACACTACATTACCTGGCGGAACAAATATATCCTGTTGTTGTCCTACCGGCGTAATCTCAATTTCACTGCCGGTAAGGCGCTCTCTTAAGTATTTTTCGGCCAGTTCCACAAGGTGCTCGCCATTAATCTGCTGTGACAGTGCGGTTATCCTGAATTGTGGTGGGATTTGCCAGCTAATACCGTTTAGATCCAGCTTGCTGGCATTTAGCCGTACCCCTAACAATTCCCCGGAAAGTACAATACTCTGACCCGGTGCCGGGGTATGCCCCAGCCGGATTTGCTTTAAGCTGGCGATGCGGTCATGATCATCACCGCTGATGCTGGCAATATCCCCGAGGGTAAAATAGGATCCTGCCACCTGCGATTCGGCAGCTACAGTAATTGTCAGCCCCTGAGCCCGGGCAAGACTGCCGTTAAATAATATACCGGCAACACATAGGATCACCATGGTAAGCCGGTATAGTTTATTCTTCATTGATTATTCCTACCGTTTCAGACTAGCTGCCTGCTCCAGCATGTCATCAGCCGTCTGGATGGCTTTGGAGTTAACCTCATAAGCCCTCTGGGCAACAATCATATTAACCATTTCTTCAACAACCTGAACATTGGACATCTCCAGATACTGCTGCGCCAGCGTACCGG
The DNA here is from genome assembly GCF_035561255.1 of Sporomusa sp. Classification (GTDB taxonomy): domain Bacteria; phylum Bacillota; class Negativicutes; order Sporomusales; family Sporomusaceae; genus Sporomusa. The sequence continues at coordinate 3,031 of NZ_DATMXX010000350.1, read as the reverse complement.
CCCCGTCAGCGCCGGGGTTGCCTACTACCGGCACCCCTGAGGCCTCAGTCTCCTTAAGCAGATTGCGGCCCATACTTTCCAGGCCTGCCGGATTAACAAACCGGGCAATGGTAATCTGCCCGATCTCCTCAGTGCCGGCAGGTGTTGTTGCACTCACAAGGCCATCGGCAGAAACAGTCAGACTCGTTGCATCGTCCGGCACAGTGATTTGCGGCTCCAGCGGATACCCCTCGGCCGTTACTATCCGCCCCTGGGAATCCTTTTTGAAGGAACCGTCACGGGTATACGCCAGGGTCCCGTCAGCCATTGTGATTTGAAAGAAACCTTCCTTTTCAATCGCTATGTCATAGTCATTGCCGGTACTTTGGAAATTACCCTGTCCGTATAACTTCTGGGTAGCCACCTGGCGTACCCCATGGCCGACCTGAATACCTGTCGGCAGTTGGGTATCAGGGCCGGTAGCGGCACCAGCCTGGCGAATCGTCTGATACATAAGGTCCTGAAACTCAGCCCGGCCTTTCTTGAAACCGGTAGTATTTACGTTAGCCAGGTTATTGGAAATGGTATCAAGGTTGGCTTGCTGGGCAACCATCCCCGTGCCGGCAGTCCATAGTGCTCGAATCATACTAATTACCTCCATTGTGATATTATTGCTTGACCTGCCGCGTCAGTCGGTCAGCGGCCAAAGGGCTCCCGTTAAGTCCAGCCCTAAGCAGTTATTTTGATTGTTTCCAATTACTAGACTTTACCTACTTCATTGACAGCCTTGTCCAGCAGTTGATCATGAGCCTGTACTGTTTTGGCGTTTACTTCATAGGCCCGGTAACCAGTGATCAGGTTAACCATTTCAGCCACAATATTGACATTGGATTGTTCTAAAAATCCTTGCATGATCTTGCCTGTCGCGGGTTGTCCATTTTCATTGGTACGGTAGAGACTGTTGCCTTCTTTGGTAACCTGGCGGTCATCGGCAAATTCAACCAGTCTGAGCTGGCCGGCCTCAACACCGTCTACGGTAACCCGGCCTGTTTCCTCAACTGAGATGTTCCCGTCAGGAATGGCAATGGCACCATTTTGTCCCAGTACCGGGAACCCTTCGTTGGTTACCAGCTCACCCTGCCCACTGCGGGTAAAGGCCCCATTCCTGGTATAACGGACACCGGCCGGTGTTTCAACAGCAAAAAAACCCTTGCCATCAACGGCAAAGTCAAGCGAATTACCAGTTGGGCGGATACTACCGGCGGTTTGGATTGTCGCGATTTCGTCAATCACAGTGCCTACACCCAGGGTACCGATTGTCGGCACTTGCTGGCCGTCATTAATGCGTTGAATTAATACACTGGCGAAATCCTTGGATATCGCAATATCTTTTTTGTAGCCGGTAGTATTACCATTTGCCAGGTTGTTGGCAATGGTATCTGTTCTGGTGGTTTCAGCCACCATACCGGAAGCCGCAGTATAAATACCTCGAATCAATGGCTTCACCTCTTAAGAATATATCGTAATAATTATATCGTAATAATTACTGCATTTCTTAAGACAAAATTGTCATACGATCCATACCTGTATGATAATCTGTCTTCTGATTATCTGTTTAGCCGGCCAAAGTGCCTTTTTTGAGTGTTGTCAGGGTATCCTGCAGGCTTTCCAGCGCATCAAGCGCTTTGCCAGTGCCTAAGGCAACACATGACAACGGATCTTCTGCTAAGTATGTAGGAATGCCTGTTTCCTGATTAATCAGCTTATCCAAACCGTGAATCAGCGAACCGCCGCCTGTCATTACAATACCGCGATCAACAATATCTGCTGCTAATTCAGGCGGGGTTTTTTCCAGCACTGATTTAACACATTCTACGATCAGCGCTACCGGTTCGGCTAACGCTTCCCGGGTTTCAGAGGAACTCATGCGGATTGTTTTTGGCAGACCTGATACCAGATCCCGGCCACGGATTTCCATGCTTTCATTTCGTCCATCAGGGTAGGCAGTGGCAATGGCTACTTTAATCGCTTCAGCCGTACGCTCGCCAATCAGGATATTGTATTCCTTTTTGACATGGCGAATAAGTGCTTCATCAAACTTATCGCCACCTATCCGGAGTGATTCGCTGACAACAATACCGCCAAGGCTGAGTACGGCAACATCTGTCGTACCGCCACCGATATCTACAACCATTGCACCACATGGCTCGGCAATCTCCAGACCGGCACCAAGGGCAGCTGCCAGTGGTTCTTCGATAAGATAGGTCTTACGGGCACCGGCCTGCATAGCAGCTTCCAGTACGGCGCGTTTCTCTACAGTGGTCACACCTGAGGGAATACACACCATAATTCTAGGTTTAAAGAAGAAATTCTTACCGGCGACTTTTTGAATAAAGTGCCTGAGCATACTTTCGGTTGTGTCATAATCGGCAATTACGCCTTCGCGCAAGGGACGGATTGCAATAATATTGCCTGGTGTCCGGCCAAGCATCCGCCGAGCCTCTTCACCGATTGCCAAAATGCGGTTACTGTCGCGATCAATTGCGACAACGGATGGCTCTCTTAATACAATCCCCTTACCCTTTATGTATACTAAAACGTTGGCTGTTCCCAGATCGACGCCAATATCCATTGTTCCAAACATGTAGAATCCTTAACCCCTTTCAAGTTATCCTGCCTATCCCCCCCTGTCCCATTTCTTCATAAGGAGAAAAGAGGTAAATAACAAGATAAATACAAGTGTTTTAGGTATTCTACAAATAAAATTAAATTCCTTTATTTTTCGCTATAATCCAGAATAGTTTTCATCCGTATCAGCCTATGATTGGGATTTCGAGGCTCAATTCCTTCAGCTTTCACTTACGGCCTACTATCTTGCTGTCTACGCTTAACCTCATGTGTTACCACATGCTGCCCAAGACCTCGCCTATGAATGGTTTCTGGCCGGTCAATGCAGGCGCCAGGTAGAATTTCTAAGCAATAAACATGACTGGAATGCAGTTACCGATGGGTTTTGCCAAGCAAAAGAAAAATCCGGGAGCCTGTCCCTTGT
>NZ_DATMXX010000349.1:0-3724 GCF_035561255.1 Sporomusa sp. | reverse complement strand
GTCTAACTGGTGTAAATATAAACAATACTGATTTTGGATATACATTATCACTCATTAACGGTAAATATAAAATGATTATCATTTACTGGCTTGCTGAATATAGGCCAGTGATGCGATTCAATGAGCTACAACGTTCAATTGGTACAATTTCCTTCAAGACTTTAAGTAAAACACTTAAAGAAATGGAAGAAGATCGACTAATAATACGCACAGAACATCCTCAGATTCCGCCAAAAGTCGAATATAGTTTATCGGAGCGTGGAAAATCACTGATTCCAATCTTGGATATGATGTGTACTTGGGGTGGGAAAAATCGACTATAACTATTTCAATTTAACTGGGTTACTAGCGCAAGAAATTTTAGCTTCATCAAATACTTCACAATCAGGTGCAATACAAAACTCCAGCCGCAAAGCTGGAGTTTTGTGTTCTTCGATGGGACATGGCACCAATGTAATGTTCTAAAGCATTCTTCTAAAACCAGTAAATGCTATTCAAGCATCTAAAACGGTATCTAGAGAACTACTCAAATTTCGAGCACATCATGGATTTGACAGCCAATTTTACAATCCCGCTAAAGGAAATGAAAAGGGAATCATTGAAGGCCTTGCCCGCTACATCAAAGCTCATGCTTTTACCCCGGTTCCGGAATTTCCATCCATTTTGGCTTTGAATGAGTGGCTATCATCTCGTTGCCAGGTGCTCAATGCTAAACCACGCGGCAAACAGAAGATTAGTTTTCAGAAGCGATTTGATATTACCTTTGTCTAAGCACACGTTTGACTGTTGCTCATGCAGAGAGGCTAAGGTCAACCACTACAGCCTCATTGCCTTTGACAGAAACCAATACTCTGTACCAGTTACCTATCCTGGCAATATCCTTACGGTGAAAGGATATATGGGAGAAGTTCGCATTTACGACAAGCAAACATTGGTCGCCGTTCATGCGCTGTTATGAAAGCGGAAAGCAGGTATTTATCCTTGAGTATTACTTCATAGCTGTTGGAGCGAAAACCACGAGCCGTCGGACAGGCAAACCGGTTAGATAAGCGGCATTTCCTGCAGCCTTCCCGCTTACCACCGACAGGCCAAGGGTCACGATCCAGACCAAGCGGACAAACTTTTCGTTAGCGTGTTGCTTCTATTAAAACAAAATCCCACAGGGGTGTGTAAATATCGATTAAGATGGTCATCAAACCACCCTAGCCGGCGTTTCCTTTCACACCCAATCTCCATCCATCAAACAAGCTAACAATCACTTGCTCCCTAATAATGTCTTCTTCCTTTGTCTGAGAAAATATACCTCATTTTTGCAGACTACCTTGTTCGGTACACCACTTGAACCACTCCCGAGCTGTATCTTCGCACATCCGTAAGCACAAGGCTGAGTCGCTCATGCAAACTTTCGAATAATGGTTTGCCAGCTCCAAGCACAACCGGGTGAACAGATAGTCGATACTCATCCACTAACCCAAGGTTTATAAACGTGGAAATTAAACTTGCTCCGCCATATAGCCATACATCTTTACCAGGTTCCTGCTTGAGCTTCCTTATTTCCGCTTCAATATTGCGATTAATGTATTGTACCTCATCACTTGAGTCTGTGTATGTAGTAGAAAATACGATTTTCTTTTTGCCATGAACCAGTGCCCAGATTTGCTTTTCACATTCAGAAGCCTTATCAGAAGGGGTATATTTCCCCCATAACTCGTAGCTTTTCCGCCCATATACGATTGTGTCTATTTCACTAAGGAACTGTTCAAATGCCATTTCCTCATCCATGATACACCAATCTACTTCACCATTTAGGCCTTCGATAAACCCGTCTAACGTTACCGCCAAATCTAAAATTACTTTTCGCATCTAAACAATCCTCCCTTAGCCGCCATGTTGATCATCAACTTATATCTCCCTCGATTTTCCAATTCGCCCATTTCCTCGCTAACAGGAACAAACCCAAACTTTTCGTACATGTTAACCGCTTTGTCGTTGCAAACGGCAACCGTCAAAACAATCGGCATACGATGAGTGTATCGCGTACAGCTTGAATCCGGTTCCTCCAGAATAATCCGGTGATTCCATATCGGCACAAACTTCTTCGAACGTGCGTGTAAATCGATAACTAATGGTACTTTCAATAATTGTCAATTGTCTAGATAGACAATAAAAAACAATGGGGTATTCGAGCCTCAATCGGCTTTGCATATCTCATTGTTTCACAATCAACTGCATATTAAACTTGCTCTATACCAAACCTTGCGCTTTCATTGCTTCAGCAACTTTAATAAAGCCAGCGATGTTGGCGCCAACAACCAGGTTATCCTTATAGCCATACTCTTCAGCCGCCTTGCTGGCGTTATTATAGATATTAAGCATAATAGTCTTGAGTTTAGCATCAACTTCTTCAAAAGACCAGGCTATACGCATACTGTTTTGAGACATTTCAAGACCCGAAACAGCTACGCCGCCGGCATTGGCAGCTTTTGAAGGTCCAAGATATACTCCGTTTTCCAGGAAGTATTCAATTGCGTCGTTAGTGCAGGGCATATTTGCTCCTTCGCAAACAAATCTGACCCCGTTCGCAACAATCTTTTTGGCATCTTCAATAAGAATCTCGTTTTGAGTTGCACAGGGGATAATAACGTCAACTTTAACACCCCAGGGTTTTTCACCCGGATAGAATGTAACGCCATATTTCTCGGCGTAATCTTGAACCTGGTCGCGGCAGGATGCTCGCATTTCAAGCAGATATTCAATTTTCTCTCCATTGACGCCGTCAGGATCGTATACATATCCGTCAGGACCTGAAAGGGTAACAACCTTGCCACCCAATTCAGTAACCTTTTTTACCGTTCCCCAAGTAACATTGCCAAAGCCGGACACAGCGACAGTTTTACCCTCAAAGGATGTGCCTTTGGACTTCAACATTTCCTGGCAGAAATAAGTGATTCCAAAGCCCGTAGCTTCCGGACGAGCTAAGCTACCGCCATAAGTAAGACCTTTTCCGGTTAGAACGCCATTTTCATAACTGCCTATTATTCTCTTATATTGTCCAAAAAGGTAGCCAATCTCCCGGCCACCGACGCCAAGATCACCTGCCGGCACATCAGTATTCGGACCGATATAGCGATACAGTTCCGTCATGAAACTCTGACAGAATCGCATTACTTCTGCATCAGATTTGCCTTTTGGATCGAAATCAGAGCCGCCTTTGCCGCCCCCCATCGGCAAACTAGTCAGGGAATTCTTGAAGGTCTGCTCAAACCCGAGGAACTTGATAATGCCGAGGTTAACAGACGGGTGGAAACGCAAGCCTCCTTTGTAAGGCCCAATCGCACTGTTGAATTGAACCCGGAATCCGCGGTTCACTCTTACCCTGCCAATGTCATCCATCCAAGGTACACGGAATATAAATTGCCGTTCTGGTTCCACAATCCTCTCAGCAATTCCAAGCTCAATATATTCAGGGTTTTTCTCAAGAACAGGCACCAAAGACCCAAGTACTTCCTGGACTGTTTGGTGGAATTCCGGTTCGTTTGCATTTCGTTCGACAACCCTACGATAGAGTTCGGCACAGTACTTTTGAGCATTTGTAGTCATGATACAATCCTCCCCGGTTTTTTCGTAAACAATACCCAATCCACTTTACTTACATTATACAGCTTGTTTTGTATTTTGTATACTTACACTCCATCTCATTAATCCACTCCAGAAGGACTAATAT
>NZ_DATMXX010000348.1:0-18518 GCF_035561255.1 Sporomusa sp. | reverse complement strand
ATTTTAGGAAAGGAGATGGAGAATTAAGAGACGTGTGCAAAACTGTTTTACCGGTAATTACGGTATTAATAGAATAGCGGGAAATTGTATGGGTTGACCGGTAAATAAGCTGGAGACGCAAAGCGGGCGTTTCCGGCCTTTTTGTTTTTTCCGGTTTTTGATAAAAATTTAAAATCATTTTAAGGAGGTGCGGGTTGGATGATTGAACACGTAATTAATAATTTTCGCAGGGTTTATCAGAATAAGCAGGCGGCTGCCTCTAAACCCGGATGGTTAACTAACCTATCGTTTGCCCCGGTAGTAAACATACTGGAAAAAACGTTTGGTATTGTTCTTGTATTGCTGGTATGGGAGCTCGCGCCGCGATTGGAGTTAATTGATCCCTTTCTTCTGCCGCCATTTAGTGAGGTAATACAAAGCTTATTTAGAATGGTCGTTTCCGGAGAAATATTCAGGCATTTTTCAATCAGTATTAGCCGCTCATTTACGGGTTTCTTTGTTGGTATTGGGATTGCTATTCCACTGGGGATTTTTATGGGATGGTATAGCAAACTTGAAGAAGTGGTTGATCCCCTGGTGCAAGCCTGCCGGAATTCTTCTGTTTTAGCGTTGTACCCGGTTTTCCTCCTGTTTTTTGGATTAGGTGAGGCTTCGAAAATGGCGATCATCATCTGGGGTACCATTTGGCCATCACTGCTCAATACCATTTCCGGTGTAAAAAATACTGACCCACTATTGATAAAGGCTGCCCGTTCTATGGGTGTCTCAAGGCTGACATTGCTGTATAAGGTGATTGCACCTGCAGCGCTGCCTTCAATATTAACAGGTGTCAGGCTAAGTGCGGCCAGTTCTATTCTGGTGCTGGTGGCTGCCGAGATGATTGGCGCCAATGCCGGCCTGGGGTTTATGATCTTTTACTTTGAAGAACGGTATGCCGTACCGGAAATGTATGCCGGTATTATTACCATGTCGCTGCTTGGAGTCACCATTAATTATCTGCTTGTCGCATTAGAAAAACGCCTGACAGGCTGGAAAGAAAAGTTTGTTGGTGATTGAAAAAAGAAAGCTTGCGGCGCAGTCGGGTGGTGTGTTAACAACGCTCCACCGCTGTACATAACAGGAGGGTCAAAGGATGAGTTTATTAGAAGATAAAGTGGTGCCAGGGCGCGAGAGCAGGCTGGAGGCGTGCATCGCCTACGGCGGTACAGCCTGCGGCCTGAAGGGCGAGAATAGAGGGTGTCTGAAGGATCAGGAACGGGCTTTTTCTCAATCAGGGTTGTGTCAATTGCTGCCCACGATGGGTATGCTGCTGACTTTGCCGGATACGGCGGTGGTTGTTCATGGCGCTATCGGCTGTGCGGCCAATGGTGTCAGCACTGTTATCGGCATCCGGTTGCGAAATGTACAAAAAGGCAATACCAACGCCCAGGACGGGATCTGGGTGTCGACTAACTTAACCGAAAGCGATGTTGTTCATGGCGGCGAACAAAAACTGGAGAATGCCATCCTTGAAACCTATGAACGCTATTCACCCAAATCCATTGTGGTATTCCAGACCTGCACCCCTTCGATTATTGGTGATGATGTCGCCAGTGTAATCGACCGGGTGAGAGATAAACTGGATATTCCAGTGCTTGCCGCTTATTGCGAGGGCTTTAAAACCAAGGTGTGGGCAACAGGGTATGATGTGGCATTTCACGCCATTGTCCATGGTTTTATCGAAAGTGATAAGGAAGGACGGCCACCGCGGCGGAGCCCGGAAAACAAGCGTCAACGGCCATTAGTCAATGTGATCAATCTGGCCTCTGTTGGTAAGCCTGATGAGGACGAAATCACCCGTTTGCTTAATGCGATCGGTATTGATGTTACTATTGGCCCCAATTTCGCTACCCGGGAAGATATTCGCAATATGACTCAGGCCGATCTGACTATCAGTGTCTGTCCCACCCATGATGATTATTTCATCGATTATCTGTACAAAGAATATGGCGTGCCTTATGTCCTGAAAGATATGCCGATAGGTCTGGAAAATACCAGAACCTGGCTGCTTGATATTGCCGGTCATTTTGGCTTGGAAAAGCAAGCCGAAGCAGTTATTGCAGCTGAAGAAAAGAAGGTTTGGCAGGCGGTAGCCAAATATCAGCCTGCTTTGAATGGCAAGTCGGTATTCTTAAGTGCCGGTGAGTTCAGGGCCCTGGTGACTGGTGCATTGTTCCAGGAACTGGGCATGGAGGTTGTTGGGGTCCGCTCCTACCATCATGATCACTTTGGCAAAGACTACTATGAAAAGCTGGTGCAGAAGCAAAACGGTAAAAACTTTGCTGTCGATATCGCCAATTTTCAGCCATTTGAACTGACCAACCTTTTACAAAAGACTAAACCTGACTTGTTTATCGGTCACGTAACTGATAATATCTGGGCGGCTAAACTGGGGCTGCCTACAGTAACTATATTTAGAATCTTTGACAGCTATATTGGCTATCAGGGCTTCTATTCAGTAGCAAAAAAAGCGGCCAGGGTCCTTAGGAACTTCTCCTTCAACAGGAATCTGGCGAAAAACACACAAAATCCATACAAACCGGACTGGTATGAGCAAAACCCATTCACTTTTATTAAGGTTCTGGATGCTATTCAGGTTTCAGAGCAAAATCTGCTCATAAACCAGGATGCAAAAGGGGTGGCAGTACAATGAGCAGTAATTTTATTGAAAAACCGCGTTACCAATGTGCTTTAGGCGGTGCGCTGGTAACCATCAATGCAATTAACCGGGCTGTCGCGATTGTACACTCAGCTCCCGGCTGCGCCTCGGCCGCTGACGGCGCGGCGAAATCAGGCAGCGGGTATTGGGGAACCAGCTATTGCAACGGGCGGGCTACGCCAAGCACCAACATCCTGGAAAAAGAGGTAATCTTCGGTGGTGAAAGCCGTTTGGCCGAGCAGATCGACAGCACGCTGGCGATTATTGATGCAGATCTGTATGCTGTGATAACCGGCTGCATGACAGATATCATCGGGGATGATGTTCAGTCGATCGCCGGACGCTTCCAGGCTGAGGGAAAGCCGCTGGTAGTTGCTGAAACAGGCGGATTTAAAGGTAATTCAGCCAGTGGCTATGATTTGATTCTGGCGGCATTGATCGACCAGGTGGTGGAAAAGGGGCTTGCTAAGGTTGCCAATCAGATTAACCTGTTAGGTGTTATACCCACCCAGGATGTATTCTGGCGAGGCAATCTGCTGGAATTGAAACGGATACTGGAAGATTTGGGATTACAGGTGAACACCTTTTTCAGCCCGTTTGATAAGCTGTCATCGTTGAAAACCTCTTCGCAGGCTGCCTTAAATGTTGTATTGTCTGATGTGCACGGCTTGGGCGCAGCTCAGGCATTTGAAGAAATTCATGGAATACCGTTTGTTAATATTCCGTTACCGATTGGCCCTACTGCGACCCAGGCGTTTTTAGCAGAGCTTGCCAGGCATATTGCGATAGAGCCAAGCGTCCTGGCAGCAGTGGTACAACGGGAAACCGAATGGTATTACGCCTATGTAGAGCATGTCGCGGAGTTATACAATGATCTTGATTTGCAGCGCTTTGCTATTGTTGTAGGTGACGCCAATTACAGTTATGCCCTTACCCGGTTTATTGCCGACGATTTTGGCTGGATTCCGTACCTTGTTGCGGTAACCGACATCCTGGATGATACCGGTAAGGCTAAGGTAACAGCACGGTTTAATTCCTTGCCGGTAGAACTGCGGCCTAAGCTGATTTTCGAAACAGATACCAGCCGGATTGCCACCTCGTTGCAGGAAGAACTGGCAAAAGAACCGGATGAGTACGGTTCACCTATCAGTCCTGCTTTTGTACTTGGCAGCACCTGGGACCGGCCGCTGGCCCATGAATTTAAAGCCGGATTTCTTAGTGTAACCTATCCGGTAAGCAACCGGGTAGTAACCGATCAGGCGTATGCCGGTTATCGCGGGGGTTTACGTTTGGCTACTGATATTTTAAGTACCTTAATTAGCAACAGATAGACAGGATATTCCTTTTATATAAGGGTGGTGAGATCATGTTAAATACCTATTGGCAAACAGGCTGGAAATTTTTAAAAAGATTCATTGCAATCGGGTTAGTTATAACTACATGGGAAATCCTCCCGTCAGTGGGCTTCATTGACTCCCGTAGCTTACCTCCCTTTAGTGACGTTATCCAAAGTTTGCTTAGCCTGATATTTTCTGGTGAATTGTTTAAGCATGCACTGGCAAGCTTTCACCGCACATTGTTGGGTTTTTTTATCGCTGTTGGGATTGCTATTCCGCTGGGAATTTTCATGGGGTGGTTTAAGCGCCTGGAAAAAATAGTAGATCCGCTGATGCAGATCTGCCGGAATACAGCAACATTGGCACTATATCCGGTATTTATCCTGGTCTTTGGGCTGGGAGAACTGTCCAAAATCGGCATTATCTTCTGGGGGTCCATCTGGCCGATTCTGATTAATACCATTGAGGGTGTCAAGACGGTTGACCCGCTGCTGGTCAAAGCAGCACGGTCGATGGCGATGTCCCGGTTAGGCTTATTTGCTCACGTTATATTACCGGCTGCCGTACCGTCCATTCTTACCGGGCTCAGGATTAGTGCCACCCGCTCAATTATTATTCTGGTAGCTGCTGAAATGCTCGGTGCCAGCGCGGGGTTAGGTTTCTTGATCTTTGATGCCCAGCATAAATATCAGGTCGAAAAAATGTACGCAGGTATTATGATATTGATTATGCTGGGGATGTCGGTAAACTATCTGATTGTTAAGCTGGAGCAGTACCTTACCCGCTGGAAAGGGACAACAGGTGCTGCCTGATAAGACGCCAAATGCGATGCTTAGCCAAGGAAATGGTTAGCAAAACGAAGGAGTGACCAGGATGAAAAAAATAGTGGATGTTGTTGATAAAAAACTGGCCGGGACGATTACCAATGATACGGTCATTGGTATCGACATAGGTTCGAGGACTGGGAAGGCTGTATTGTTAACTGAAGGTAAGCTATATACTGCGATTACGCCCACTGCTGTTTTTACACAGCAGACTGCCGATAAACTGTTTGATAAACTGCTACAACAGACCGGTTTGAAACAATCAGATATTCAGTATATTGTTGGTACCGGCTATGGCCGGATATCGCTGAACTTTGGCGATATTCCCAATAAAATTGTTACCGAAATCTCCTGCCATGCCATGGGGGCCCATGTACTTAATGCCAATGTGCGCTCAATTGTTGACATTGGCGGACAAGACTCCAAGGCAATCCGGGTAGACCCTAAAAACGGTAAAGTGGTCGAATTCATTATGAACGACAAATGTGCAGCCGGTACCGGGCGTTTTCTGGAAAAAGTGGCGCAACTGCTGGATTTGACTACTGAAGAGCTAGGCCAGGAAGCACTTAGTGCTACAAAACCATCAGATATCAGCAGTCAATGCGTGGTATTTGCCGAATCAGAGGTGATCTCGCTAAAAGCGAAAGGGGAAAAACGGGCAGATATTGCCGCTGGTATTCATATTGCGACTGCGCGCCGTATCCGTAACCTGTTTAACCGGATCGGCCTGGAGCCGGATCTGGTATTTACCGGCGGGGTAGCAAACAATGCCGGCATGAAAAAGGCTGTGGAAGAGGTACTAGGCCATGCAATCAGTGAGGTTAAGCTAGATACCATCTATGCGGGGGCTTTAGGCGGAGCCGTCATTGCGCAGCGCAACCTCGCAGCTAGCAGCGCTGAGAAGGCCGGATTATCGGCTTCCGCCAGTTAGCGAAACCAGGATAGGTTTTGCATTAATAATACAAATAGCCGGTCAGCAACCTAACTGAAGGCTAGGGGTTTTTACTCCTGATGGCCTCTATGCAAGCAGCATTGATTTACTCTTCTAGACACCAAATATTAATAATATGGAGGCTGTGTAATGAAAACTATACTTAGAAGCCGCTGGCAAACAACGGTTTTTACTCTAATTATGATTTCGATTTTATCCTTGTTGGTATTCGGATGCTCCAAGAACCAGGAACCCCAAAAGACCGCCAGTGAAGGCTCTGCCAAACCGCTGGATATAATCCGGATTCCTTCTCCCGGCGATGTAACCCGGCCTGATATCTATATGGTTGCTGACGAATTAGGCTATTTTGCTGAGGAAGGTATCAAACTGGAATATGTGGGAGTGGTACCGTCACCACAGCTAGTTGCTTCCGTGGTGGCCGGGAAAATCGATGTCGGAGCCGCACATATCAACAGAACGATTGCCGGTATTTCCGCAGGAGCCAAGATCAAAGCAGTGGTAGCCGGCACCGAAACCACTAAAGAAATACCACATATGGTCTATGTAACGCTGGATAACAGTCCGGTGAAAAGTGCCAGGGATATGGTTGGTAAGAAGGTAGGCATTCCCACGATTGGCGGCTGCAATGAATACACACCCTACGCCTATCTCAAGAAAAACGGCATAGAGTCGCCTAAAGGCAAGATCGAGGTTATTGTCATGCCGGAAGCAAACCTTGAGCAAGCCTTGCGGCAAGGCGATATTGATGTGGCTGGGTTTCACAAAAACCCTAACTTCTTAGTAGCACGCGGTGGTATAAAAGTATTGTTCACCGACTATGATGTTTTCGGGACAATCGGTGGCGGGACTCCCTTCTATTTCTCGGAAAAATTCATTAAGGAAAAGCCTGATGTCGTAAAACGCTTTGTTAAGGCTATAGCTAAGGCCAATGACTGGGCTGACGCCAATCAGCAACAGGCTATCGATATTACTGTTAAGAGGGCAAATGTTGATCCTAAGCTGCTGCGAACCGGCTATTTTGCCCCTAAGGGGATCATTCAGCCGGAAACAGCAACAATGTGGATTGATTTGCTCAAAGAATTTGGGGAAATAAAAAATGACGTGAAACCAGAACAGATTTTTACCAACGAATTTAATCCTAACGCCAAGATATAGTAAAATGAGCGGCACTTTAGAAAGCGAGGAAAACTATTATGGACATTGAGGATATTCAGAGCCCACGGGATTACCTGATATATAGTAAAACTAAGGTACATCCCTATTCACCGGCGATCGGCAAATTACTAGACCTATCCACATCTTATGTTTATGATGCTGAGAAAGCATATGCAGAAGGTAAAAGTAATGCCGTTTGGTCGCGGGCTACCGGTTGGGAGATACCGCTGGCCTATGCTTCAGATATTATCCCGGTGGCCTATAGCGAGATGGGACGCTTGAGTGACCTGGAATCAGTTACTATTGCTGAAGACTACTACCAGTTCCCCCAGGAGACCTGCTCAATGGTTAAGTGCACGGTTGGTCAATGGCATAAACGCCGTGGCTCCGGCATCAGGCGGATTATTGGCGCCAGTGTAGCCTGCGAACCCTATAATCTGGCCTGGGAACTGATGAAAAAAGAGGGTTATGATGTTCATGCCATCGATGTTGTCTATCGGGCTCCTGGCGTTAAAGGCGAGCGACTGGAACAGTTAGTACAGTTCTTAATCGAACAAATTTATGAAACGGCAGAGTGGTTGACTGGCAGCAGAGAGATTAATGAAGATAAGCTGAAGACCGAGATTCAGCGGAAAAACCGCTTAATTGTCAAGGTCCGGAGAGTGCTGGAATTACGTATTAAAAACCCCTATTATATGCGCAGCCTGCCTTCAATTTATTTACTAACCGGTTTAAATACCTATTTTGGTAAACCGGCAGAGTATGAAGCTGTTTTGGATGAGCTGATCACAGAACTGGAAACAGCAACTGTAAATAAAGGCGATTTGGCCAAAGTCATTCCGCTGGTATGGGTAGGCAGCGCCGGTCAGGAATTTGGCATTTATGAAGCCATTGATCAGGCCGGCGGTGCACTGCTCGGTTTCCGCGGTTATCCCTTTAATAACTATGACGAAACATTGCCGCCAGTGGAGGCATTAGCCCGCCATGTCCTGGGCAATCAGGAAGCCGGAGCTTCCATTTATGTACAAAAAGTTATTGAGCAGGAACTGAAAAAGGTTAAAGCCAGGGGGCTTGTGCTGTATGGTTATCTTGGCTGCTCTTACGGCAGCGTGGCGCGGGAGATGTGGCGGGATTATTTCCATAAAAAGGGTTTTCCCAGCATCAATCTGGAGGGTACCTTCCAGGTTGGTCCCCCCACCGGGCAGATTCTGACACGAATCAGGGCTTTTGTTGAAATGCTGGCCTAGTACCGTGTCAGCCCTAATCCAGTGAATACTGACGGTCTATTTTCCGCAACCCTTCGTTGTCGTCAGTCAGCATACGTCCGGTATGCCTCCCTCCTCCGCCTTGGTTTGCGAAAAATATCCTCGCCATTATTCTACCGTTTTAGAGCTGACACGGTACTACCACAAAAATTTAATTGAACAAAGGGAGAGAGAACTATGAAAATAGCAGAAATCATTGACCAAAGCCTTATTTCAAACATCACCGGTGCAACCGTAGTGGGGATTGATATTGGTTCAAGAACAGGAAAAGCGGTACTGTTTACCGGGGATGAGCTGTACACTGTCCAAACTCCTACCGGTATTGATATGCAGGAAACCTCGGATGAATTATTGGCCGAACTCTTAGAACAGTCTGGTCTGAAACGGTCGGATGTTACCTATATTGTCGGTACCGGTTATGGCCGGGTAGCCATGAGTTTTAATGAAATTCCCCACCAGATTGTAACCGAGATCTCCTGCCATGCGATGGGCGCACACTATCTGAATGCGGGAATTCAGACCATCATTGATATTGGCGGCCAGGATTCAAAAGGCATTAAAGTCGACCCGGAGACCGGCCGGGTAGTAGAATTTGTTATGAACGACAAATGTGCGGCCGGCACCGGCCGTTTCCTGGAAAAGGTAGCGCAACTGCTGGATCTGGATCTGAGCGAGCTGGGAAAAGTAGCGCTGGACGCTACTAAACCTTCAGAAATCAGCAGCCAGTGCGTGGTGTTTGCCGAATCAGAAGTCATCTCACTGCGGGCCAGAGGTGCAACCCAGGAAGACATTGCCGCCGGCATTCATCTGGCTACAGCCCGGCGGGTACGCAACCTGTTAAGCCGGATTGGACTTGAACCCGGTTTAGCCTTCTCTGGTGGTGTTTCGAACAATATCGGTATGAAAAAAGCCATTGAAGACTTGCTTGAACACCCCATCAGTGAATTTAAATTGGATGCCATCTACGCCGGTGCGTTAGGCGCTGCTGTACACGCGCTAAACTATCAGGCAACAGGCGTTCGCGGTGAGCAGGCGGCAGAAAACGGCTTCAGCCTGGATCTGACTGACCTGGAAAGCCGGATTGTTAAGCAACAGGAAACCATTATCGCCGCAGACGACGGGAAAAAGAGTGTCGGCTATTTGTGCACATATACCCCGCTGGAACTGATCAATGCCGCTGGTGTCAATCAACTGCGGCTGTTTAAAATGGGCAATACCGAAGTCGTTGCCAGCGGTGAACAAATCACCCAGAGTGTATTCTGCGATTTTACCAAGAGTATTCTGGGAGCCTTCAAGGAAGGTGACCCTTTATATAAAGCACTTGATAAAGTCTATACCTTCTATACCTGCGACTGCATTAAAAAAGTCGGGGAGGCAATCGGTGACTTTTTCTCCCCCACCGACATTTATACCCTGCCCCGCCTGCGGGAGAAAGAGTCCTCACGGAATTACTACCGGACAGAGATATTAAACTTCAAAGAAGACCTGGAAAGGCTGTCGGGAAATACCGTAAGTGAAGAAGCCGTACGGGAACAAATCAAAATCTATAATAAGGTACGGGGCGTATTAAAGAAGATCTCCGATTTGCGCAAACGGGAGAATCCGCCCATCAAAGGCAAAGACTTCCTGGATCTCATCAAAGGCTACTATTACCTGCCACCGGCAGAATTGCTGATTTTGTACCAGCAAATCTATGATACTCTGGCTGCAGTGCCAGATCAGGGCCGCAAACCGATCCGGCTGATGATGGCCGGCGGCATTGTAGCAGATGGTGACCGGAGATTACTGGAGCTGATTGAGGATACAGTGGGCGCGCGGGTAGTTATCGAGGATCACTGCACCGGTTCCCGCAATGTCAGCTTCCAGATCAGCGAAGAAGGAGACCCCTATCAGGCGCTTGCTGAAGGTTATCTGGACCAATCGCCGTGCACCCGGATGAAACCACTGCAAGAGCGGATTACCATCTCCGGCGATCTGGCACAGGAATACCAGGTTGATGGAATATTGTACGTGTACCTGAAGTTCTGCCCGTGCTACGGACAGATTAAGCACGAATTCTTTAGGCATTACCAAAAAATTGGCATACCGGTGTTAGAGGTGCCTATCGATTACTCTGCCAGCGACCAGGGACAGCTCAAAACCAGGCTGGAAGCCTTTATTGAGGTGCTGGGCGAAAGAGGGGGCATTGTTGATGCTGATCGAGGAAGTTCAAAATCAGCGTGATTACCTGATTTACAGCAAAGAAGTTCATGGTTATTCCCCGGCGGTTGGCAGGTTACTGGATCTTTCGGCGTCATATATTTATGACGCCGAAAAGGCCTACAATGCCGGGAAAAATGCTATTTGGTGCCGGGCCAGTGCATGGGAGGTTCCCTTATTATATTCCCTGGATATTATTCCTGCTGTTTTTAGCGAAATGGGCCGGCTTAGCGACCGGGAAGCCATGTTGATAGCCGAAGATTATTACCAGTTTCCGGTAGAAACCTGCTCGATGGTGAAATGCACTGTAGGTCAATGGCACAAACGCCGCGGGACTAGTATTAACCGTATCCTGGGAACCAGCTCGGCCTGCGAGCCTTACAATATGGCTTACGAGATTATGAAAACCCAGGGCTATGATGTCTATTGCATTGAGAGTATTTACCGGGCACCAGGCGTGGATGGTAACAGACTGGCGCAGCTAAAAGAGTTCTTTATCGAACAAATCTACGGTGTGACTGAATGGCTGACAGGCAACCGGGTTATTGATGCAGGAAAACTGAAGGTTGAAATACTGCGCAAAAACCGGTTAATTGATAAAATCAAGAGAATCCTGGACCTGCGAATTCAGAACCCTTTTTATATCCGTAGTTTGCCAACAATTCTGCTGCTTAATATCGGCTTATCCACTTATTTTGGCAAACCGGCAGAGTTCGAGGAAACCGTTGATTTATTGATCAATGAACTGGAAACAGCCCCGGTGAGTCCGGAAGATTTGCAACGGGTTATTCCTTTAGTCTGGGGTTATGGAACAGGCCAGGAATTTGGGGTTTATGATGCGATAGATCAGGCTGGTGGTGCCCTGTTAGGGTTGCGGGGCGTACCTTTAAAAAAATACCGGGAAGACGTTCCGCCAATAGAGGCATTGGTTCACTACATCTATGATAATCATGCCGCCGGTGCGGGAACTTATATGCGGGAGCTTATTGAACAACAGATTGATAAAATAAATGCGCGTGGCTTGCTGCTGTATGGCTATATTGGGTGTTCATTTTCCAGTGTTGACAAAGAGTTATTCCGGGAACATTTTCATCATAAAGGGATTCCCAGTATTAGCCTGGAGGGTTCATATCAGGTTGGACCGCCTACCGGCCAGGTGTTAACCCGGATAAAAGCCTTTATTGAAATGTTGTCTTAAGAATATATATTGGCATGTATTGAGCAAATTGAGGAGGGTGTTTGTGGAAATAGAGGATATTCAAAGTCAGCGTGATTATGTTGATTATTGCAAAAAGGTTCACAGCTATTCCCCGGCAATCAACAAAATACTGGACCTCTCCGAAGCCTATGTTCCAGATGCTGAAAAAGCTTACAAAGAAGGCAGGAAAAAAGCCGTTTGGAGTAATGCCTATGGCTGGGAGGTGCCGGTAATCTATGCGTGCGATACCATCCCGGTGGCCTTTAGTGAGATGGGGCGTTTAAGTGACCGGGATGTTATGCTGATTGCTGAAGACTACTACCAGTTTCCGGCAGAAACCTGCTCGATGGTGAAATGTACGGTGGGGCAGTGGCATTTGCGCCGCAACACCAGTACTATCAACCGTATTCTCGGTAACAGCTCGGCCTGCGAGCCGTACAATCTGGCCTGGGAGATTATGAAGCGGGAAGGGTATGACGTATATAATAACGATGTGGTGTACCGCGGGCCTACTGTAGAAGGCAAGCGTTTGGAAGAGTTAATTAAGTTTTTTGTTACGCAGATTCATGATGTAGCAGAGTGGCTTACCGGTAACCGGGAAATTGATGAAGATAAGCTGCGGGTTGAGATCCAGCGAAAAAACCGATTGCTGACCAAGCTGCGGACTGTTTTGGAATTAAGGCGTAAGCATCCGTTTTATGTACGCAGTTTAGCGACAATTTTAATGCTGAATATTGGTTTAAACAATTATTTCGGCAAACCGGAAGAATACGAGGCAGCTATTGATTTACTGATTGAAGAACTGGAGAATGCGCCAATTAATGAAGCTGATCTAAAGAAGGTTATCCCCTTGGTCTGGGCAGGTGGAACCGGCCAGGAATTTGGAATCTATGAAGCTATCGACCAGGCTGGTGGCGCCCTGTTGGGGTTGCGCAGTGTTCCCTTTAAGCTGTACCGGGAGGATGTTCCGCCGATTGAATCGTTAGCCAGATGGGTCTATGACAATGCCGGTGCCGGTGCCGGTGTGTATGCGCGTAATGTACTGGAGCATGAAGTTGATAGGCTAAATGCCCGCGGTTTGATCCTGTATGGTTATATCGGCTGCTCTTTCGCCAGCGTTGACCGGGAGATGTGGCGCAAATATTTCCATGAAAAAGGGATACCGAGCATCAATCTGGAAGGATCGTTTCAGACTGGCGCACCAAGTGGCCAGGTATTAACCCGGGTTAAAGCGTTTGTAGAGATGCTTGCTTAACAGGCAATAGAAGGGGTGGACAATATGAAGATAACAGAAGTACTTGATAAAAAGGTCGGTTCTACCATAACCAACGACCGGGTAATCGGTATTGATATTGGCTCGCGAACCGGCAAAGCTGTTCTTTTAGCTGATGGTAAATTATTCACCGCGATTACGCCTACGGCTGTGTTTACTCAACAGACTGCAGATAAGCTGTTTGGACAGCTGTTAAAGCAGTCCGGACTGCAGAATTCAGATATTGCTTATATTGTGGGTACCGGTTATGGGCGTGTTTCTCTGAATTTTAGCGATATTACGCACAAGATTGTCACCGAAATTTCCTGCCATGCCATGGGGGCTCATGCCCTGAATGCAAAAGTCCGTTCCATCGTAGATATTGGCGGCCAGGACTCCAAAGCCATTCGGGTAGATCCGAAAAATGGCAAAGTGGTAGAATTCATTATGAATGACAAATGTGCCGCCGGTACCGGGCGGTTCTTGGAGAAAGTAGCCGGCCTATTAGATTTGACTACCGAAGAACTGGGCAATGAAGCATTAAAAGCAACAAAACCTTCAGATATTAGCAGCCAATGCGTGGTATTTGCGGAGTCGGAGGTTATTTCGCTGAAAGCAAAAGGCGAAAAACGGGCTGATATAGCAGCTGGCATTCATATTGCAACTGCCCGCCGCGTAAAAAATCTATTTAACCGGATTGGCTTAGAGGCCGATCTGGTATTCTCCGGCGGGGTTTCTAATAATAGTGGCATGAAAAAAGCATTAGAAGAGGTATTGGGACATCCTTTCAGTGAGGTTAAATTAGATGCTATTTATGCCGGCGCCTTAGGTGCAGCGGTAATTGCGCAAAAGAGTGTTGTTGCCGAACGGGTGGAAAAAGCAGAGGCATCTGCATAATCTAAATGAAGTGCAAATGAATAAATTAATTTAAACATAGGGTTGACTGGAGAAAAACTAGAGACGCGATGAGTGTCTTTAGTTTTGTTTTTTTTAGAAATAAGTCTGGAAGAGGGGACCGATTAATGGATATAGAGGAAGTTTATAGTCAGCGGGATTATATTGAACACTGCAAGAAGGTTCACAGTTACTCAAAGGCAATTAATAAGATATTAGATCTTTCCGAATCTTATATTCCAGATATCGAACAAGCTTATAAGGAAGGAAAAAAGGATGCGGTTTGGAGCAATGCGGCCGGTTGGCAAGTACCGTTGATTTATTCTTTTGGTGTTGTACCCGTATCCTATAGTGAGATGGGGCGTTTAAGCGATAAGGAGGCCATGCAGATCGCCGAAGACTATTACCAGTTCCCGGTGGAAACCTGCTCAATGGTCAAATGTACGGTAGGTCAGTGGCACCGGCGTCGTAATACCAGTACGATAAAAAGGATTATCGGTAATAGCTCGGCCTGCGAGCCCTACAATCTGGCCTGGGAGATTATGAAACGCGAAGGCTATGATGTATACAATAATGATGTTGTTTACCGTGGTCCTGCCGTAGAGGGTAAGCGGTTAGAAGAGTTAGTTAAATTTTTTGTTGAGCAGATTTATGATATTGCCGAATGGCTTACCGGCAAGAGACAGATTGATGAAGATAAGCTCAGGGTGGAGATTCAGCGCAAAAATCGTCTGCTGACTAAACTAAGAACAGTTCTTGAATTAAGGCAAAAACGCCCATTTTATGTACGCAGCTTAGCGACGATTGTGATGCTGAATATCGGCCTAAATAACTATTTCGGTAAACCGGAAGAATACGAGGCGGCTATTGATTTACTGATCGAGGAACTGAAAAATCAGCCGGTTAATGAAGCCGATTTAAAGAATGTTATCCCCTTGGTCTGGGCGGGGGGAACAGGCCAGGAATTTGGAATCTATGAAGCCATCGACCAGGCTGGCGGTGCTTTGCTCGGGTTACGCAGCGTCCCCTTTAAACTGTACCGGGAAGACATTCCACCGGTAGAATCACTGGCGAGGTGGGTCTATGATAATGCGGGTGCCGGCGCTGGTGTGTACGCCCGGAATGTACTTGAGCATGAAGTTGATAAGCTGAGCGCCCGCGGTATTATCCTGTATGGTTATATTGGTTGTTCCTTTGCAAGTGTTGACAGGGAGATGTGGCGCAAGTATTTCCATGAGAAGGGAATCCCGAGCATCAACCTGGAGGGGTCATTCCAGACCGGAGCGCCCAGTGGCCAGGTGCTTACCAGGGTAAAAGCCTTTGTGGAGATGCTTGCTTAAATAGCTGGTGTTACTTAATTTCATTGAAAAGGCGGGGTTATGTGAAAAGCAGCAACAGTATTAAACATATAACAAGTGCTACAGTTTTAACGTTATTATTAATGTTTGTGATTGGCTGCACTAATCATCAGCCGCAAAAGACTGCCGCTGAAAGTCAGGGGAAACAACCGGATATTATTAGGGTCGCCACCCCTGTCGAAACAACTAGCCCATCTATATTTTATATTGGTGAAGATCTAGGCTTTTTTGCTGAAGAGGGGATTAAACTGGAATATGTTGGCGTTGTTCCCTCCACGCAATTGGTTGCTTCAGTTGTTGCAGGAAAAATCGATGTTGGCGGTGCTCATGTTAATCGGACTATTGCCGGCATTTCCGCTGGTGCAAAAATCAAGGCTGTGGCAGCGGCCAGTGAAACAACTCTGGATATGCCTCATATGACATATGTCACTTTAGATACTAGTCCAATCAGAAATGCCCAGGATATGGTAGGTAAAAAAATAGGCCTGCGTACAGTAGGTGGGTGTAATGAGTATACTCCATATGCATATCTGAGAAAGGCCGGCATAACTGACCCTAAAAATAAAATTCAGATTATTACAATGCCGGATTCACAATTGGAGCAGGCCTTGCGTCAAGGTGATATTGACATAGCCGGGCTGCACCAGACCCCGGATTTTATTGCAGAGCGTCAGGGCCTAAAAGTATTGTTTACTGATTATGATGTTTGGGGTACTATCGGTGGGGCAACGCCGTTGTACTTTTCTACAAAGTTTATCTCCGAGAAACCTGATATTGTTAAACGTTTTACCAACGCAGTGGGCAAAACAAACAACTGGATAAATACAAATCCGCAAAAGGCGGTCGAGATTACTGCCAAACGGGCAAACAGGGATGTTACATTGGTGAAGAAAGGCTATTATGCTCCCGGTGCCGTCATTAAGGAAGAAACAGTGACAGTATGGATTGAGTTGTTAAAAGAGTTTGGTGAAATAAAAGGGGATATAAAACCAGAACAGATTTATACCAATGAATTTAATTCCAGTGCCCGTAAATAAAATTTGATATTGTTGAGGATGTGATGAGTTTGAAAGATAAGCTCAGGGGTAAACTAATAATAATCGTGGCAGTGCTAGTTGTTTTACTGCTGGTGAATGCAGGGTGCTCAAAGGGCCAACCAACCACAGCTACTAATGACAGCTCAACAAAAAAACTTGATACTGTCAGGGTAGCTACTCCTAGCGCACCTACAAGCCCTTCGATTTACTATGTAGGGGATGAACTCGGCTTTTTTGCAGAACAGGGAATAAAAATTGAATATGCCGGTGTTGTTCCGTCTACCCAACTGGTGGCCTCGGTTGTGGCGGGGAAGCTTGATGTGGGCGGTGCCCATATCAATAGGACTATTGCCGGAATTTCCGCCGGTGCCAAAATCAAGGCAGTGTCGGCAAATACCGAGACGAGTCAGGACATACCGCATATGGTAGGCGTGATTACAAAAAGCAGCTCGATCAAAAGCGCACAGGACATGGTTGGCAAAAAAATAGGGATACCCTTGATTGGTGGCTGCAATGAATACACCCCCTATGCCTATATGAAAAAAAATGGGATAGATGATCCTAAAAGCAAGGTACAGGTCATCGTTATGCCCGAACCACAGCTGGATCAGGCTTTGCGCCAAGGCGATATTGACCTGGCTATGATGCATAAAACCACTGATTTCATTAAAGAACGCGGTGAATTCCAGGTTATTTTCAGCGATTACGATATATGGGGAACCATTGGCGGGGCGACACCGGCGTATTTTTCCGAGAAATTTATTCAGGAGAAGCCGGATGTAGTCAAACGTTTTGTGACAGCAGTCGCAAAAACAAACAACTGGGCCAACGCCAATCCGGAGAAAGCCCTTGAAATTACTGCTAAACGAGCCAATGTTGATCCTAAGACCATTAAACCTGGTCATTACGCTAAAGATGCGGTGATTTTGGAAGATACAGTTACTGTTTGGATTAATTTGCTTACCGACTTTAATGAAATAAAAGGCGGTATCAAACCGGAGCAAATCTATACTAATCAATTTAATCCCAATGAAAAGAAATAGATTGCTATTGAAAAAGTAGAGGAACAAATTTACATAATCAGTATTGCGATATAAGCAGCTGCTGATCAGCCGTTACGCTGAAGGCTAAGAGTGGATAACCACTCTTAGCCTTTTTTAGTGGTAAGACTTCCTTAAAGTGGCGGTAAAATTATTTAGATGGAGGTGGATCGTGTGAAAGAACTGCTCAAACTAAGGATATTGATCATAGTTATTTTGATTCCGCTAACTTTACTATTTGTAATTGGTTGTGGCAATGGTGTTCACAAGCAGAGTGGCGATGGAGCTGCTGCCGGGAAAAAATATGATGAAATCAAGGTGCCCACCCCTCCTGATCCTACCTCAACGGTACTCTATTGGGTTGGTGAGGAGTTGGGATTTTTTGAAGAGCAAGGCATAAAGCTGAATTACGCGGGGCTTGTGCCAAGTGGACAGTTAGTTGCTTCTGTTGTTGCCGGAAAAATCGATGTGGGTGGTGCCCATGTCAACCGGACAATCGCCGGAATTTCGGCTGGTGCAAAAATAAAGGCTGTTGTCGCCCAGTCGGAAACTACCGAAGAAATCCCGCACCATACCTATATAACCCGGAAAAATAGCCCGATAAAAGGACCGCAGGACCTTGTCGGTAAAAAAGTAGGTATAACTGCCTATGGTGGCTGCAATGAATATATACCCTATGGCTATATGCGTACAGGCGGGATCAAAGACCCTCGCGGCAAAATTGACATAATCATCATGCCTGAGACAATGATGGAACAGGCTTTACGCCAGGGTGATGTTGATGTTGCCGGATTTAACAGGCTTCCTGCCGATCTCAGGGTCAACCCGGAATTTGATTATCTGTTCAGTGATTATGAGCCTTGGGGTACCGTGGCCGGTGCGACACCTTTGTATTTTACGGAAAAGTTTATTAAGGAAAAACCGGATGTGGTAAAACGCTTTGTTACCGCTATGGCTAAAACCATTAACTGGCAGAATGACCACAAACAAGAGGCGGCTGAACTTACTGCCAAACGGGCTAATATTGATCCCTCTAAAGTAAAAATACGTTACTTTGCCCCTGATGGAATCATGACAGATGAAACTGTTCAGGTATGGATCGATTTGTTAACAGAGTTTGGGGAGATTAAGCCTGGTATCAAACCAGGGCAAATTTATACCAATGAATTTAATCCCTATTATAAACAGTAATTGCAAGCCATGCTGGTCATAGACAAAAAAAGATGCTGATAAATAATCTTTACAATACAGGTGATATACTTTATAATACTATCATAGAAATAAGCACAAAATTACATTACCGTTATTC
>NZ_DATMXX010000347.1:0-5349 GCF_035561255.1 Sporomusa sp. | reverse complement strand
GTCAATATAATTTTCAATTAAATATCATACATCACTTAAACCGCTATCATTTAAGCTGGCAGCATTAGCCTGCTATTTATGGACATAATAGCAATGAGAAGCCACTAGTCTTATGTAGTTAGTCCTTAAGAAAACAAAACTATATCCATATATTAAAATAGAGGTGACAAATATGCAGCATAACACGCGTGTTGTATGCCCCGTTTGCAGTGCTGACCATTTTACACTAAAATACCAAGCTACTTATGAATATTCCTATAGCATAGATGGGAATGCCCCTGGAGTTAATAACACCAACGAGCTTCTTCCCTATATGTACGATACACGGGAACAAAAGGATGCTAAGCAATATATAGAATGTAAGACCTGCGGAACCAACTATCCATGTTATTTTGATAAATGGACAGAAGGGGTTACCGCCAAAATGATACAAGAGGCTATTGCCTCAGCCTATATGTCACAACAGTAACTCTTTATGACTCACGGGGACGGTTAGAAATCACTGAAAAACTCAAGGTCAAAACCGATCGCCTACAATATATTGAGATCGAAATTATATTGGATAACTAATGTAGTATGGGTTTGGGGACGAGTGCTACTTTTTCAGCAGTTTCGCAAATGACTCAAGGGGACGGTTCCCTTGAGTCATTTGCTTACCGTCCACCGCCCATACCCCGTCAATCACCTTGATATTTCCGTTCTTATCAATATGACCACAACTAATTCCAGGTATTTAGAAAGCCCGGGTCCCTGCGCTTATAAAACCGCTTATTTGCGATATCTTTCAATCAATTTAACGGCGCGTTCGATTGCATGTACAGCTGCTTCATGATCCTGTGAAAGATTGAGGCGGAAACTGTCGGTGAAATGTGAACCGAATTCTGTACCGGGAGTCACTGTTACCCCAGCCTGCAGACGAAGAATTTTGACGAATTCCTGTATAGTAACAGCCAGCGCCGGAATTCGGGGAAAGAGATAGCTGCCGGCCTCCGGTATTCTTACTTCAAGTCCCGCAACTGACCGGAGAATTTTTAATAAGTCATCCCGTATTGCCTTATGCAGTGCGATACGCGTATCTAACCAGCCGGTTGGCTCGGCAAACCAGGTCTTCAATACGGCCTGGCTATAACCGGCAGCACGCAAAGATACAATTGCCTGCAACTTCTCCATGCGGTCAATGATTCTGGACGAGCCAAACGCCACTCCCAGCCGGTAACCACTAATGGATTCCAGTTTTGACGGTCCGATAATGGTAATTACATTCTCGGGCTCGATGTCCATCGTGCATAGATGGGTGTAGGTTTTCCCTTCGTAAAGCAGCCGGGAGTATAGTTGATCGACAATAACCGTGGCGCCGTATTTTTGGGCAAGGCCGGCAATGGCACGAATCTCGGCCGGTGAATAGATTACCCCGGCGGGGTTGTTAGGGTTGGAAAATAAAAAGAGTCTGACGCCGGCCTTAAACGCCTCCTCCAGCTGGGTTAGATCCAACCCGGCATACTCGGAGGTTCCAAGATAATCGATTTGGACGGGAAACACCTCGCCCTCAAAGAACTGGACGAGTTTACGGTTGGCAAAGTAGTCAGGCTCAACGATTGCGACCTTGTCCCCCCTGGCAACAGTAGCGCCTATTGCCAAAAACAGCGCTCCCTGCGTTCCGGGAGTAATAATAAGGCCCTTATCAGCAGAAACTGCCGCGCCGCTGAACCTGGTAAGCTTCTCCGCCAAATCCAGGCGAATGCTGCTGCCGCCGCGATACTCAGTATAAGCCTGTTCGCCGCCGCGCCGGACACCGGCAATAAATTCGTCCAGTGAGCCGGGGATTGGCTCAAATGCATTTACATCGCCATGAGAAAAATCAACTGGTTTACCAGGTATCTCTTTTCCCCGGAGCCGAATTTCCCCAACGTGCTGGCGTACCTCCTGGCCAGGGGCATTGTCAACACCGATCTTTGAAAATTTGTCACATAACAGACTCATTGTGCTTCTCCTTTCGTCCCTTCAGGTTAAATCCTTAATAATAAACAAAATACAGATATTTAATTAAATGATTACCAGCCCCTGATTGAATAAGATCCGCCGTATTGACGAATAGGCGGAAACCGGTGTATAGGCCCCTGTTACCCCTGATACCGGTTCGCTTACTACTTCGATTTTAAACGTACAGCCCCGGGCTTTGATCTCAATGCTATGGGTATTGCCAGGGGCATCCGGGTCGGAGATAATCCTGGACCGGGTTGTATCAAAGCCGAGTCCTGCTAAAGCTATTGCGGCATGAACATTAACATTGCGCGGATACAGCCGGCAGACATTACGGGTTGGTCCCTCGTAAAGAATTGTTCTGCAGCTGTCGGTGCGGCCAAGATTCTCCGGTCTCTTGGTGGTCGTAACTGCGACCTCCTGTAAAACGTCTTTTCCGTCAACGATACCATCAAGCCCCAAAATGGCCCCGTGAGGAATATAAAGCTTGTGTTGGGATGTTTGGCAAATTTGATGTATCCGGTTCAGAAATTCCTGGTCAGCAAAGGCTGTTGCCGAAAAGACAACCATGTCGGCAAACCTTAGAATTGCCGGAGCCAATTCTACTACTGCCTGCGAGGTTGCGGTTTCTATGACAAGGTCCACTCCAGCAGCGCATTTTTGTACAATTTCTTCGGTGGAGTCCGTAAATATGGTGCCCTTTTTTTTATCCGCTACTGCCGTCCTGTCAAACACAAAGGCGAATTCCACCCCGTCCCGGGATAATTTCTCGAAAATATACTTTCCGATTGTACCATAGCCAATAATACCAACTTTTTTCTTCATGTTGGCCTCCTTAGGATGCACTTTTTAAATGTTAGACAGCCTGGTTCATGTCAAGATATTGAAAGCTGCAATCGTCTACGTTGATGATTTTACTGGCAATAAGCCGTATTTTTTCGATATCGGGTTCCGAAAATAATAGCGTATTCGCCGGATTCTCCGATTTGTGCAGCCTCCCGGCCTGTTGTAAAGAGCGCAGGAGCTGCCTTGCGGTTTCTTCCGCCGGATCAATGATCGCGACCCCTTCGCCCATAAAACTCCTAATTACGGGCAACAAAAACGGAAAAGCTGTGCACCCCAGGACCAGCGTATCAATGTGCGCCGCTTTTAGCGGCGTTAAATACTCTTCCACAGCCGCTCCGGCTTCTGTCCCGGCCAGGTCACCACTATTAAGTATGGGTGTAAATTTGGGGCAGGCCGCATAAAATACCTGAATAGAAGGATCTATATGCAGAATATCCTTCTTATGCAACCCTGAACGAACGGTGATCTCTGTACCGATAACGCCGACCCGCTTGTTCCTGGTAGTTGAAACTGTCAGCTCCGGAACACGGCTTACACCGATTAACGGTATGTTGAACTCCTGGCTCAGTTGCTCCAAGCCTAGCGCCGTAACGGTGTTACAGGCAATAACTATTGCTTTGACCTCATGCTTTTGCATAAATTGAATAATTTGTTTCACAAAACTTTTCAATTCTGCTTCAGGCCGCGAACCATACGGCGAACGGCCGGTATCGCCAAAATAAATATAACTTTCATTTGGCAATATTTTCTTTACCTCCTTATAAACTGTCAATCCACCCAAGCTCGAGTCAAACAAGCCAATCGGCTGATTGTTCAAAATAAAGCTCCCCCCCTAACTAATACAGACATTACTACAATTTTATTCTGGGTAAAAATCCGGACTTTGCTTGCCGGCAAAGCTCCAGCCTGCCAGTTAAAGAGACATTCCTTCCTGATAGCGCAGTACGCCTTTCACCCAGACCTTGCAAATACCAGCCGGCAGCTTTTTGGGTTCGGCGTAGCTGTTGGTATCCATCACCCGCTCGTAATCGAACAGCACCAGATCAGCCGACAGCCCCTGGCGCACCAGTCCGCGATCCCACAGCCGCAAGCGCCGGGCCGGTTCGAAAGTGATGTTGCGGATGGCTGTTTGCAGTGGTATAACACCAAGCTCACGCACATAGCGCCCCAGAAAGCGCGGAAAAGTTGAATAGGCCCGCGGATGCGGCACTGCACCGACAATGCCGTCAGTACAAACACAATGATAGGGACTTTGCATCACTTTTTGCACATCCGCCTCGCAAATGGCGTGGTAAACGCAAATGACCGCAGAGCGGGTTTTTTCAAGAATATGGAGTACCGCCACCGCCTCGTCCATGTCCAGACGTTTGGCTATGGCGTCAAGATGCAAGCCGACCATCCACTCAAACTCGCCGGGAGGGACTGTGGCAATCTGCACGCTTTTGCCACTGCCGCGCGCATACAATTCCTCGCGGGTGTCTGTCAAAATCTTTTTATAAAGGGTGGGATCATGCAGACGCTTATGAAATTCGTCCTCGCCGCCGGCATAGGCCCAGCCGGGAGCAATAACTTTCATGCCGGTGCTGCCTGCTGTCCAGGGATACTGGTCAAAAGTAATGTCATAGCCTTCGGCCTGAAGTTGCTCCATACGGTCAAGTATCTTGAGCACCTTGCCCCAGTTGAGAAAACCCAGTGATTTGAGGTGGGAGATCAGCAGCCTGACGCCGCTCACCTTCATTACATGAACCATCTCTTCAAACGATTCAATTAACCGTCCCATTTCGTTGCGGGTATGCACCATGACGATGCCGTCATGCCGGGCCACTACCCTGCAGATCGCGATGAGTTCCTCGGTGAAGGCATAGCTGCTGGGCGGATAGATCATACCAAACGAAACGCCGCGGGCGCCTTCAGCCATGCTGTCTTCAATGATGTCGCAGATCTGATTAAGTTCTCCAGGCGTAGGAACCCGGTTTTCGCTTCCCATTACACTCATGCGGACTGTGCCGTGTCCCACCAGGCCAACGAAGCGCACCGCAGGATTGACTGTTTCGATTTCATGCATGTAATCGGCATAGGTCCGCCACCAATACGGACGGTCTGTCTTGCCACACAGCGGCGCCATATTCTCTGCCAGTTCCTGGACATGGGCGTCGTCGATGGGGGTGACTGATGAGCCGTCCTGTCCGAGTACCTCGGTAGTGATGCCCTGTCCGATTACCTGAAGCAGCCGGGGATCCCTGAATATCTCAAGCTCGGAATGGCTGTGGGTATTGATAAAGCCAGGCGAAAGAATCTTGCCCGCCGCCTCCACTACCTCGCAGCCCGCTTGGTGAACCGTTCTGCCGATCCTGCTGATAATACCACCGGCAATCAGAACATCAGCGATAAAAGGCGGGGTTCCACTGCCGTCATAGATAGTTGCTCCTTTTATGAGAATAGGGGTATTCATGTCATTCACTCCATTCCGCGCAGATCGCCTCTATTATGGCTATAAGCGATATAAATCCTATATCTTATGAC
>NZ_DATMXX010000346.1:0-44323 GCF_035561255.1 Sporomusa sp. | reverse complement strand
TTTAAATATTGACTATTGACAAAATTTACAAACGTTTGTTAAGATAAATACAATTAGATAAATAGGATGATGGTTATGGGAGAGATCGCTTAGGCGGCGCCGAAGGAGTAAGTGCTTTGTCAAACTCTCAGGCAAAAGGACTGTAACCGGACTATACTCTGGAGAGTACATCCCCAGTAACTTGGGGTGTCACCGATGGGGAAGCCCCACAAGGGCAAATCTCTCAGGTAAAACGGACAGAGGCAAAGGGAACTATTCCTTTGCCTCTGTTTTTATTTGTCGATTTTTAAGGAATAAAGCATGCAGATTTGGCAGGGGAGTAGTTTAATAGGGGATTATAAGGAAAAGGGGATGAATCTATGACAGCACGGCCAACACCACTATATGAGTCCCATGTTAAGTATGGTGGCAAGATTGTTGAATTTGGCGGCTGGTTGCTTCCGGTTCAGTATGGGGGGATACTGGAGGAACACAAGGCGGTTAGGGAAAAGGCAGGACTATTTGATGTTTCCCACATGGGGGAGGTTTTGATTAAAGGACCGGATGCTCTGGCCTACCTGCAAAAACTAGTAACAAATGATGTAGCGCGTCTGGCTGATAATCAGGTGCAGTACACGCCGATGTGTTACCCGGACGGCGGTACGGTTGACGATCTGCTGATTTACAAGCGGGGTAATGAAGAGTATTTCCTGGTTATTAATGCTGCCAATATTGAAAAAGACTGGAACTGGATGCAGGAAAACCAAGCCGGGTTTAATGTGGAATTGAGCAACCTGTCAGATGAAACCGCCGAATTGGCGTTGCAGGGACCACTGGCAGAAACTATCTTGCATAAGCTGACAGATGCCGGTTTGGAGCAATTGAGTTACTATTGGTTCATTCCAGAAGCGACTGTGGCTGGTAAGACAGTAATGATTTCCCGTACCGGCTACACCGGCGAAGATGGGTTTGAGATTTACAGCCGTCCGGAAGATGCTGCTCAGCTGTGGGAAGCTATTATGGAGGCTGGGAAGCCTTATGGTTTGATTCCTGCCGGACTGGGCAGCCGTGATACCCTGCGCTTTGAAGCCGCCCTGCCGTTATACGGACATGAATTATCGGCGAGCATTACACCGGTCGAAGCCGGTATTGGCAAATTTGTTTCCTTAGATAAAGGAGAATTTAACGGGCGCGCGACGTTAGCCGGGCAGAAGCAAAATAAGCCTCAGCGCAGGATCGCCGGCTTTATCCTTAATGGGCGTGGTATTCCGCGAGCAGGATATCCAGTTATGCATGAGGGACGACAGATTGGCACTGTAACAACAGGCTCCTATGCCCCTACTCTGAATAAAAATATTGGTCTTGCTTTAATTGAGGCCGGCTATGCCGGTATTGGCCAGCAGTTTGATGTGGACATTCGCGATAGGAATGTACCGTCTGAAGTGGTTGCTAAGCCTTTTTATCGCCGCTGATTACTACCAGTTAGCTGTGCTCTGTTTGATAAGGAATCCGGGATGTGTTTCTAAGGTTTCTGAGATTTACCTATAAAATGAAAGGGGAGATAAGAATGAATATTCCACAAGAACTAAAGTACTCCAAAGATCATGAGTGGGTGAAGATTGATGGCAATAAGGCAACGATCGGTGTTACCGATTTTGCTCAGTCCCAGCTTGGTGATGTTGTATTCGTGGAATTGCCGGAAGTAGGAGTCGAGGTATCTGCCGGCAGCGGTTTTGCGGTGATTGAGTCGGTAAAAGCGGTATCTGATATCTATGCGCCGTTGTCCGGAAAGGTTATTGCGATTAACGAGGTACTTGCAGATGCCCCAGAGACGGTTAACCAGGATGCCTACGGTGCCGGGTGGATTGCTACTTTAGAAATTTCTGACCAATCTCAGCTGGGTGAGCTGCTGGACAGTGATGCTTACGCAAAACTACTGGCTGAGGGAGGCCAGTAATATGCCGTGGAGCTATCTACCACACACCGAAGAAGACCGGAAAGCTATGCTGGCAGCTATTGGCGTAGCGAAAGGCGAGGATCTTTTTGCAGATGTTCCTGAAGAGGTACGCCTGTGCCGCCTGCTGGATCTGCCGGAGGCTTTATCTGAGCCCGAACTGGCAAAGCATATGGCCGCATTGGCCGGTACTAATGCCAACCTCCAGGAGTATACCTGTTTCCTTGGGGCCGGGGCGTATGATCACTATATACCAAGTGTGATTGATCACATCCTGCGACGTTCCGAGTTTTACACGGCTTATACCCCCTACCAACCGGAGATCTCCCAGGGCTATTTGCAGGCCTTGTGGGAATATCAGGCATTAATTGCTGAACTGACAGGTCTGGAGGTATCTAACTCCTCTCTTTATGACGGTGGCACAGGGCTTGCCGAGGCAGCCATGCTGGCAGCCAATGTCAATGGCCGCAAAGAATTCCTTGTGGCCAAAACAGTCCATCCACACTATCGGGCTGTACTTAACACCTATGCCATCGACCGGGGCTGCACACTGACTGAGATTGGCTATCAAGACGGTGTGCTGGATACCAATGAGCTTCAGAGCAAACTCAGCAAAACGGTTGCGGCAGTTATAGTACAGAGCCCTAACTTCTTCGGGTGTATTGAAGAGTTAAAAACTGTTGTTGATGCCGCTCATGCCCAAGGTGCACTCGTAATTGCTGCCGTTGACCCTATTTCCCTTGGCTTGCTGGAGGCGCCTGGGACTTTTGGCGTGGACATTGCAGTGGGTGAAGGCCAGAGCCTGGGGATTCCCCTGTCTTTTGGCGGTCCTTATCTCGGATTCTTTGCTACTACTGAGAAGCTAATGCGCAAAATCCCTGGCCGGATCGTGGGTCAGACGGTAGATCATGACGGGAACCGGGGCTTTGTTCTTACGCTTCAAACCAGGGAACAGCATATCCGCCGCGAAAAAGCCACTTCCAATATTTGCTCTAATGAAGCGTTATGCGCTTTGGCGGCGGCAGTGTACTTAAACACTATGGGGAAAGAGGGACTGCAGCAGGTAGCTGCCCTGTCTCTTCATAAGGCTCATTATGCTTATAAACAGCTAACCGGTATCAAGGGGGTTGAACCCGTGTTTGCTGCACCTTTCTTCAAAGAGTTTGCTGTTCGCCTGAACAAACCGGTTGCCGAAGTCAATCATGAACTATTTGCCGATAAAATCATCGGTGGTCTTGATTTAGGTAAATATTATCCGGAATTAGCAGGCTGCGCACTCCTTAGTGTGACTGAAAATAGGTCACGCCAGGAGATCGACCGACTGGCAAGCAGACTGGGGGCGATAGTATGAGTAATAGAAAACGCACAGACCTGATCTTTGAAATCAGTAAGGCGGGGCGCCGGGCGATTGATTTGCCTGCCTGTGATGTGCCTCAGGAAGATATTGAATCTATAGTTCCTGCCAGGTTTTTGAGAAAAACCCCCGCCGCCCTGCCTGAAGTCAGCCAGCAGGACCTTATGCGTCATTATACTGGTTTGTCTAAGCGTAACTTTGGGGTGGATTCAGGATTTTATCCATTAGGGTCCTGTACGATGAAATACAACCCTAAAATCAACGAAGATGTCTGCCGGTTGCCGGGTTTTGCTTTAATCCATCCGCTTCAGGCTGCAGACAGTGTGCAAGGGGCGCTGGAGCTTCTTGGCAATGTGGAAGAGTATCTGGCCGAGATTTCCGGTATGGATGCGGTTACCACCCAGCCTGTGGCCGGTGCTCACGGCGAATTAACAGGTCTTAAACTCATTAGGGCTTATCACCGGCACCGGGGGGAGAACCGGACTAAGGTAATCGTGCCTGATTCGGCGCACGGCACCAATCCTGCCTCAGCAATGGTGGCTGGGTTGGATATTGTGGAGATTAAATCCAATGCTGACGGTTCCGTTAATCTGGAAGCCCTCAAGGCAGCAGTGGGCCCGGACACAGCGGCCCTGATGCTGACAAACCCCAGTACCCTGGGCTTGTTTGAGACAAATATCCGTGAGATTGCTCAGATCGTCCATGATGCAGGCGGGCTTTTGTATTATGATGGTGCCAATGCCAATGCCATCATGGGTATTACCCGTCCCGGCGATATGGGATTTGACGTGGTACATTTAAACCTCCATAAGACCTTCAGCACCCCGCATGGCGGTGGTGGTCCCGGATCAGGTCCTACTGGTGTGAAGCGGGCCCTGATTCCCTTTCTGCCGGTCCCTGTTATTGTCCGTGATGCCGGCAAATTCCGTCTGGATGAGGACCGGCCGTTGTCAATTGGCCGGGTGCACTCCTTCTACGGCAATTTCGGCGTGATTGTGCGGGCTTATGCCTACATCCGGTCTATGGGGCCGGATGGGCTGAAGCAGGCCAGTGAGGATGCTGTATTGAACGCAAACTATGTTCTTAGTCAGCTGAAGGAGGACTTTCATGCCCCCTTTGCCCAGCTCTGCAAGCATGAGTGTATTATAAATTCGAAGAATCAGAAGCCCTACGGTATCCACACCCTGGATATTGCCAAACGACTTCTTGATTACGGCTACCATCCACCAACAATCTACTTCCCGCTGATTGTGGAAGAGGCGATAATGATCGAACCCACTGAGACAGAAAGCAAGGAGACCCTGGATGGCTTTATCGCGGTTATGCGCCAGATTGCCCGGGATGCAAAAGAGGATGCAGCCCTGATTACCAGCGCACCGAAAACCACGGTGGTGGGCCGTTTGGATGAGGCAGCGGCAGCCCGTAAACCGGTTGTAAAATGGAAAGGATAGACCGACTGCCTGATTTGAACAGTATTTGCTTTGCCTATCCGCAAAAGACTAAGCCGGTTAGTGTGACAGGCAAGCAATGTGAGCTGAATTGTGCCCACTGCGGGGGGCACTATCTGCAGCATATGCAGCCCCTGACAGCAGCAGCCACCGCTGATTCCAGCCTTAGCTGGCTGGTCAGCGGTGGCTGCCGGGCGGATGGGTCAGTCCCGGTAGGTGAGCATCTTGATAAACTGGCTGCAATAAAAAATGGCCGGCGGTACAACATGCATGTCGGCCTTGTCGGTGAGGCTGACATCGATAAACTGGCAGCCGTGGCTGACTGTGTGTCTTTTGATTTTGTCGGCGATGATACCACCATCCAAGAGGTGTTTGGTAATGGCCGCACAGCGGAGGATTATATAAAATGTTACCAGTCCCTGCGCCGCAAAGTACGGGTGATGCCACATATCTGTGTTGGGTTAAAGGGCGGGGAGATTTGCGGTGAATACCGGGCGTTGGAGCTATTGCAGGAATTAGGCGCAGAGGCTGTAACCCTGATCATTTTTATGCCTACACGGGGGACACGGTTTGCCGACCGTAAGCCCCCGGCTATTACAGAGGTTGCCCGGCTAATGGCCTATACCAGGCTTAATTTTCCTGATACCCCCGTGAACCTTGGTTGTATGCGCCCAGGCGGGCGATACCGGGAAGAAATCGATAAGTGGGCTGTCCGTATCGGGTTCAATTCTATCGTAAATCCGGCACCTGCTGCCGTGGAGCTGGCTAATCGGCTTGGTCTTACAATTACCCGGGGAGAGGAGTGCTGTGTGCTGTGAGCCTATGGAAGCTGTCGGCAGGCACTGCCTGTGTTGTTGGCAAAAAGCAAATTAAGACCGATGTGCTCCCAACTACCGCTTATATTATGCTGGGGGCCGGGTGCCGGAATAACTGCCGGTTCTGTGCTCAGTCCCGTGACAGTGCTGCCCGGGCAGATATGCTCTCCCGGGTTACCTGGCCGGAACTGCCCGCAACCGAGGCTGCTCAGGCTATTGGCGTCGCATTTCAGGCCGGACGCCTGAAGCGGGCCTGCCTGCAGGTAGTGCATAACGAAGAAAGCTGGCAAACCAGTGTTAGTGCTGTGGCATCCTTAACGCAAACAAGTGCGATTCCTGTCTGTGTCTCAAGTGCCATTGACACGGTGGAGCAGGCCCGGGAACTCGTCTGCCGGGGGGCAGACCGCATTTGCATTGCGCTTGATGCGGCTACGCAGGAGATTTCCAGCCAGGTTAAGGATGGCCAGTGGGAGCGGCGGTGGGGCCTGTTAAACCAGGTTGCCGGAGAAATGCCAGGTCGGGCCAGTACTCATCTCATCGTCGGTCTTGGAGAAAACGAGGAAGAAATGATTAATACAATACATCAGTGTGTCAGGCAGGGTATAGCTGTTGGCCTGTTTGCCTTTACCCCCGTGCGGGGAACGGCCTGGGCTGACCGGCAGCCACCTGCCGTCAGTCAATACCGGCGGGTGCAAATTGCCCACTTCCTGCTAAAAACAGGCTATAGTCCGACAGTTTTTCAGTATCGGGACGGAGTTTTAACCGGAATCAATATCCCGGCGCATGAATTGAAAAATATATTAGTTGATGGGATTGCTTTTGAAACCAGTGGCTGCCCGGACTGTAACCGGCCTTATTACAACGAACGGCCGGGTGGCATTATGTATAACTATCCCCGGCGGCTTACCGGTACCGAGGTGGAGCAGGCTATTGCCGAGAGCGGAATTATGCCAATACAGGTTGTGGGGCGGGGTGATCGTACCAATGAAATGGCGGGTTGTTAACAGTGGTATTAACCACGCAGCAGAAAATATGGCTGTAGATGAGGCTATCCTGCGAGCTCATGCCAGTGGTGAAGCGCCTCCAACAATCCGGTTTTATGGCTGGCAGCCGGCAGCGATGAGTATCGGGTACTTTCAAAAAGCTGCCGATGAAGTAAATATTGATAAGTGCCGTACGGCGGGGATTGACGTTGTGCGGCGGCTCACCGGCGGCCGGGCAGTACTCCATGATGCAGAGCTTACCTACAGTGTAGTCGTACGGGCAGATTACCCGCTAATCCCGGCCACCATTACTGCCTCTTATCGATATTTTAGTGCAGGTTTACTGGCTGGGCTCAATAAACTGGGCATTGAGGCCCAGATGAGCATACCCCGGGCGGCTTACGGCCAGACCAGGCACAGGCCGGCTTCGGCAGCATGTTTTGACGCTCCCTCTCATTATGAAATTACAGCTCAAGGCCGTAAACTGGCAGGGAGTGCCCAAGTGCGCAAAGATGGGGTTATCCTGCAGCATGGATCCATTTTGTTGACTTTTAATCCCGTGCAGGTTGCTGCTTTACTCAACCTGCCTTCGCTTGAAATGCAGAATTCGGTGGCGGCAATACTTGCTAAGCGGGCCGTATCGGTTAAGGAGATATTAGGCAGGGAGATAACCTGGGAGTCGGCATGCCAAGCAATGATAACGTCTTTCGGCGCGGCGCTGGGGGTTGAACTGGAATCCGGCCGGCTTAGTGACCAGGAACAGGCCGTGGCTGCTGAACTTGTTACTACAAAATATAGCTGTGACAGTTGGAATCTGTTGCGATAAGCCTAAGCACACAGGAGGTATAGCCTATGAACTACGATGTAGCGGTTATTGGTGGCGGCCCTGGTGGCTATGTTGCCGCCATCCGCGCCGCTCAACTGGGTGGCAAGGTACTCTTAATCGAAAAGGAGGCTATGGGCGGGGTATGCCTGAATCGTGGCTGCATACCCACAAAGACGCTATTAAAAAGTGCCGAAAAGTGGGAAGATCTCAAACGAAGCCCGGAATTTGGCTTAAAAGCCGAGGGCATTGGTTTTGATTTTGGGGCGATACTGGCGCGGAAAAATGCAGTAGTTGCTCAGCTTCGGGGCGGTATTGAGCAATTGGTGAAAAGCAATGGCATTGACGTGGTGCGGGGAGCAGCTGTTTTAACAGGCCCTAACAGGCTGGAAGTTGACATACGGGGCAGCGGTAAAAAGGAAACCTTTGAAGCCCGGAAGATTATTATCGCCACAGGCTCGGTACCAAGCTCTATTCCTGTACCTGGGCGCGATCTGCCGGGAGTTATTACCAGTGATGAGCTGCTGGAACTGGACCAGGTCCCCAGGAGCATGCTGGTTATTGGGGCCGGGGTTGTGGGGATTGAATTTACTGCTATTATGAGATCTTTTGGCTGTGAAGTAACAATTGTGGAAATGCTGCCCAGTATTCTGCCCAGCGTAGATAGTGACCTGGTCAAGCGGCTGGGCTTAATCCTGCGCAAACTAGGCATAAAAACGCTGGTTGGAGCCAGAGTAACTGCTTTTGCGGCGGCGGAAGACGGGGTGGCGGTTACCGTCGATACCGGCAAAGATATTCAAGAGTTCCATATAGAAAAGGTGCTTATCGCAACCGGCCGCCGGCCGGTACTGGAGGGGCTGGGGCTGGAAGCGGCCGGTATCGCCCATGACCGCTCAGGGATAGTGGTTAATGAGCGTATGGAAACCAGTATCGCCGGTATCTATGCCATTGGTGATGTTACCGGCCGAAGTATGCTTGCCCATGTTGCCTCAACAGCAGGCATGGTGGCAGCTGAAAACGCTATGGGCTTAAGCTCTCTCATGGAATATAATGCTGTCCCGGCTTGCATATTTACTACACCGGAGATAGCGACAGTCGGGCTAACAGAGCAAGAAGCGCTGGACGGAGGTTATGCTGTTAAGGTAAGTAAATTTAACTTTGCCGCCAACGGCAAAGCTGTATCTATGGGGGAATCTGACGGACTGGTAAAAATCGTGGCCGATGCTAACAGCGGCAAAGTACTGGGTATGCACATCCTTGGCCCTCATGCCAGTGATCTCATTATGGAAGGGGCACTGGCCATTCGCAATAACCTGACAGCCCGGGATATTGCGCACACGATTCATCCTCATCCCACTCTTGCTGAGACCGTCATGGAGAGTGCTCATGGGATTGATGGGGATATTATTCATCAGATTAAGCAGAAAAAGAGGGTTTAACCTAAAAAGACCAAGGCCTCTAAGCTATTTGTAATAGTTTAGAGGCCTTATTTTGTATATTTTTAGCAGGAATTAGCATTTTTAGAAGAGAAGTAGCTATAAAAATTGTTTTATGTATCAGGAACGTATTCTATAGCATTGTTTCATTGGTAATCAATTACCTGGCAAACCAAAAGAATTAGCTGATTTTTTGCAGGAGAACTGGTTATTAAGAAGCTTATTTACCAGGGAGGAGAACTAATGAACGTACATAAGCGAATCGTTGCTCTCACGCTTGTTATCTGGGTCTGTTTCACTTCTTTCGCATGGGCTGCCGGTGAAATTAGCAGCGAAGACGTGAAATGCATAAAGGTTAGCGTTAGGGAAGGCGAAAGGTTCGGCTATATTTTTCGTAACAGCGGGAAATGGGTAATACCGCCACGGTTTACTGCGGCAAAGGAGTTTCAGTCAAACGGGTTAGCGGTAGCTGGAGACAATAAGCAGGTGGGACTTATTGATTTACAGGGACGGCCGGTCGGATCGCAGGAGTTCCAGTCGATTGCTGCATTTCAGGATGGTTTTGCTGTAGTAAAGCAAAATGGCAAGTTCGGCCTTATTAATGAAAAGGGAGAGGTTGTTCTTTCTCCCCAGTATGAGAATGAGGACATTGGGTTTAGTGAGCAGCTGGCTGCCGTAAGAGTAAGCGGCAAGTATGGTTTTGTTGATACCAGTGGACAGCTGGTTATTGCAGTGCAGTTCGACAGGGCTTTGTCCTTTCGGGAAGGCTTAGCGGTAGTAAAATCGCAGGGTAAATATGGCTTTATTGATATGTCAGGGCGGTTTGTTATTGAGCCTCAGTACGAATCGGCAGGCTCCTTTTCTGGTGGTCTGGCTCAGGCCAGTCTGGCAGGCAAGACCGGCTTTATTGATAAGACCGGGGCTATTGTAATCCCGATGCAGTTTCAAAGTGCTTTCCCTTTTCTGGATGGGTTGGCAGTCGTAGAGTGGAGGGGGAATTACGGCTATATTGACAGGACGGGAACATGGGTTATCGAGCCAAAATATGAACTTGCTTTTCCGCATAGGAATGGCCTGGCTTTAGTAAGCGTGAATGGCAGGCATGGGTTTATTGACAGTAAGGGACAGCCAGCGATTCCTTGTGAGCTTGATCCTTATCCCCGGTGGGAAGGCCAGGTCATCAAAGCAAAAATGGGTGATAAAACCGGGTATCTGGACACGCACGGCAAGTGGGTTGTTCAGTCTGGCGATTTTCCGGGGCCTGTGTCAGAGTACTGGCAACAGCAGGGGATTGTTGTTGCCAATGGTAAGTACTATGACCGGCAAGGCAAGCAATTAGATCATTATGCGAATTACCTGCAAAATGCTTATGCCGAAATGCGGCTTGCCCATTATGCTGCTGCCGTTCGCCTGTTTGAGAAGGCGTTGGCAATTAATCCGCAAGACAGGGCTGCTACCTGGGGCAGCGCTCTGGCGCAGGCGAAACAGGAAATTCACGCACAGTATCCGGCGGCGGTCCCGGTTACCGGGAAACAGCAAAATGCACAACCTGCCGGCGAGGATTTTGTTTCCTTTCCCGTGATTACTGAAGAGGGGACCAGGGTCGGTTATTTGCGGCGGGATACAGGCAGCTGGGTTATTTCGCCCCGGTTTGATGAGGCTGGCAGTTTTCACGACGGGCTCGCCCGGATTAAAGATAAAGGCAAATATGGCTTTGTCCGTTTAGATGGCACAATTGCCGTTAAGCCTGACTATGACTGGACCTGGTTTTACTTTAAAGACGGTCTTACCTCGGTACAATTCCACGGGAGTTACGGTTTTGTGGATACTAATGGCAAGCTGGTTGTTAAGCCGCAGTTCGGCTACGCTCTCCTGTATAGTGAGGGCCTGGCGCGTGTTTCTTATAACGGAGATTATGGGTATATCGACAAACAGGGCAAGTTTGCTATTCCTCCCAGGTATGAATTTGCTTCAGACTTTACCGAGGGTCTGGCACCTGTGGAAATGGATAGAAAGTGGGGTTTTATTAATAAAGCAGGCCAGCTGGTGATCCCTTGCTTATATGAAAATAGTCTGGCGAAATTCTCCGAGGGTCTGGCAAATGTGAAACTAAATGGTAAATACGGGTTTATTGACCAGACCGGCAAAATGGTTATTACAGCGCAATATGATTATGCCGAGTCATTTCATGATGGACAGGCTATTGTCCAGAACAACGGTTTATATGGTGTAATTGACCGGCAAGGGCATTATGTGGTGCCGCCGCGTTATGACCTTGTTTCCGGTTTTATAAAAGGAATTGCCAAGGTTAAGTTAAAAGACCGTTTCGGCTATATTAATAGAACGGGGCAGGAAATTGTGCCTGTCCAGTTTGAGCGTGTAGAATATTTCCCCCAGCAGGCAGTGATTGAGGTTTATGGTAGTCATCTATGGGGTATTTTGAATACAAATGGCACATGGATTGAGGGCCCTGTTGCACTTAATGCCCAAGTCGATCAATATTGGCCCAAACAAAAGATACTGCTCGTACAGGGCTATTACTTTGGACAGGGAACGCAAAAGCTGCTTGATCACTACGTAAACCATATGAAAAGTGCGTACTGGCATGCGCAACAGGGGGATAACCTGAGAGCAATGCATTCTTTCGGTGCAGCCCTCAAAATAAACCCTGGTGATGACGCCGCTTTGTGGGGACTTATTCAGATAAGGGCGAAGGAAATCTATTTTCAAGGTGGTTTAGACTAACTGGCTAAGGGGAGAAGTGACTTTATAGTTCCTTTAGCAGTATTTCATTCATTGCCAGTCGTGGTCTTGGCGCCGGATTCTGGTCTGGGTAGCCAATGGGTAATAGGGCAACCACATCATATCTGTCGTCCAGTTCAAGGAATTCTTTAATTGCTTCACGGTCAAGAATGCCAATCCAGCAACTACCCAGCCCTAAATCGAAGGCTTTTAGTGTCATATGATCAATGGCAATGGCGGCATTAAGCCAGGAGTACGCTTTGGCCGTTACTTTATCAATAGGATTGGTTTTTTTATATTCAAGAATCTTCTCCACATCAAGGGGATTGTCATTGAATGCCCCGGAGCCTTTTAATTCTGTCCATCTCTCCGGTGCCGTCGACCAAACCTGGGAGTCTGTGCAGCATACAATAATCACAGGTGCCTTAGTAACGAAAGGCAGGGTATGTTTCGCCAGTTTGTCCTTAGCTTCCTGGCTCTTAATTACCACATACCGTGTGGGTTGAAGGTTTGAGCCGGAAGGGGCCAGTCTTGCTGCCTCCAATATTGCGTTGACATGCTCGTCAGACACCTGCTCCGGCTTGAATTTCCGGATACTTCTTCTGTTCTCGATAGCAGCACTTAGTTCCATAATAATAAACACCTCTCTCATTGATCTTAATCAGTTGTAATAGAAAACTTTGTCCACTGGTTATAAAAAAGGCCGGAAAGCCAATGTTAGCTTTCCGACCTTCAGTGTTTCTGATCAGCCGGTTAGGATTATTCGTTTTAAATGGGCTATACTTTTCGTCTGCGGGTCAAATTAATCCGAAAGGCATACATGTCGCCCCGGTAGATACTTTTTTCATACTCCAGGGGATTGCCGTCATGATCAGTGACCAGGCGCTTTGACAGTAGTGCACAACAGGGTTCAGCGGTTAAGCCCAGTAGTTTTTTCTCTTCGCCTGTTGGGATGATAGAGGCAATTGTTTGCTTGGCTTCCCAGAGGCTTACGCCAAGCTCTGTTTC
The DNA here is from genome assembly GCF_035561255.1 of Sporomusa sp. GTDB lineage: Bacteria > Bacillota > Negativicutes > Sporomusales > Sporomusaceae > Sporomusa. The sequence continues at coordinate 31,781 of NZ_DATMXX010000346.1, read as the reverse complement.
TAATATGTCATAGGTTGAAACATTATTTAAATCAAATTCGGCTAACTTTCTCCCGATATCTAACGGATAATATTGTGTTTCCAGAACAACAGGGGTATCATTGGCTAAGCGCAGCCTGATAGTTTCATATACCTCCTGCATCCCGAAAATCTTGGCTGCATCCTGCGGTGCGGCTACGATGCCCTGGCTCAGCACCTTAATATTGGGGTTCATCCCCATCTCACCAACAATCTCAAAAAAGGTGCTTAAATTACCCAGCCATTCCTCGATTGGTCTAACCGCGACAAAGGTGCCCAGGCCCTGGCGTGATTCCAGAACTCCTTCCTCAATTAAAGTCCGGATGGCCCGCCGGATTGTGGCCCGGCTGACGGCAAATCTGTCCATAAGATCATACTCTGCCGGAATCTTTTCGGTAAAGGTACCTTTTAGGATTTCGTTACGCAAGAAATTTCGTACCTGCAAATGTAACGGGATAGAATTTTTTCGATCTAACACAGGCCAGTACATCCTTCCTATGTGGAGCAAGATTCTCGTCTTCGCTAAAGATTTGACCTACCAACAATTAATTTACCGGTTAATTATACCATTATACGGATGTTCGGACAACCTGTTTTTTTCGCTTGCTTATAAATCTTAACTTAACGGATCTGAAAAAGAAAATTAGCTAAGCATATAAAGTTAAGCTGTTGACAACAGGCTGTTTTGTATGATATAAAATATATAACTCGGTTGCGAGCAAGCTGATCAGAATAACTGAAGGCTAAGGTCAACATTCCCGTGTGGGGTGTGATCCTTAGCCTTTTATTTTATTCAAGAAGCTCATAGCCAAAAAATCGCTAATAAGACATTCTTTATAAAAGCGGTTAGCTTTTATCTATGTTGTCCGTACATCATGATGACCATACGATAAAATTTGATCAATGCATTGGTTGCCAAGGGCATAGCTGACCTACGCTGGAAGATGCGAAAGTTATTAGCGAATAATTGTTGCGGTTATTACATAGGAGGTTTGAGTATGAGTACAGAAGTGGCAGGCGGACTAAGTGCTGATGAATTGGCAGGGATTCAGCGTGAGCATTTGTGGCTGCATCTTACAAACCATAAACTGTTTGAGAAGCAAGACCCGCCAATGATGGTCGAGGGGCATGGTTTTATCATTAAAGATGCCCGGGGCAACGAATATATTGATGGTTTGTCAGGCGGGGTTTGGGCTGTGAATGTCGGCTATGGCCGGGAATCAATAGTTAATGCAATATGTGAGCAATTGCGGCGCTTACCTTATTACGCCGGTTCGATGGCAACGCCTCCCTATATTTTGCTGGCGCAAAAGCTGGCCTCGTTATTACCGGAACTGCCCAAAGTGTATATCTCTAATAGCGGCTCAGAGGCTAATGAGAAATCTTTTAAAATAGCCAGACAATATTTCCGTGAAAAATACCCTAATAAAGATAAGTACAAGATTATTTATCGCAACCGGGATTATCACGGAACCACTTTAGCCGCGCTGGCCAGCAGCGGTCAGGCAGAACGAAAATTAAAGTTTGGACCATTGCCGGAAGGGTTTGTTGAGATCCCGCATGCTCTTTGTTACCGGTGTCAGTTTGGCAAGAGCTACCCTGGCTGTAATATTGAGTGTGCCCGCGCCCTGGAAACTGTGATCCAGCAAGAAGGGGAAGACAGTGTGGCCGCTGTTATCGTAGAGCCGGTTACCGCCGGGGGTGGAATCATTCCGCCGGTTGCCGAGTATTATCCTGTTCTTCAGGAGATCTGCCGCCGCTATGAGGTGTTGCTGATTATGGATGAGGTGGTTACCGGCTTTGGCAGAACCGGTCTGATGTTTGGTCATCAGCATTATGGCGTTGATCCTGATTTAATTACCATGGCTAAGGGGCTGGCAAGCGGTTATATGCCGATATCTGCTACTGTTGCCAGGAAAAGCATATTTGAGCAGTTCCTGGTTGATCCAGAAAACCAAACCGGTTATTTCCGGGACATCAGTACATTTGGCGGCTGCACAGGCAGCTCGGCGGCGGCATTGGAAAATATCAGGATCATAGAGGAGGAAGGATTAGCTGCAAACAGCGCTGTGATGGGTACATATCTAATGGAGGGCCTGAAAGAACTGGAGCGGCTTCCCATTGTTGGTGAGATCAGGGGTAAGGGGTTATTAGCCGGCATTGAGCTGGTGGCAGACAAAAAAAATAAGACGCCGCTTACTGAAAAATATTTGGCGCAGATAGTAGCTGATGCCAAAACCGAGGGTGTTATTATCGGTAGAATGGTGCGCAGTGTCCCTGACCTTAATAATGTTTTATATACTGCCCCGCCGCTTATTGTGAACAAAGAGGGCATTGACAAAATTGTTGCTGCCTTCCAGGTGGCGCTGGGCAAACAATGTGTTTAGTTTGCATTGACAGCGCTCCACCGCTGGCGCTTGACTTCCGCTTTTGCCAATACACCACCGGCCTGCAAAACTTTAACGCGTTGTATATAGTTTAGGTGACAGGGGGTGAGGCAGTCGAAGCTAAACTGGGAAAGGAGGAAGGCCATGGTCAAGGTTGCGGGTGTTTTTCACTCGGTCAGTAAGCACATTACGACAGAACGCCTATTAACGGCCGGTACAGTATTAGTCTTATTATTGCTGTGGTTTACCGTCACTGAGCTAAAACTTGTTTCAGATATTCTGGTTCCCTCGCCACAGAAGGTGATTAAAAGCTTTTTCGAGATTGCCAAAGATGGTTATAAAGACAATAGCCTGCTTACACACCTTGGCGACAGCATGATACGACTGATCAGTTCATTTCTCCTGGTAATCGTGACAGCGATTCCTTTGGGGCTGATTAGTGGCTATAACTCTAAGATCCGCGCGATTGTTGACCCGCTTATTGAATTTTACCGGCCGCTGCCGCCGCTGGCCTATTACACGCTGCTGGTGTTGTGGATGGGGATTGAGAATTCATCTAAGATCGCCCTGTTATACTTAGCCGGGTTTGCCCCTGTCTATCTTGCATGTGTGTCCGGTGTGAGAAAAATAAGAAATGACTACATTGACGGTGCTTACACACTAGGGGCCAATCGCCGGCAGGTTTTCTTTCATGTCATCTTTCCAGCCTGCCTGCCTGATATGTTTGTTGGTTTAAGAACAGCGATTGGTGTCGCCTATACCACATTAGTTGCCGCCGAGATGGTGGCTGCAGTGACCGGTATAGGCTGGATGGTGCTAGATGCCAGTAAATTTCTAAGAAGCGATATTATTTTTCTCGGCATTATTATTATGGGTATTACAGGCATTGTTATTGACGGGGTAATAAGGGTTGTTGAAAGTAAGGTCGTGCCTTGGAAAGGTAAAGAATAAAGAGAAAAGGGAGAGGTTATTTATGAGTAAAAAATTCAAAAGACTTTTGGTGGCAGGCGGGTTGATTCTAGCTGTGGCACTGCAGTTAACCGGCTGCGGCAAGAGCAATGAGGTTAGCAGCCCTGCCAGCCCTGCAAAGCCGGAAACAGTGAATATCGCCTTCCAGGATATACCCAACGATGAAATCGTAGCTAAGGTCAAGGGTCTTTATGAGAGTGAGCTGGGTGTAAAGGTTAATTTTAAAAAGTTTGATTCCGGCCGTGATGTAAATAATGCTTTTGCTTCAAACAGTATTGACATTGGCTTAATGGGGAGCACCCCTGCTGCTGTCGGTATATCCAAGGGGCTCGGGTATGAGGTTTTCTGGATTCATGATGTGATTGGTGCTGCTGAATCACTGGCAGTAAAGAACACGGCCAATATCAATTCTGTAAAGGACCTGAAAGGCAAAAAAGTGGCTGTTCCGTTTAGTTCAACTGCCCATTACAGCCTGTTGAATGCCCTGAAACTAGAGGGTGTTAGTCTTGCTGATGTAAAAATACTGGATATGCAGCCACCTGATATCTTTGCAGCCTGGCAAAGGGGCGATATTGATGCTGCTTATGTTTGGAACCCGGTGTTAGGGAAGCTGTTAGTTGATGGCAAGGTAATCACCGACAGCGGTAAATTAGCGGAAAAAGGCATAATTACAGCCGATGTTGGGGTAGTCAGCAAAGAATTTGCTCAGAAATACCCTGATATCGTTACCAAATATATTAAGGTACAGCAAAAGGCCTATGACCTCTACAAAAACAATCCGGATGAAGCTGCCGAAGCATTAGCTAAAGGCCTGAACATTGAAAAAACCGAGGCTTTAAAACAAACGAGAGAATTAATATGGCTGTCTGGTAAGGAACAAGTTTCCGACAAGTATTTTGGCTCAAGCGCCAATAAAGGCAACCTGGCCAAGGTATTAAAAGCCACTGCCGACTTCCTCGTTGAGCAAAAGGCAATTGAAAATGCCCCGGCACTGGATACCTTTGAGAAAGCCATTAATCCTAAATATATTGAAAACATGCTGAAATAAGCTTAATCAGGAGGCTTGCAGATGGTACTAGCTGAACCAGGCTGGGCTGATGAACAGACAGATACTGTTGTAGCCTTGGAAGATGTGTCTTTGACCTATAATCCGGACCAGGGCAGCAATGCCTTGGAAAACATCAATCTAAACTTGAATGAAGGCGAGTTTGTCTGCTTGCTGGGGCCTTCCGGCTGCGGAAAAAGCACTCTGTTAAAAATTATTGCAGGCTTTATTGCCCCCTCTGCCGGTAATGTGGTAATGGATGGCGAACCGATAAAAGGGGCTGACTGGCATCGCGGGGTCGTTTTTCAGCAGCCCCCCCTTTATCCCTGGTTAACTACCCGGGAGAATATCCAGTTTGGGTTAAGAATGCGCAAAATACCGGAAAACGAGAGCAGAAAGCTTACTGAAGAATACCTGAAAAAAGTGGGTTTACAGGAGTTTGGTCAAAGTAAGCCGTATGAATTGTCCGGAGGTATGAAACAACGGGTCGCAATCGCCAGGGCTTTGGTTAACAAACCCCGCGTATTATTAATGGATGAGCCGTTTGGCGCATTAGATGCGCTGACCCGCGAGCAGATGCAGAGTTTATTGCGCAACATATGGTGGGAAAGCAGATGTACGATTTTGTTTATAACCCATGATGTAGATGAAGCGTTAGCCATGGGAACAAGGGTGTTAGTGATGTCCAGACGGCCAGGCCGAATTGTTAAGGAATTTAAAACGGCTTTTACGTATGCAATCTCCGGCGAGAATTCTAACCGGGTGCGTTATACAACGCTGTTTTTGCAGGCGCGTGAGGAAATCCTTGAATTGATTAATCAGCAGGAATTCAGTTACAATATATAAATTTGAAAACAGGTTTTATAAACCAATACCCCTAAGCTTTTTACACAGCTTGGGGTATTGGTTTTATGAGTGATAACCGGCACTACATACACATTTTTTGTATATCACTGCCAACCTTGTGTTAAGTTGCGTGATTTCCGGAATAAAGTTTTTACTATCGGCTATTGACAGTAGGGCAGTTTTACGAGATAATAAAAACATACCGACTGGTAGGTATGTAAATGTGCATACTTTGTGAAAGGCGACGATAAGATGGCTAAAGAAAGTATTATCATTGCAGCGTTAGGCCTGTTTTTACGGCGTGGCTACAAATCTGTTTCGCTGATTGATGTTGCCAATGAGCTTGGCATTACCAAAGGCGGGATCTATCATTATTTCTCCAGCAAGGATGAATTGCTGCGCACGGCGCTTAATTTCTTCTTTCAACGGTTTGAAGCAAAATATACTGACTTACTAAGTGACAAATATAGTATTCAGGAGGTTTTGCATTCATTAATGGTTGACGATGCTTTTGAGCGGTACTCCAAAGAGCTTTTTAGGTTAGAACGCGAGTCTAGTGTTGATCATATACATTTCATGATTGAGATGATGCGCGTGTTTCCTGATATCCAGGAGAAGATTCAGCAAAGCCAGATTTGGATTTGTGAGGCTTTAGCCAAGCGGATTCAGGTTGCTGTGGACAGCGGTCAAATAAAGAGCAATATCGACAGCTATGCCTTGGCGGCTAATATCCTGGCAATAGTCAATGGCCAAAAATCACTGGGAAGTTATTACCGATTCCCGGAACTGCGTCAGCGAATGATGGATAATATATGGTCGTTGATGAATACTTAGCGCAGGCAGCAGGGCGCTAATATTTTTAAATTTTACATACCGACTGGTAGGTATGTTAAATATTTCTAAGTAAAATGGAGGAATTGTCTGAATGAAAAGATTGAAGGTTAAGCACTGGATAGTTCCCCTGATATTGTTAGTGGGAATCACGCTGGTTGTACGTACTGGCGTATTTGCAGGCACCAAACAGCAAACAAATGCAGCTGAGAGTGCGCTAAGTGTAAAAGCTGCTCAAGCCGAATATATGGATGTAATACCCAGCCTGAACTTAAACGGTACTCTGGAAGGACAAACGTCAGCCACAGTGAGTGCTAAAATCTCAGGCCGAATTGAAGAGGTTCTTGTTCAAGAGGGACAAGAGGTCAAAGCAGGCGATCCGCTGGTGAGAATGGAGTCGGTTGAGCTGGCAAACTCTGCCCGCCAGGCCGGTGATGCCGTGAGAAAAGCCCAGGTTGGTTATGAGTTGGCACTGAATGATTTTAATCGTTATCAGATGCTGTACGATAAAGGGGCCGTTTCCGAACAGCAGTTAGATAATGCCAGGGCCAAACTGAAAACTGCTGAGGCAGATTTATCAAGTGCTGCATCCAACCAAAGCAGTGCGCAGCAGCAGTATAGCTATGGCGTAATCAACTCGCCGGTTGATGGTGTTATTGCTAATAAGACGGCCACTATCGGCCAGGTTGTTTCTCCCGGGGCGGCATTGATGGTGGTACAGGATATCAATCAGGTATATGCTGTAATCAATGTAGAGCAAAAGGATTTAGGGCGCATTAAAATTGGACAAAAGGCCAATGTAACTGTTGATGCGTATGCCGGCAAAATATTTCCTGGTGTGGTCGAGGTTATGAATCCGGAAGCAGGAGCTGCAAGCCGGATGTTCCGCACCAAGATTAAAGTAGATAATACCGGTGGTGAGTTAAAGCCAGGCATGTTTGCCAACATACAACTGACGACAGGCGATAGTGCTAAGGTTCTTACTGTACCGCAAGCGGCAGTTGTGCAAAAACAAGGTTTATATTATGTTTTCATTCTTGAAAACGACAAGGCTGTTCGCCGTCAGATTGAGATCGGTGATATAAGCAGTAATACAATTGCCGTTAAAGCCGGTGTACAGCCGGGAGAGCAGGTAATTACGAGCAGTGTCAACCGTATTAAAGACGGAGATGCTGTGAAAGTAACGCAATAGAGTAGGGGAGAGGTCATGAAACTTACTGAGATTAGTATTAAGCGTCCGGTATTTTCCACAGTAATAATTTTGGCGCTGGTAGTTTTAGGCTTGGTTAGTTATATGTCCTTAAATGTGGATCAATACCCCAGCATTGAAATACCAGTTGTCGCAGTTACTGTGCAGTATCCTGGCGCATCGCCGGAACAAGTCGAAACCAAGGTGACGCAAAAGGTGGAAGAGGCTGTTAATGTGGTGTCCGGTGTTGAACATGTCACCTCAACGGCAAGCGAAGGTATGTCAACAACAGTTATTCAATTTACCATGGAAACCAATGCGGATACTGCCGCCCAGGACGTCCGTGATAAAATAGGCAGTCTCCAGGCGCTATTGCCAGAAGATGCGAAAGCACCTACGGTTATCCGGTTTGACCCTGATGATACTCCAATTATGACGATTGCTTTGACCGGGGATCTCAGTCAGCGGGAATTGACGGTGCTTGCTGAAGATACACTGACTAAGCGGCTAAAAGCAATAAACGGGGTAGCTTCAGTTACCGTTCAGGGGGGCCTGGACCGGGAAATCCAAATTCGTCTGGATAGTAATCAGATGGCCGCCTATGGTCTGACCGTACCGGAAGTAATCAATGGCCTGCGTAATGAGAATATTGATTCTCCTGGCGGCAAGGTAACTGACGGCCAACGGGAAACCGATTTGCGGGCAGTGGGAAGTATTACATCGACCAATCAGTTTCTTAATATACCTGTTGGTCAACGCGATGGTGTTCAGCTTTATGTGAGAAATATTGCGACAATTAAAGACACCACTGCTGATGTCAGTTCGATTACCAAGCTGGACGGCAAGCCGGCGCTTGGCTTGGAGATCATGAAACAATCAGGCAGCAATACGGTTAATGTTGTAGAGAACGTAAAAAAACAATTGGCAAGCATTAATAAGGAATTGCCGCCAGGCGTTGATCTGGTAGTGGTCCGCGACAACTCTATAACCATCCATGAATCAGTGCAGGATGTTCAATTCAATCTGATTGTTGGTGGTGTCCTGGCAGTTGCGATCGTCTTCTTGTTCCTCGGTAATTGGCGGACAACGATTATTGCGGGTATTGCTATTCCCGTTTCCGTCATTGCTTCCTTTTTGGCGATGAAGGTACTGGGCTTTACCCTGAACACCATGTCGCTGTTAGCTTTATCATTGGCTGTTGGCCTGTTGATTGACGATGCGATTGTTGTTATCGAGAACATTGTGCGCCATCTGGAGATGGGAAAAGATAAGGTAACGGCTGCTCTTGATGGAACCGCTGAGATTGGTCTTGCTGTTATGGCAACTACGTTTACCCTGGTAGCTGTTTTCGTGCCTGTTGGCATGATGAACGGGATGGTCGGTCAATTCTTTAAAGAGTTCGGCATAACCGTAGCGGCCAGCGTATTGGTTTCCTTGTTTGTTGCTTTCACATTAACCCCGATGTTATCAGCAAAATATCTGGATCATTCTGAGATTAAAGGGTCCACAAGATTAGGCCAGATATGGCTTAAATGGAACGACTGGTTTGACAGGTTAACGGTAAAATACGGTGAATTCTTACGTCTGGCTTTAGGCCACCGCCGTAAAATCCTGTTGGCGGCAGTCGTGTTATTCATCGGCAGCCTGGCGCTCATGCCGTTACTTGGCTCCACCTTTGTTCCTGATGCCGATAATGGGGAAATAACGGTAACTGCTATTGTTGACCCCGGCCTGAGCGTGCAGGCGGTCAGCGAAATGGCTGATACTATGTCACAAACGATTCGCGATATACCTGAGGCCAAAATGACGTATAGTGTAACAAAGGCAAATAACATTAATATCATGGCTCAGCTTTCCGCGAAAAATGAGCGTAAAATTAGTGATACTGCGATTATCGAGGATCTCCGGCAAAAATTCAGGGATATTCCCGGTGCTGAGATCAGCGTGTCTAAAAAATCAGGAATGTCAAGCGGTAAGCCGGTATCTCTTGTAATACAAGGGCAATCGCTGGAGACGTTATCCGATATTTCCGAACAGGTGCAACAAATCGTTGCCAGTGTACCGGGAACTGTTGAGGTAACATCCAGCTATGAAGCCGGCAACCCTGATGCTCAGATTGTCGTTAATCGGGACCGGGCATCTGACCTTGGTATTTCGGCGGCCAGCATTGCTGATACACTCCAGGCAATGTTTAACGGTAAAGTTGTGACCGACTTTAAAGAAGATGATGATGCCTATGATGTCAGGGTAATCCTGGATCCTGAAGCCCGCCGCAGTCTCGCTGATGTCAACAAGGTATACCTGTCCAGTACTGCCCGCACCAATGGGCAAGCTGTGATGGTTCCGCTGTCACAGGTAACTGACACCGTATACTCAACAAGCCCGGCTCAGATTAAACGTTATGACAATCAGCAGCAGATTACTATCTCTGCTAATCTAAGCGGTACTACACTGGGCGATTTTAATAAAGAGTTTAATAATCGGGTTGCCAACTTGCAAATGCCGGAAGGCTATAAATTTGTGACAACCGGCCAGACCCAGTCAATGAATGATGCTTTTACAGGCATGATTATGGCATTGGCGATGGCGGTAATGTTTATCTTCTTTGTATTGGCAGCTCAGTTTGAAAGCTATATTGATCCTTTTGCGATTATGCTGGCATTACCGCTTGCTATAATCGGTGCAATCGTCGGTCTCCTGATTATGGGCAGCGACCTGAGTATAATGTCCCTGATTGGTATCATTATGCTTATGGGTCTGGTAACCAAAAATGCCATCCTGCTCATCGACTTTGCCAAACAGCGCCGTGCAGCCGGTATTGAGCGCAACCAGGCGCTGGTAGACGCTGCGGTTCAGCGGATGCGGCCGATTATTATGACAACAGCAGCCATGATTGTTGGGATGATTCCGTTAGCCTTAGGCATCGGACCAGGTGCTGAAGCCCGTGCGCCGATGGCCCATGCGATTATTGGCGGTCTGATCACTTCAACAATCCTCACTTTGGTGGTTGTGCCTGTTGTATATACGCTGTTTGACGATATCCAGAACGGTAAATTTAGTGTAAGAAAAATTTTTCGTAAGGGTCAATAGCAAGATAACAATTTAATGCAGACCGGCCTCGTTTTTTAAACGGAGCCGGTCTGATTTTTTCTGTGGTCAGAGGTACAAACAAATCCCGTTAAATCACATAGAACCGGCCCCAACCTTGCATAAATGCATGGTTGGGGCCGGTGTTTACAGTTCAGCAATTACCCGGCAGGGTAAGCCTGTCAGTCCTGCATAATTGACTGGGTAGGTATGCACTAAAAATTTAAGGGAATTGGATTCCTGCAGCAATATCTCCAGATTATTCAGGTTCTCAATAACGAATATTCCATTGTTGGCGCAATACATATCAGCCTGTGGATGTTCTGTCGCTTTGCGGATGCCGCAGGTATCAATCCCGATCATACTGACTTTTTTAGTTACCAGGTAGGTTATCAGGGTATTAGCCAATTCCGGGTGAGCTGTAAAGTAGGCAGGGCTGCCATATGTCCTTTCCTTTAAGCAGCCGGTATGAAAGAGCACAAAATCATTTTCTTCAATTTTGTCTGCATCAATATCGCTGACCTCTATATCCCGGTCCTTAATGTGGCTGACATCAAACATGATACCCGGTCTTTCGGTGTTATCTAACTGAAACACTTTATCCATAACATCAAAGTGGGTTCCAATATGGCCAAATTTGGCGACAGGTGGTATTTGAGCGGTTGCCTGCGCATTAAGGATTGTATTTAAAATCTCTTCGGTAATAGTAACTGACAAATCAATTTTCATTTCTTTTTAGCTCCTCATCTAAAGATAGTTTCCTTGGAAACAATATAAGTGTAGCATATTATTGTTTCTTGGTAAACAATTTTCGAATGATTTATTTTATTTTTTTATCACATACTGTATAATGAAAAGTGGTTCTTATTCTCAAGACACTAGATAAAGTTGGGTTGATAACATGCAAAGTAGAGATTTGGAAGTTCAGAATCTAATCCATAAGATTGAAGCACTTGTCTATAATTTTAACAATATTGAGGATTACGAGGAAAAAGTATTACAGGCGATCCTAAATGAGCAGGATTATGAGGAGCTCAGGGATGTGAAGCTGTCGCTGGCCGAGTGTCATGTGATAGACTGTATTGAAAGAAACGCTTTGATCAATACAACCGCTATTGCCAAAAAGCTAAATATAACTAAGGGCGGGATTTCAAAAATAACCGCTAAATTAATCAAAAAGGATATGATTGAAGTCCAGCGGCTGGCGAACAACCAAAAAGAAACATATTATACGTTAACGCCGCTGGGGAGAAAAATATTCGGGGTGCATGCAATACTGCATGAGCAGGCCCAGGACAGATTTTGCAGGATTTTTAGTGCCTATAAGCAGGCAGAATTAAGCTTTGCGGATAAATTCCTGGATGATCTTATTTCTACATTCCAGGTGACAACAACTGAGCAAGACCGTAAATTCTAAAAACAAGTTGGAAACATCGTGAGCGTCGAGCAGTCAACGGTTCTTCAACTGGAAACCAGGCAGGTGAATAAAATGACAAAGGGACCTTTTGCCGATATTGTAATGGTCAATGGCGTAGTATACACTGCCGATGCACAGGATAACGTTTATCAGGCAGTCGCTGTCAAGGGAGATAAAATACTCTTTGTTGGCAATAATGAGCAAATAGCCGGTTATGTTGATAAAGACACGCAACAAATTGACCTGCAAGGGAAGATGGTCATCCCGGGAATGATTGACAGCCACATTCACCCGCCCGGAATTGCCCTTACCGAATTGTATGAGGTGCAGTTATTCGGAATTAACACCCTGGCAGGCTACCTTGCGGCGGTAAAAGACTTTATTAACCAGCATCCCGATAGTAAAGCTGTTTTTGGTCAGGGATGGTTATGGAGTGCATTTGAAGGCGATGATGTAAACAAAGGACCGCGGAAGGAGTACCTGGATGCTGTGGCGCCCGATATCCCGGTCATACTACGGGCTATGGACGGGCACAGCTGGTGGGTCAACTCCCGGGCATTAGCGGTTAGCGGTATAACCGGCGACACCGAGGCGCCTGAGGGCGGCATAATCGAAAAGGATACTGTCACCGGTGAGTTGTGGGGTACGGTGAAGGAAAGCGCCATATCGCTGGTTATGCAACCCCAGTACACCCTGGAGCAATACGTACAGGCCATGGGCGCATTTCAAAGCAAGATGCACAGCTTTGGTATTACCGGTATTCTGGCTATTCTGGGCCGGTTTACCCCCCTAATCCTGCAAGCTCTAAACCATTTGGCACAGCAGGGGGAGCTGGCGCTCCATGTCCGGGGGGCCATCATGATTCAGCCTCAGGATAATTTGCTTAGTCAGTTTGAAGCAATTGACACTCTGCAGACAGAGTATCATTCGCCTAATTTCCGGATAACGACGGCGAAGTTTTTTGCAGATGGTGTTGTTGAGGGGGGCACAGGTTACTTGTTAGAGCCCTATACCCTGGAGACCGGAAAAGGCCCTGATTATTATGGTGAATTATTATGGGATGTGGGCATGCTTGGTCAGGCATTCGCCGGGGCCAATCAGCGCGGTTTGCAGATTCACGTTCATTCGATCGGCGATGCAGCCACGCGGAAGGTTCTCGACGCTTTGGAAACAGCTCAGCAAATAAATTCACCGGGTGATTTTCGCAATACTATTACCCATCTCCAGCTTGTTGATCAAGCGGATATACCCCGGTTCAAAGAATTAAAGGTCATTGCCAGTGTTCAGCCTTATTGGCATTTCAAAGGACCAAACTGGTGGCACAATGTTGATTACCGGCTGTTAGGGGAAAGGGCTAAGTACGAATATCCGCTACAAGCTTTTGTCGCCCAGGGTATCACCATAATTTCTTCATCCGACTACTCGATTACGCCTGTACCCAACCCGCTGTTTGCGATTGAAACCGGTGTTACCCGCAATATTTATGATGGCCGTGTCTATGGCGTGGCGGACATAACCGATATGGACGATGAACGGTATTTGTTAAATAAAGCCGAGCGGGTTAGCATTGCAGATATGATTAAGAGCTTCACCCGCAACGGCGCATACGCTTTGTTTATGGATCATCAGACAGGTTCGATTGAGGCAGGCAGGCAGGCCGATCTTGCCGTGCTTGATCACAACCTGCTGGCGATAAATCCTGTTGATATTGATAAAGTGAAGGTAATGATGACCTTCTTTGCCGGCAAGCTGGTTTATAATAGCCTGGAATCTGCCCAGGAGCACAAGACAAGTGGGTTTTATGGCTGATAATGGCATATATAAAAGATATATCCCGGCTGTTATCCCTCCTAAGGCTGCTGCTGAGACAGCTTGGATGTTTATTTTCAGATCAACCCAGATACTCATTAAAGATGAGTTGACGCAGCCGGCCATACCCACCAGTAAAGAGGTTAGTACAATAGAACAGTCATTGAGCAATCGGCAATATCTCGGAGAACTGGACGGTCGGCCCTGTTATTGTATGGAGATCGATGATCCTGGCGCTGTTCCGGCAGGTATGGTTTTTAAGGACTTAAGAGCCTTGTTGGATCAGGTAGAAGAAGATTTATTTTTGCTGGCAGGCAGAGCTTCTCAAATAGTAAACTGGAACCGGATGAGTAGATTCTGCGGCAGATGCGGTGCGATGACCCAACTAAAACAAGGTGAGCTGGCCAAGGTGTGTCCGAGCTGCGAGGCTGTATATTACCCCCGCATTTCACCGGCAATTATCGTTGCCGTTATGCGAGACGACCGCATCCTGCTGGCACATAATAGAAACTTTAGGCGTAGTTGGTATAGCGTAATTGCCGGTTTTGTAGAGCCGGGAGAGACTTTTGAGGAGTGTGTGGCAAGAGAGGTCATGGAGGAGGTTAGCATAAGGGTCAGCAATATAACATATTTTGGCAGCCAGCCCTGGCCTTTTCCCGACTCCTTAATGGTTGGGTTTATAGCCGAATATGAAAGTGGGGAAATTATTGTCGATGGTGACGAGATCGACGCGGCTGATTGGTATAGCGGCGACAAGCTGCCGCCACGGCCAAATAACAATACGATTGCGGGCCGCTTGATTGAGTCCGCGCTATTTAAACAAAAAGACAAGTGTTAATGGACTAAACGCAATCTGTGCTTATGCTGCAGATTGTGTTTTTTTATCTGGATTGGTTAATAAATGAAGCAGCAGCCAATATGTGGCAGAAGATAACTGTATTTTCTTAATTGTATTGACAATGAAAGAATGTGGATTTATAATGAGCATAAATAACAATAAATGAGCAAAAAATATTAGATTAATTTTGCAAATTAGTCAAAAACGATTAGAAATGAGAGGTGAGCGATCAACGAGATAATCATCAATGTGAATGAGATCAAATATTAAGGAGGGAGAACATGAGAGAGAGTCTGCAAAAATTCGGTGGTTTTCTGGCTGGTATGGTTATACCCAATATTTCAGCGATTATTTGCTGGGGGTTGATTACCGCTTTCTTTATCCCCACAGGCTGGGTTCCTGACGAATATTTTGCCAAACTTGTCGGGCCGATGATTCAATATCTGTTGCCAATGCTCATTGGCTTTACCGGCGGTCGTCTCGTATACGGCATACGGGGCGGGGTAATTGGCGCTACCGCCACCATGGGCGTTATTGTTGGCAGCAACATTCCCATGTTTATGGGTGCTATGGTTATGGGGCCATTTGGCGGCTGGGTTATAAAGAAATTTGATGAGATGATTGAAAACAAGATTCCAACAGGGTTTGAGATGCTGGTCAATAATTTCTCGGCAGGCATCCTCGGCATGATCCTGGTTCTGCTGGCCTATAATATTATCGGTCCGGTGGTTGGAGGTATTGCCTCATTCCTTGGCAATGCAGCTAAGGCTATTGCCGAAGCTAAGCTGTTGCCGCTCTTAGCCTTACTGGTTGAGCCTGGTAAGGTCTTATTCCTGAACAATGCTATTAATCACGGGGTATTCTCACCAATTGGCATTGCGGAGGTCAAAGAATTTGGCAAGTCGATCTTCTTCTTGCTGGAAGCCAACCCCGGGCCTGGTCTGGGACTGTTATTGGCTTATTGGGTGTTTGGCAAAGGCATGGGAAAACAGTCCGCCCCAGGTGCTATCATTATTCATTTTCTTGGCGGTATTCATGAAATCTATTTCCCGTATATATTGATGAATCCCCTGTGTATTCTCGGGGTTATTGCCGGTGGCATGGCGGCGGATTTAACCTTCCTGTTGTTTAATGCCGGATTAGTTGCTACGCCCTCCCCGGGAAGCATCTTCGCCCTGCTTGCTATGACACCTAAAGGCGGGCTTTTCGGGGTTCTGGCCGGTGTTACAGTAGGAACTGTTGTATCGTTCCTGGTCTCCAGTCCGTTTGTCCGTGCCTATAGTGGCAATGTTGACGAACAGAGTGGCGGGGATTTTGCAAGTGCGCAACAAATGGTTAAAACCTTAAAGCCGGCGAAGGTGGAGGAGCAGGCTGCTAACAGCCAAACGCTGGCAACTAAAGAGGCCGGTCTGGTGAAAAAGATTGTATTTGCCTGCGAGGCCGGTATGGGATCGTCAGTCATGGCCGTCGCAGTGCTTAAGAAAAAACTTATCCAGGCCGGGAAAAAAGATATCGAGGTTGTTCATAGTCCGGTCAATCAGATTCCCCAGGATGCTGATATTGTATTAACCGCGATGGGCTTAATCGAAAGTGCCAAAAAGGCAGCAGCACCGGGAACAAGGGTGTACGGGGTACAAGATTTTATTAATACCCCGGTTTATGATGAAGTAATTAAGCAGTGTTAAGGCTGCTGCCTGCATAACAGAAGATTTAATGCATTGTTCTGGTGATAGCGCGCCGCCGGACTGGACTTGTTTATTTCATCGTCTTGTTCAGCGGCGCGAGTTTGTTTTTTCCCTATATTGATAGTTAAGGAGTGCGATTAGCATGCGCTTTGACCGTAACCT
Source organism: Sporomusa sp. (assembly GCF_035561255.1). GTDB lineage: Bacteria > Bacillota > Negativicutes > Sporomusales > Sporomusaceae > Sporomusa. The sequence continues at coordinate 15,499 of NZ_DATMXX010000346.1, read as the reverse complement.
GGTATTTATAAAGGCCGATTTTCATAGCCGGGACGAAATTGTTGAATTCTTAGGCCGTCAGCTTGTTCAGGCCGGGGCAGTTCAGCCTGATTATATTGCAGCCATGCATAAACGTGAACAGGATATCGGCACCTATATAACCGAGGGGATTGCTATTCCCCATGGGACTGAGGAGAGCCGCAGCCTGGTAAATAAAGCAGCCATCGCTGTAGTAAAGTTACCTCAGGGCATCGACTGGATTGACGGCAAAAAGGTGTATCTGGCCTTTGGTATTGCAGGCAATAATGACGATCATGTAGCCCTGCTGGGTGGGTTGGCTACCATTCTCATGGATGACAGGCAAAAGGAAAAACTCATGGCCGCCAGGAGCGAAGAGGAATTATTCACCTATCTTGACGAAAATATCTAATACATTTTACTTTGGTTTGTACAGGGGATAAAGTGTGACTGGAGGATATTATGTTTGCCGAAGAGCGGAAAAAAGAGATCTTACAACTTGTTAAAATAGGGAATCCGGTAACGGTAACCAGTTTAAGCCAACGTTTCAGCGTGTCGGAATCTACAGTGCGCCGGGATTTGCAAGAACTGGAGGACAACGGACTCATCCAACGGACACACGGGGGCGCCATTTCGGTACAGACTGGTTTTGAACTGAGTTTTCAGGAAAAGGGAATTCGCTTTTTTACAGAAAAGCAGCAGATTGCTGCCTTAGCTGCCAGCCTGGTCGGCGACGGTGAGACCGTACTCCTTGATTCAGGCACAACTACACTGGAGATTGCGCACTTATTGCGTTCTAAAAAAATTACTGTTGCTACCAACAGTATGGATATTGCGCAGGTTTTTAGTGATGATACCGGTGTTGAGACAGTATTGCTGGGCGGGACACTACGAAAGAATACGCGGGCTTTAGTCGGGTACCTGACGAATGACGCGTTGCGGAAGATGTATTTTGACAAGGTATTTTTAGCAACTAACGGTATTGATGTTGAATTTGGGATCACTACTCCCAATCTGACAGAGGCAGAGACCAAAAGGTATATGCTCCACGCCGGCAAAGAAAAGATTCTGGTAGCTGATCATTCCAAGATTGGACAGCGAAGCCTGTGCCGGGTTTGCGGCCTTGAAGAGCTTGATTTATTAATTACCGACAAAGGCATTAATGATGCCGACAGGCAACAACTTGGCGAGTTGGTTAAAGTTATGACACAACCGATATAATAGCGGGAGGTGACCGGCTATGAATAATAATGGACAGCAGCAGATTGTAACAATTACGCTGAATCCGGCACTGGATCAGACCGTATATATACCACAATTTCAGGTGGGAGAGGTCAATCGTGTCAATGAGCAGCGTATTGATCCAGGCGGTAAAGGCATAAATGTGGCTAAGGTAGTCCGGGCCCTGGGTCACCCGGTTTGTGTTACCGGCTTTCTGGGGCAGGACAACAGTAAGAGATTCTTTGAGTACTTTCAAAAACAAACCATTACCAATTTCTTTGTTGAGGTTGCCGGTGCCGCCAGGGTCAACATTAAAATCGTTGACGATCAAAGTGGCCGGGTAACTGAGATTAATTTTCCGGGATTAAATTGTACCGGTCAGGACTTGTCAGGTTTGGAAACGGTTATACAGCGGCTGGCCCAGGAGCATCAATGGTTTGTTATTGCCGGTAGTCTGCCGCAAGGCGTGCCTGATAATAGCTATGGGCGATTGATTGCACTATTGCAGCAACAAGGTGCCCGGGTGTTTCTTGATAGCAGCGGACCGGCCCTGCGTGAGGGCATTAAGGCGGTACCCTATGCGATTAAGCCCAATTTAGAGGAACTTGGCCAATTAATTGGCCGGCCTCTGGAAAAAGAGAGCGAAATCAGGGCTGCTATTGCCGATTTGCTGGCCGGTGGTATTCATGAGGTCATTGTGACCTTGGGCGCCAGAGGAGCGATCGTGGCCGGAAAAGAAGGAATGCTGCGCGTTACGCCGCCGGCTGTTGTTGCCAATAGTACGGTTGGTGCCGGAGACGCGATGGTTGCCGGGTTTGTTGTCGGCAAAACTCAGGGCTTGTCGCTCGCCGATTGTGCCCGTCTGGGAACGGCTGCGGCCACCGCCTCTGTTGTTCAACCCGGTACGCAGGCAGGTCCGGTCAAAGAAGTGAAAAAATTATTGACGCAGGTCCATGTTAGCAGTGGGGCAGCGGCTTTTTAAATACTATCAATACATGAGGCAGGTGTAGAAAATGATTGTACGCGAATTCGTAATTAATAATAAAAGCGGGTTGCATGCACGGCCTGCTACGTTATGGGTCCAGACAGCCAGCCGGTATCAGAGCAGCATCCGGCTCAAAAAAGCCAACCGTGAAGTAGATGGTAAAAGCCTGTTAGCTATTCTTTCACTCGGATTGTCGGCAGGCAGCAGTGTCGAGGTGACTATAGACGGTTCTGATGAAGCGGCCGCGTCCGGCGAGTTAGCAAAGCTGATCGCCGATTTGGCGGAAAAGGGAGAGTAGGTAAAAGCTATGGATAAAAAAAGATGGCAGGGAATTGGCGCGTCATCAGGTTATGTCTTAGGTAGAACCTGGCTGCTCCGGACAGTCGCCGGGTCAACTGCAGATCAGTCAGCAGCTGACCTGGGTGATAGCGACAGCAAAAGCCAGCTTGAACGTCTGCAAAAAGCCATTGTGATTACCGATCAAGCGCTCCTGCAGTTTGAAGAACAGGTCAAAGCCGAAAAAGGGGAAGAGTTGGCGCAGATTTTTGCCGCCCACCGGCTGCTGTTGAGCGACCCGGCCTTTACTGGCGAAATGGCGCTGCGAATTGAAAACAATCTCTTAACGGCAGAGCAGGCGGTAAATCAGGTAACCGCTGAAGCTGTGGCGATGTTAAGTGCTTTGGAGGATAGCTATTTCCGGGAGCGGGTTGTTGATATCAAGGATGTTTCGCAGCAATTGCTGCTGCATTTAGGCGGCAATAGTTCCGGTTTGAGCCAATTTCCACCAACAGGCAACTGGATTGTTATGGCTGATGAACTAACGCCGGCCCAAACCATCTCTTTGCCTAAAGAGCGTGTGGCAGCCTTTATTGTCCGGAACGGCGGCAAAACATCACATGCTGCCATTCTGGCCCGCACCTACGGTATCCCGGCGGTTGTTGGTGTAAATAACGGCTGGGAAGAATTGATCGGGTTTAAGGCACTCGAGCTTGACGGTGATCAGGGGTGGATTGGTGCGCTTGACTCTACCGAAATTGATGTACTGCCAGGCGCTGTGGGAATGCCGTCGGCCGAACAAGTGGCGGCAGATGCAGCACCGGCTTATGCCAACATGACATTAGCTGCTAATATTGGCAACCCGTCTGACGTTGCTTTGGTGCACCGTTTCAAAGCACAGGGGGTAGGCCTGTACCGTACCGAATTTTTATTTATGGGCGAAACTCTTCCTACTGAAGAAGAGCAGGTAACAGCCTACAGTGCGGTGATTACCGCCTGCACCCCCTATACAACCGTAATAAGGACGCTGGATATTGGCGGTGATAAAAGGGCTCCGGCTTTAGACCTGCCTAAAGAGAAGAATCCGTTTTTGGGGGTTCGGGCTTTAAGGTTATGTTTTAAAAGACCGGAACTTTTTGAAACTCAGCTGCGGGCCATCTGGCGGGCCTCTGCGGCAGGGCCAACTGCTGTCATGTTCCCCATGATATCGAACATGGAAGAGCTGCGGCAAGCCAAAAAATATCTTGAAAATGCCAGAAAGGCTGTCATCAGCCAGGGGCAGCCTGTTGGTTCTGTACAAGTCGGAATGATGATCGAGGTTCCCGCCGTAGTCTGGCTTGCCGCCAAACTAGCCAACGAGGTTGATTTCTTTAGTATTGGCACTAACGACCTGATCCAGTATTCATTGGCAGTTGACCGCGAGAATAGTGAAGTTGCCGATTTATATCAAGCCTACCATCCGGCGGTGCTGGGGATGATTGCCCAGGTGGCACAGGCAGCTCAGTCGGCTGGTATCTGGACCGGTATCTGTGGCGAGGCGGGCGGTGATCATGTATTGGCTCCCTTCTTCGCCGGGCTGGGGATTGATGAATTGAGCATGTCGCCGGGGTTATTACCGAAGATGCGCCAGGCATTGGCCGGACTTGAGCGGGAGAAAATTGACAGCGACGGTTTTGTTAATAAAGTGCTTGCCTGCGCAACCGCGGCAGAAGTAAGCGACATGCTGACATCTTATAATAAAAAGCTTTCTTAAGAGGTGATAAAATGAAAACACGGGCTGTAAGATTGTATGGAAAAAAGGATTTGCGTCTGGAAAGCTTCGACTTGCCGGCAATAAAAGCAGATGAGATATTGGTTCAGATCATTTCCGACAGCATCTGCATGTCCAGTTATAAGGCGGCCGTTCTCGGGCCGGATCATAAACGGGTGCCTAAAGATGTTGCTGAACACCCGATTATTATCGGCCATGAAATGGCAGGTAATATCGTGGAAGTAGGTTCCAAATGGCAAGCGCAGTTTATGCCGGGAGAGAAGTTTGCCATGCAGCCGGCCTTAAACTACAAAGGCAGTATGGATTCCCCAGGCTACTCTTACCGCTATTGTGGTGGTGCGGCCACCTACGCCATTTTGCCGCAGGAGGTAATGGAACTGGGATGTTTGTTAAAATACGAGGGTGATGCCTATTATGATGCCTCGCTTGCAGAGCCTATGTCCTGCATCATTGGCGCCTTCCATGCCAGTTACCATACCGACATGGGTTCTTATGACCACCGGATGGGGATTGTCCCAGGCGGGAAACTGGCTATTCTGGCAGGGGCCGGACCGATGGGACTGGGCGCAATTGACTACGCACTGCACAGTGACCGGCGACCGGGAATGATTGTGGTGACAGATGTTGATCAGGCGAAAATAGCGCGGGCTCAGACAATTTTCTCACCAGCAGAGGTTAAAAAAGACGGTATTGAGCTTGTGTTTGTCAATACTACCGGGATCGGTGATATACCCAAGTATTTGAAAGAACTTACCGGTGGTACCGGGTTTGATGATGTTCATGTATACGCACCAGTAAGAGCAGTGGTGGAGCAGGCTGATCAAATCCTGGGCCGGGACGGTTGTCTGAACTTTTTTGCCGGCCCGACCGATACGGCCTTTTCCGGGTTGCTCAACTATTATAATGTTCATTACAATGCTGCCCATGTGATGGGCACTACCGGCGGCAATACCAATGATATGATTGAATCGCTGCGGCTGACCGAAAAGAACCTGATTAATCCCGCTGTTATGGTCACTCATATCGGCGGCATCGACAGTGTGGCCAAGGCAACCTTAACCCTGCCTGAGCTGCCAGGCGGAAAAAAACTGATCTATACCGGTATCGATATGGAACTAACCGCCATTGAGGATTTTGCCGCCAAAGGGGAAATCAATCCCCATTTCGCTAAACTGGCTGAAATAACAAGCCGGTACAAGGGCTTATGGAGCGCGGAAGCGGAAAAATATTTGTTGAAACACTGGTAACTATATATTTCGCAGTAAAGAAGTTTGCCAGCGCAGGCGGGTGGTGTGTTGACAACGCTCCACCGCTGGCGCTTGACTTCCGCTTTTGCCAACACACCACCCGCCTGCAAAAACTTTAACGCGTTGTATATAGGAAACCTCTTGCAGTAACTTTTTGCTGCAAGAGGTTTTTTGTAATTGTGCGACAGATTTACCGGCGCAGCCTAGTTGGAATCCTGCCACTTAATCAGGTTCGGCTTAGGGTCAAGGATCGACTGATATTGTTCTTTGTTGCCGTAAAGTGCATTCGGATCAAGCCGCTTGTAACGGTAGTATTTATCAAGGCGGTCAACAGGACGGGACCAACCCCAGTGTTGTAGCCGGGTTTGGCAGGGTACCCCCCGCAGATGGGCAAGATTCAAGGGGAAACGGCCGCAATGCTGCGGGGTTTCTTGCCAGCTATATTCATAATCAGCCTGATAGCGCACCAGGAAGGGCCGGTAATGCAGGTGTGCCTGCCAGTAGCTGTCTTCCCGGTAGTGGGTTTTGCTCCACATATCATATAAGCGGAAATGATAGATGTCTGCCTGGGGATTGCGCAGCAAAAATGGCATCAGCTGAATAATGTTGTCTTCAAAGGTTTCGTCCGCATCCAGAATCAGTATCCAATCTGGCTTAGTTGCTGCTGCCATATCCCATAGCTGTTTGCGCAGCATAATCTCATTATGAAACCCTGCCTCGCTGTTTACGACAATCTGGTGCGGTGTATTGGCAAGACAATGCCGGCAAACCTCGATAGTATTGTCGGTGCTGGCATCATCGAGAATGACTATCTGATCGGCATAACTGGCCGCATGGGTAAGTACCTTTTCCAGATAGCGGGCTGATTCGTTGCGAACTAACATGGCAAGCGTCAGGCGGGGCGACGGCCTGCTTTCCTGATAGTCATAGTGTTCTTTGTGGAGCAGGAGTCCGGGCAGTTCCGATTCCCGGTACATATGGTAGGGGGGATAATACGTGTCAGCATAGAGTTCGAGACCCAGTACCGCGGCCCGTACACAGAAATGCCGGTCTTCGCCAACTAAGTCCAGATTGTCGATGCGGCGGAAAGAAACACCTGCAGCCAGTGCCTCTTTACTGAGTAAAGTGCAGGCCCCCAGGCCACCTACTCTAAAGGTTCCGGGGCAGTGGAGCTTATGGATAAACTCCCGCTGGCGTTTGCCGGTTTCTTCTTCAGTTAAGGGTTCGCCAGCCCCGGGTTCATGCAGGCGATATTGCCCCCCCAGCCATACTTGCGGCAGCGGGATTAATTCTTTCTCCCACTGGGTCCAGTAAACCTCAGAGACAAGGTCTTTGCCGAGACTAACAAGATGAGTGATCGTTTTTGGGTGCAGCGCCAGGTCCGAATCGACGAGGAACAGATAGTCATATTGCTCCTCACAGGCCAATTGGATGAAATAATCCTTGTATTTTGCTACCTTCCATACAATATCCTCCTGCCAGTAATGGGTTTGCTCGTTGCAGCGGTAAGTCTGGGACCGCTCTGTTCCTGGCAAGACAGTAACACCGTGATTGGCTGCTGCAAATTGCTGCAGGGCAATACTGGGGGAATCATGATCATCGATAAAGATGAATGTTAGTATAAGCCCCGTCCTGTCCAGCGCCTGCAGGCAAGCAAGGAACTCGGTCAAAATGGCAGGCTTTTGCTTAATTGGGCTGGCAATCAAAACGCGTTTCACCGATAAATACCCCCTCCCAGAATGTTAATGGATCAGTTGGGTAGCTGTGCTGAGCAACTGTTGAGATTAGCAGCAGATTTTGCAGTGTGTCTGCGAGTAATGCCTGCTGTGCATTTGCGGCGTGGCCACCGGACAATTCCAGCAACCGGCTCTGGAGGAGCAGTTGTTCGCCGCCTTGTTTCAGGAGTGGGAATACCTCAGGATAAACCCACTGAGGAGGAGATGTTGTTGCCAGATACTGCACATATGTGCTGCAGGCAGAAACAATTCGCGGGAGGTCATTGGCATTAATGCTTTCAAAGACTGTTAATAGAATAACTGCAATTGCCAGATCGGATTGGCCGGCATGTTGGGCACGCTGTAACAAGTCCCGCGTGGTTCCGGGGGTAAATCTGCTCAAGACAGGTTTGCATAGCTGGATATAATCCCTGTTGCACCACAGGGTCAATAACCGTGTCAATGGATATAAGCCTAACGTTGTTTCGGATAAGGCCGCCAGATAACACTCGGCAGCCTCGACAATCAGGCCTGCCTGAAAGTAACCATCTCCCAAACAACATTGCAGTTGTCCCGGGGCTATCAGGTCGAATTTCTTTGACAATGCGGCCTCCAGTACCTCAATTGCCTCGGGAATCTGGTTATGCTGCATAAGCCATACCCCATACAGACAGTCTAAGTCACCCTGCTCGGGCAGAGCCTGTAAGGCTCTGCAAAATAAAGTTTCAGAGTGCTCGTCAGGTGCGGCCAGTTTTGTTACTAATAGTGCTGTTAATACCTGCGGGATATAGCCTTCTACGCCATGGAGCAGGGTAAGGGTTTTCTCCAGCAATAAGCCGGCCTGGCCGAAGTCTTTACGCTGTAAATACTCAACTGCCAGACTATAGTGCAAAAAAGGGTCCAAGGGGTTTTTCTGCAGGGCTTTTTGAATGATGGCTGTATTCCGCTCAAATTTATGTTTTTTTGCTAATTCCTGTTCCAGGTAGCCATAGTGATAGATGGGATAGGGCGCAAGAATCAATTTATTATCTGAATTGTGACTTTGGATACTGCCGGCAACCTGTTCATGGATCGATCCGCTAAAGCGATACACCGGTTTATTTTTAAATAAACGGACCACATAGTCTGTAACCGTTTTATTGCTGTCTGCCAGATAACTGATAATCCGGAAGTAATAGCCCTCTGCCGGTGACTGTGCCATATAACTGATTAGCTCGTGCCGGGATAAAGGCGCCAGTACCTCGTCGGCATCCAATACTAAAATCCATTGCCCCTGGGCTTTGCTGATCGCATAATTACGGGCTGCTGCAAAATCGTCTGTCCAGTGAAAATAAAATACCAAGGCGCCATGCCCTGTTGCAATATCGACAGTAGCATCTGTTGACCCTGTATCAACAATAATAATCTCATCCACAAGGTGGCGGACGCTTTCCAGGCAACGGGTCAGGCAATGTTCTTCATTTTTGGTGATAAGACATAAAGAGATTGTAATGGTTGTACTCATCGGTATAAACCGCGCAAGGTGGAGAAGGTATAGTCCAGACTTTGTTTAACACCTTGCTCTTTTACACTCAGATTGTCGATGAATAATGCGAAGGATTCCCCCTCTGTGGCCAGGATAGCTTTAATTGCGGTGACTACAGCAGCAAAACGGTGTTGCGCAGCGAAAACCTTTGTACGGGCCTGCAGGCACCGGTTACTTACTTCGAGCAAAATTGATACTGCCCCGGGATTATTCAAAGGAAGGGTGGTATTATGACATAGTTTTTTGTAAAGACAAAATACAGCCCGGAATGCATGGCGATTGTCCGGATTTTGCCATAGGACCCAAAGTTCTTGGCGTGCTTCTTCAAAACGGCTTAGCAGCATAAGCGCGACAATTTCATCCACCGCTACTGTGGTTGACAGCTCTAGTCCCTGCCGGCGCATTTGCTGAATTAACTGCAGGGCACCGGTAATCTCGCCGCTATACAACTGGCAGGTAACTAATAGCTCTGAACCGGGAGCATCAGGAGCAGTCTTATTCGCCAGGCATTGGGCCCCGATATCCGGAAATCCGGCGGTCCAGAAAAGTTCTGCCATTTTTTCGGCAACCTCGCCAACCGCAAGGTAATCCTGCTTATGGAGAAATTGCAATACCTCGGTGGCCGGCTGCTGGGTCAGCTTTAATATGACTAATGGGTATAATGGGTAATAGTAATTTTGGCTGACAGCCAAAGCCTGTTCATAATACCCCTGAGCCGCTTTTACTAAACCAAGTTTTTCTGCACAGTAGCCAAGATGATAATAAGCCAGATAACTATCGGTTCCTTCGGTATGGAAGAATGCCAATGGCGGTGGGCCCAAACGAATCGCCTCATGGAACCATTTCATTGCAAGTGTATATTCACCCTGTATTTCAAAGAGCACGGCGCCATCAAAGAAGAGGTCACAATACTCAGGATAGCTTTCACTTTCCTCTAAACACAGCCGGAGTGCCTCATTAAGTTTAGCAGACTGCTTGTAACAGTTAATGAGGTGCCGTATTGCCGGTGTGCGAAATACGATCTGATCGGTAGAAAATTGCCGCAAAGCTATTTGAAAGGCAGTAATGGCACGATCTGTACGGCTTAGTCCCAGCCATTCTGTGCCTAAGTAATAATGCAAACAGGGATCGGTACTGTTTTTGGCCAGTGCGGCCTTTAACAGGCGGATATTCCGTCCTCTGCGGGCGTGTCGTTCAGTAGCAGACACGACCACATGATAAATTATGGGATGACAGGTATAACCCACTGTATTAGGGTCAGCTATGGGTACATATTCATGGACAGGGCTGGTAAAGCGGCAATCCCTGCGGAAGAGTCTCAGCACCATGAAACGGTCATATTCACAATACTCATTGCAAGCCTTCTGTGCATAAAGCGGCAGACAAATAGCAGTATATTCCGGGTGGCTTACTAATAAATGGAGCTCCTCGGCAGTAATCGTTAGTTGTTCATCAGCATCTAACGAAAGTATCCAATCACCTGTTGTTTGCTCGATCGCATAATTACGGGCTGCCGCGAAGTCATTGCCCCACTGGTAGGAGTATACCTTTGGGGTATATTGTTGGGCAAGCTGCACCGTAATATCGGTCGAGCCGGTATCGACAATGACAATTTCATCAACTGCAGTTTTGATGCTTTCCAGACACTGGGTGAGGTGGGCGGCTTCATTGCACACGATCATCGCCAAAGAGATTCGCGGCAGTGTCATTGTTTTGCAGCCTCCTCCAGCAATTCACGAAAAAGAGGCATGTCAGGATATCTCAGGACAGCCTCGGCCAGCAGCTCCTGGCGCATTGCCTGATACAGCCGGATTGATTTGACATAATACTGCGGCTGCTGAGGGGCCAGCGACAATGCCCGCCGGTAGCAAAGGCAAGCCTCTGCTGCTTGATTACTTTGTTGCAGTATTTCCCCCAACTGGCACCAGGCAGCAGCATTATCCGGCTGTTTCTGCAAATATAACTCAGTATACAGCTTGGCGTTATCCCAATATTTGTAGTGGGCAAAAATACGGGCCAGGTCCAGGGCATATTCTGTTCGGGTTATTGTGGCAACCTTGGCTAACAAACCTTCGGCAAGCTGTAATTCTTGCAGATCGAGTGCACGCAGAATGATGTCTTTCACAAGGGCCATGCCCTCCGGCCCGAGAACTGCGGAGGGCGCAGAGCCCCGTTTATACAAGGAATCCTTTAACATTGTAACAACTGCACTGGTATCGGCAGTTAAGCCAACTGCCAGGAATTCCTCACATAGTTTGCGTACTTTTGTACGGTTCTTATTTAACCAGAAGCAGAGGATCTCATTCATCCTTGCTAATGGGTATTGGGGATGATTAAGGGGGATGGCATCTAATAAATGCAGGGCTTCCAGTATTCTTTTCTGCTGGATCAGACATATCGCTTTGAGCATACTGGTATAATCATCGATTGCGGCAGGATCAATTTTTTCAAAATAATCAAGGGCCAACCGGTAGGCTCCTTCGGTAAAATACACTGTACCAATGAGGCGTTTGGCATCAGGAGTGCAGAAATCACAAAGCTTTTCCATAGCCTGTCTGGTATATTCAGGATCACTATGCGGGTTTAAGATGCGTACAATGGCAGATAAGGTTATGGTAAAACCCGCATTGTCCTGCAGGCTTAGGATGTAATAGCGCAGGGCCTCTTCCTCATTACCAAATGCTTCTGCCAGCCGGGCAATCTGATAATAAGCCCGAAAGCCGCGACTACCATTGAACGGTGCATAGTAGGCCGGCTGTTCGGGCATTGCGAGCGCATTCTGGAAACATTCATAGGCTCCGGCGTAATTTTTTAGTTCAAGCTGGACTAATCCACCATAATAATATAAATCTGCGTAATTGGGAAAAAACTCTAAACCGAGGGCAATAGCCTCTAAGGCGCGGTCATATTGCCGGGCACTATAGTGAGCCAGTGCAATATACCGCAGCAATTTAGGATAGTAAATCGTACCCGGGTCGGTATTATTAGCTGCTTTGGTCAGTTCTTCCGCCGCTTCGCTGAAGTTGTCAATACGGTACAGCTCTACGCCGTAGTGATAACGCAGTGAGTGGTTATTTGGATCACTTTCTATTTGCTTTTTAATAATAGAAAGGTTTCTGTTTTTTTTGTCTTTTTCGATAACCTGCTGGTTTAAATAACCGTAATGCCGGAGGACTACATTCTCAGCGATCTGGAATGTTGCCTGCCGGTTTTTTTCTAAAATGACATCGACAATCTGTTCATGGATGGTTCCACGGAAGCGATACTCCGGTTTATTGCGAAACATTCGAAATACCAAATCCGGACAGGTTTCAATACTTCCTTCCATGCCGATCAGGTTAATAATCTTTATAAAGTAACCCTCGTTATCTGCTGCTGCCACTTGCCGTAACCCTTGGGCGGTACCCGGCTCCAGGGTCTCATCAGCATCCAGAAAAAGGATCCAGTCACCGGTAGCCAATTCTAAAGACACATTGCGGGCTGCGCTGAAATCATCCTGCCAGATATGTGAGACTACCTGGGCTCCGGCTTGTTCGGCTACCCGGATTGTTTGATCTGATGATCCTGTATCGACAATAATTATTTCATCAACTGCTCCGGCCACACTCTGTAAACACCGCGCAAGGTTAATCTCTTCATTTTTTACGATCATACACAAGCTAATCTTATTACTCATGGCATTACCCCATTATATTTTATTATCAGTATATGCCTGGGGGATATTCTGCGTTCGTTCAGGATATGTACTTTACATAAAGATGTAAAAGCCTGCACATAAATTTTTAACGCAACATAGTATAGGAAGAGTAGAGAAATCTACAAGACCTAATAAATAAGAAGGGAGCGACTCATGAAATGCCAAATTTTAAGATTATCCAGGACGTCGCCGACCAGGCGCGAATAAAGATTTATGGATCGGAAAATGCTGCGCTAGTAACAGAGAATGGAGGCTATCTGTCGGTAACGGCTCCAGTCGGTGGTTTTAGTATTACTGCACCAACAAACGGCCTCTTAGTTACCGCGTCGGCAGAGGGATTGAGCGTAACCGGTCCAGCCAATGGCCTGATTGTTACAGCCCCGGCGTCCGGCCTCAGTGTGACCGCACCAACAAACGGTCTCTTAGTTACCGCGTCGGCAGAGGGATTGAGCGTAACCGGTCCAGCCAATGGCCTGATTGTTACAGCCCCGGCGTCCGGACTTAGTGTGACCGCACCAACAAACGGTCTCTTGGTTACCGCGTCGGCAGAAGGCTTGAGTGTAACCGGTCCAGCCAACGGCCTGATTGTCACAGCCCCATCTACCGGTCTTAGTGTAACACCACCAACCGGTGGATTATTAATCACGAGCGATGGCTTAGCTGTCGTTTCCACTTTATCGACCACTGATGTAACAGAAGCAAAGACCGGCCTTATTGACATAGCCGGCTCACCGTCTGAGACTTATAGAGTACTGGGTGTAGCAACCTATTCGTTCGGTTTGGTTAATGAAGCTACATCTGACCCCAATGCTCAGGCTACTGCTCAGTTACAGCTTAGTCCTGACGGGGTAGTCTGGTTCAGTGATAGTGCGGCAGTCACCCTCAGTCCCAATACCGCTACCGGGTTAGTATCAGGTATTTTCCTTAAATATGCCAGGGTTTACTACGCTGCTGTTAATGCTGCCAGTGCTGTCGATCTAACTATCTTCTTCCAGGGACAATCGTCGTAACCATAATTCCTTCTATCAAGTAACATGTTTTATTTAATTTGTCTCCAACAATGTTTGGAGGCAAATTGCTACATAATAGAAAATAAATATGCGTAGGTCTATTATGTTGTGGCATGTTTAACATATATTTAAATTTGGATAAAAAGGGGGGAGGAGTAGATGGGGGTGAAAATCATTAAGCCTCCTGTTAAAAATATAACTACGATTAATGGCAGACACTCGCGTTGCCGGTTAAGCAAGGGAAGTTTGGTGGTCGGGCGTACGAAACGGGGATTTCAATCGCTTATTGAATTCGATATTACGGCTTTACCGCCTTTTCTGACTATCCTGAGTGGTACCCTCAATGTCTTTGTGTTTGAGAATACCTGCCCCCAAGCGGAGCAGATCATTGATGCTCACCAGATACTTTCGCCATGGTGTAAAAGAAAAACTATCCTGTTTGAGAATATGCCAACTGCCAGCGCAGATGTTAGTAATGTGAATGGCTGCTTTTTAACTTTTGACATTACATCCCTTATTGTGGATTGGTATATAGGTGTCAGTGCAAATCTTGGGGTGCTTTTACAAGTAAGAAACCAACAAAGGCCTGGTTTAATAGGCTTTTGCAGTAATAGAGCTTTTGACTCGCGGTGCTGGCCATTTTTAGAAGTGACATTTTTAGAGCCGTTACCTGGCGATAATTGTGGTCAAATGCTGGATTCGGATGAAAGAATCACAACCTGCAATAGGGTTCAAACCACTGCAAATCTAACTGTTCAATGTTTTAATTACACGTATTATGTCATTAATAGCGGTACGCAGAATGCCAGTATTTCTCTTGAACTGAGCCCTGATGGCACAAACTGGATGACAGACATACCACCTCAGGTTATTACCCCGGGAGCAATGCTAGCCTTGGTTCCAGGTGTAATTGCCAGATTTGCCTGCCTGGCCTTTCAATCGACCATGCATAATCAGCATACTGTTCTTGATATATGCGTAAGAGGCAGTTAGGCATAAAACTGTTTTTTTGTTGTGCAAAACGAAGTAGGCCTATCTGCCAGATAGGCCTACTTCGTTTTGTGATACCCCTATGTGGTATAAGCCTGGATATTATGGTGACTGGTGCGAAGCGGGAATTTTGGTATTCCAGCGTTTCATAAACCATAACCATTCATCGGGATGTGCTTTTATGGCATCTTCAATAATCCTGGTCATTCGTTTTGTATTATGATAGATTTCCTGAATTGGATCAGAGTAACGTTCGTAAGCCACAGGGGGGTTTATTATCACATGGTGTCCTCCGTCAGGTCGATGATAAGTAAAGACAGGCACAATAACAGCACTAAATGTTTTGGAAAAATAGGCCGGACCCACCGGCGAGGATGCTTGTTTGCCTAAAAATTCAAAGATTACACCATCGGTGCCGCCATCCTGGTCAGCCAGAAACCCTAATACCTTGCCTTTTTTTAGTGCCCGGGCGGCCTTGATCATTTCCGATGTGCCCCGATTGAACACTTCAAGCCCAACCATAGTCCGGAACTCATTTAAAATACGGGTATATTGCGGATTCGGTTGAGGTTTGGCTATTGTTGTTATAGGAAAGCCGGCATATGATAATGCTGCTGCCATCCATTCCCAGTTACCCATATGAGCAGTAAGTAAAACTACGCCATGCCCTAAGCGTAAGGCTGCCTGCAGATGTTCTGAGCCGGAAATCGATACATATTGTTGGATGTTTGTGGGGGTTAACGCGGGTGTATACATCACTTCCATAACCATTTGGCCCAGATTACGGAACAGGCGGCGAATCAGGGTCTTTGCTTCCGCATGGGCAAGCCCCAAGCTCTGTGCAGCCTGTGTAATTCCCCGTTGCCGCTGTCGCTTGGCCACCAAGTAGAATATAATACCCAGTTTCCGGCCAAGCCAACATAGTAAGCGATATGGCAAAAAGCAAATAAATCGACTAAGCATTTTTAAGAAGTAATACTGTAAATTTCCTGACATATTTAATCTCTCCTCTCAAATTGTTATGCTGAAGTGTCCTGCACTTGGTTAAAATTATGTAAATAGGGT
>NZ_DATMXX010000345.1:0-4811 GCF_035561255.1 Sporomusa sp. | reverse complement strand
GTATATAATTTCTTGTAACATTATTCATGCTAACAAGTTCCGTCGAAAAATTTGAATAGAATTGTGCCGTAGATATTTGGCCCCAAGCATACCTATTGATAATCTGCGCCAATCGACTTATGCTTGAGGGATCAATATAATCCCCTGGATCAGGACCAGATCTCGGAAGATCATCTGCCAGAGATCTTACCTGACCTAAAGGAATCCCATAGTTACCCGTCAGGTCGGCACTGATGACCAGATGTAGAGTATTATAACCGCTGGCGGTAGCCCGATCCAGATTAATCGCCTGCCCTATCCCCACGCCATTAAGAGTCACAGATCTACCACCAGTTAAATAGGTAAGAAATTCACTTATTCCTCCCCCTAAAGAGTGGCCTGTAAAACTTACTTTATATGTATTAACAAAGCGAGATAAATTACTGCGATCGACAATTTGACCACTTACTCTGGACAATGTATCCGTAACAAAAGACAGTGAGTCAACAAACTGGTTGTTTGTTCCACTCGGACCGCCAATTAATGCCAATTGAACATCTTGTTTAATATCTCCCATACCATACTGCAATACATAAGGTTCTGTTCCTCTGCTTGCAAATACGATATCACCCGTTTGAGAGTTTAGAAACGCAGCTCCGCAATAACCAGACGAACCGTTTTTGTTTACATAATTAATAAGTTTCCAATCACCCATTGGCTCAATATAGTTTTGCCACGATGCTACTTGGTTTGTTTGAGAATAGTCAATCTGGTTTATTGGTACAGTCTGACCTAGAGCCAGAACATTAGCGTATGCATCAAAATTAACGTATGCTAACTTGGACAAAACCAAATAGTCTTTTTCTGTTACCGCCATATTATTTCCTCCTCCTTTTGATTTTTTAGAAAAACTCCATTTCCTAAAATACCCTTCTATACTATATCCGTACAGTTTTTCCGAGAAAAGTATAGCTTTTAAAACCTTTTTTTCGCCAGTAAAATCAAGAGAGGGGGCAGCAAGTTATAAAAAAACAAGCACTCCTAGTTGATCTCCTCGAAATAGCAGGTTCAAATGCATCAGGAACGTTTATCGAAACAGCCTAATGCAGCGATAAGATTCGAATGTTTCCCAAGTTACCCCTGTAAAGATTGTGGGGTAGTCCACTAACTAAAACCAAGTTATCAAATCATACGGTTTGATAGAGCACCTTAAGGTAACCTGGCTGAGACCAGCAGGGCAGCAGGCGAATGTGCGCGAACCCCTGGGGGATTGGCTACGTTCTGACGTAAGGTAGAGAAACATGAAAAGTGTATCAAATAAAAGAAGGGATACTGTTTCAAGTGAAACGGTATCCTTTTTTTATTTGACTATATCAACAGATAAAAGCAATGTAAGTTCAGAATTTATACATAGTTGAAAGGTTTTAAAAAAACGGTATTTTTCAAAAATCATATTGGCATGTATCTTGCGACAGATAGCAACGAGCAAATTAGTTTACGTAAGGAGGTAAAATTTTGAGAGGATTTCAACGACAGGAGTTAACCACCGTTATTGAAATTGACCGCAAGGCTTGTAAGGGCTGTGATTCCTGTAAGTCATTTTGTCCTGCAGATGCTATCGAAGGCAAATATGGGGCTGTGCATAAGGTTGACAGTGAAAGATGTGTCGCCTGTGGTCAATGCCTGATTAACTGTCCATTCGGAGCTCCTAAAGATACGGTTGACGTAGTGGATCAGGTTATTGAAAAACTTAAGGACAAGCAAGCCACCGTTGTGGCAACCATTGCTCCGGCCGTTCGTGTTGCGATTGGTGAAGAATTCGGTATGGAACCAGGCAGTCTGGTAACGGAAAAACTGTATGGAGCTATGAAACAGGCCGGTTTTAAAGTGCTTGATACTAACTTTGCGGCTGACCAGACCATTATGGAAGAGGGTATGGAGCTTATTGGCAAGATCCGCCACTATGCATTAGGAGAGCCGGCAGCGCAGCATATAGGACCTTTACCGCAATTTACATCCTGCTGTCCGGCGTGGGTTCGGTATGCAGAACTGTATTATCCGGAACTTTTACCAAACATGTCTTCGGCCAAATCGCCGATGATGATGGCCGGGGCGCTGGGGAAAACCTATGGTGCGAAAGAAGTATGGCAGGTTAATCCCGCTGATGTATTCATGGTCGGTGTTATGCCTTGTACGGCAAAAAAATTTGAGGCTTCCCGGCCGGAATTTACCAGCGCCGCGCAGTACTGGCAAACACAGGGCCAGACAGGAACCTATCCGGATATCGACGTAATTCTCACTACCCGGGACCTGGCCCGTCTGTTTAAAAAGCTAAATATTGACTTTAAAACAGTCCCCGAGTTTACCGACCAGGATAATCCATTGGCTCAATACTCTGGCGCAGGTACTATTTTCGCCAATACCGGTGGTGTAATGGAAGCTGCTTTACGAACCGCGTATTTCGTAATAACCGGCACAGAATTAGATGTGCTTCAGTTTAAGCCTGTTCGCGGACTCCAAGGTGTAAAGGAAGCCAGTGTTACCATGAAAGATGCTAAAACAGGTAAAGAAATTACCTTGAAAGTAGCAGTAGCCCATGGTATTAAAGCAAATGTGAAACCGCTTTTAGATGAGGTAAGGGACGGCAAATCACCCTATCACTTTATTGAAGTAATGAATTGTCCGGGGGGCTGTGTCAACGGTGGCGGTCAGCCAATTAATCCAATGGGTACTTCCTGGCTGGATAAAGCTAAGGCTGTACTGCCCTGGTCATAAGGAGGGAATATGAATGGCGCATTATGATTATATAGAAAAGGCCGTGAAAGTCTCACGGCGTGAATTTATCGGCTTAGCCGGTGTAGCAGCTGCCGTGCTATGGACTGGTGCTTATGTGGCCACAGATTTGGTACAGGACCGCACCAAATACATCAAGCTGCGGGCGCAAGGTATTTATAAGGATGATGAAAAGGCAAAAGTCCGCCAAAGTCATAACAATCAGGCCTTAACAGATGTGTACAAAAAGTTTGCCCAGAACCCGCTCAGCCATTTGGCCGAAGAACTATTTCACACAAAGTACATAGATAGAACTAAGTTGGTGTAGGAGGGATATTGATGAGTCATCACGGTAAACAAGGCCCAAGAGTATTAAAGCACCCGCTGGTTTCCCGGCTGTTTCACTGGGGTTTAATTTTGGGCTTTCTGCCAGCAGCGATTACCGGTTTTCTTATTTGGCTGAAACCGTTAAGTGACGATCTACAGAACATGGTGATGCAAATACATATAATTGGCGCCAGCATTTTCACCATAGCCTGCATTTTTTATATCCTCTTTGGCTTAGATCGGATTGTTGCTTTTATCCGCCGGATATTTAGCTTTGATGAACGCGATATTGCTTGGATGAAAGTTTGCGGCGGTTATCCGCAGAAGATGCTATTTGGCAAAACCATTCCGGTGCCGCCAATGGGGAAAATGAATTCCGGCCAAAAGCAAATGGGGATTATGATGCTGTTTGGCGGGATACTGCTGATTGTAACCGGTTGGGCATTATATGCATTCCTGCCGGTAGCTCCTAAAGTAGTGATGTATTGGTTTGATATGGTGCATTTAGTTGTTGGGATTGTCCTGGGAGTGAGCGTATTTGCCCATATTTTTCTAGGAATCTATAATTGGGGCGAGTTTTTATGCATGTTTGGTGACGGCACCCAGACACTCGACGAAGCCAAACACCATAATCCGGTATGGGTAGAAAATGAAATTATGCCGGTAAAAACAAAAGAGTCTGTAACTGCTGCAGATCAGTATCAAGTGCGCCGATAAAAAACGGGCATTTTGCATCATCGAACTTTTTTCGCCTGCGTAAATTCATCGACTACCTTTGGCAGATACTTGCCTTTAAGGTACCCTAGACAAAAGGTCTGGTACAGGTTAAAATTCTTGATCCTAAAATAGGCGACCCTGTCCTTTTTCGGAGCATTATAAGAAATAACATCCAGCATAAAGGTAACGCCATACCCTTCAGCCACCAGGGCATGGGCTGTATCCAAATTGGAGGTTTCCAAACCGATATTTGGTGTAAAGCCGGCTTCTCTACAGGCCTCAAGCGCGGTCTCTCTGATCATGCGACCTGGCTGGAGAATAATGAATTCTTCAAGGGCAAGCTCTTTTAGATCAAGCTCGGGATATGGCTGGTCCTGGCAGGGATGGCGTTGGCTTAGCGGGTGATTTATGGGCAGGGCCAGCAGGATATCCATGTTAAAGATAGGCCGGTATTCAAGCTGGGGATTGTTATTTGGCAAGGTAATGGCAAAGTCAACCGTATTTTTAATAAGCAGGGTCTCCAGCTCTGCAAGACTGGCTGTTTTAATCGTGAGTTGAATGCCCGGGTATTTTTTGCGGAATTTTGGTAGAACCATAGGCAGATAATAGCGTTCGGCCAGATGGGTGACACCAATAACAAGGGCACCACGTTTGTATTCGGCTATATCCTGGATTTGCTGATAGAGTTCTTTGTTGAGGGTTAGTATCTTGTGAGCTGTCTCTACAAATACCTTGCCGGCGTAGGTAGGCTTTAACGGTATGGTAGAGCGGTCAAACAAGGAGGTTCCCAGCTTGTTTTCGATCTTATTCAGGGCATGGCTGAGAGTGGACTGAGAAACAAATAACTGATTGGCGGCATTGGATATGCTCTGTTCTTCTGCTATTTTTATAACATACTGGAGTTCTTTAATGTTCATGTGTTTCACCTCAATAAGCATTAACATATGAATAAAAATCATAATATTTATGTTATTATATCATTTGACAGCATAATGGGAAAGGGATATACTTTACTC
>NZ_DATMXX010000344.1:0-13652 GCF_035561255.1 Sporomusa sp. | reverse complement strand
CAATGCCGCTGAAACCGAGGTCATCATCATTACCCTGGCTGAAGCCACACCGGTCTATGAAGCGCTGCGCCTGGAAGAAGACTTGAAACGGGCGGGCATTGCCACCAAATGGTGGGTCATCAACGCTTCCCTGTATCACACCAAAACAACCAACCGCCTGCTGGCGGCCAAGGCCAGCAATGAGATTGAATGGATCAACAAGGTTGATCAGCACGCCCAGGGCCATTTTGCCGTCATCGCCTGGAGCGCCGCCGACATCAAGGCTGATCAACTGCTAACTCTATAAACCAGCAAACCGCTTTTGCCGGGAGCTATCCCCACCGTTTACGGCGAAACCCGGTCTGGGCACTCTTGTCCCAGACACCGGCACCTGCGGCAAGCAGACTTATCACCACACAGCCAAAGCCGGAATAACCTCCCGGCTTTGGCTGTTATCGTACTTAGTCGCGGCTCGGCGTGCGGCCAGCCTCGCAATATTAGTCTCACGCCCAGAACCAAAGATGACTATTGGGGAAAAACGCGGATGGCGGCCTCGCCACTTACCGGACAGGCATTTTCACAGGAACCGCATCCCACACACTTGTCTATCAGAACCGTAGGCCGGTGATGTTCATCGGCTTCGATTGCCAGGACCGGACATTGTTCACCGCATATATAGCATAATTTACCCTCATTCCAGGCTATACAACGAGGCTTATCAATAACCGCCTGGCCCATCCGGACTTTTTCCAGAGGCACCTTGGCAATCGCTCCGGTCGGACATACCTCCTGGCATACCAGGCATAAATCGCAACGGTTTTTACGCGGGATGATATAAGGTGTTTCAAAATTCGCTATGCCGTCTGTGATAAGCAGCGGGCGCAACGCTTTGCTGGGACACACCTGAATACACCTCCCACAACGATTGCAAACGGCAGTAAAGTCTGTTTCCGGGAGAGCTCCGGGCGGACGTAAAACTTTTTCCGCCGCCCAAACGGTCTTTTTCCATAACGCGGCAGCCATGGCAACGGCAAAAGCAACTTTGAAGAATTGTCTTCGCGACGGTTGATGCTTTGTCGCTGCACTGTCATCGGCAGGAGCAAGCTGACTGTTTTTACCGTTCGAAGAACTCCGTTGCCAGTTGATTGCTTCTGTGGGACAAACCCGGTGACAGTCCCCGCAGGCTAAGCACCCTTCTTGCGCAACACCAGTATCTGCCGGCGCCGCGCCGACAGAACAGGTTCTCGTACATTTCTCACAATGTACACAGTTTCCCGCAATCCGGTAGCGGAACAGCCGCAGCCGGGCTGCCAATGACAGCAGCACTCCTGTTGGACATAGTACACTGCACCAGAGACGGGAAAAAAGCAGGGTACCGGCCGTAATCCCAATGAGTGTCCAGGGCATATACCCCTGCAATCCCCTCACAATCTCATGGCTAAACAGCGCAAATGGGGTTAAGAAGAAGACCCAGTTTGATCCCAGAACAAAGACACTCACTAAGAAGATCAACCAATAATACCGTATTGGCTGTACGGCGTACAGTACTTTGGTTCTGGTTAGTGACATGCTTTTAAGGAATGCCCTGCCAATTTTATCGATCAACGTCAAGAAAGCGCCAAAAGGGCACAGCCAACCACAAAATACCCGCCCCCACAGCAAGGTTGCCGTCAAGGTCAATAGCGGCAGCCACACCCAGTAGGGAACCGCCTGCTGCCAACGGAGCTGACTCAGCAAAAGCCAGGGATCAAGTCGGGAAAACCACTGTAATAATGAATTTTCCGGTCCGAGCGGATACGATAAGCTGGCAATAAGCAGCACAAAAGAAACTAACGAGATCAATTGCACCAGATATTGCCCCCAAAGTGCCATCTTTGATTTCATTACCTCACACCTTCACAACTGTAAGCTTTTGCAAATCCATCTCGCCCACTCCCAATTGCGCAGCTGCGGACACATACCCGATTTCCGCCGGTTTAAGACCAAATAACGTTGTTCCATAAGCGTCAACGGCTACCGGATCAACACCAAAAACCACTTGGTTCCATTCACGAATGGGGCCCGGTCCGACAGGGCCATTATCGGTAATACCTCTTGTAGCGTCCAATATGGTAAGGTGAGGTTTACGGAACGCAGCAAGTTCAGCAATTCCTTGGATAAGGTCTGTCCTGTGGAAGTAGCCTCGGTCCCATACCAACCCCATCATGTTTTTCATCCCCAGAGTCAGCTTAGTAATTCCATGATGCTTGAGTATGGGAAAGTTAATAAATACGTCGGCTTCTAACACATCCTTGGAAAACAAGGTAGTTTTCAAGATTTTACCCCCGATATCAACCTGCGTATAGAAATTTTGCGCATTAATGGCAAAAGCTCTTCCACCCGCAGCCTCTACTGCCGCCTTTATTCCACTGTTGGCGAGACATACGGGTGGGCTGCTAAACGGATAATCAATCACTTTGACCTCCTTAGCCCCTGCAGCCAAACATTGCTTCACCACAGCAGCAACTAAGCGCGGATTGGTCGTTGCTGCTTCTTCCGGTTTTCTGGGAACACTGAAGTTCGGCTTAATTACCACTGTCGCCCCGCTCCGGACCAATGCACTAATTCCCCCAAGAGCGGTAAAGCCTTTTTCGATTAGCAAGTTTGGCTCCGTTCCCTCTGCTATAACAAGTTTGCCACGATCGTACCCGCTTACCGCCGCCGACGACGTTTGATTGCTTTTCGTATCACCACTCTTTTCGGAAAACGGCAAGCCACACCCTGCCAATCCTAGCGATAATAATCCATAACCAACCCCACTGATAAATTGACGCCTGTCCATTTCAATCATTCTCCTTTCTATAATTGACTTCTTACCTTTTACAAGCCATCTAAACAACGATAATGCAGTCAATACCCAGCAGATAAAAGGGCTGTGGCAATACACTTTTTAATCGTTCCTGCTCTGCCGGGATAACTCTGCAATGCGTGCCCAGTTCGCATTAATGGCGGACGCGATTTTCTTTTTCCCCTTGATGTCTAAATGCAGTCCGTCAACCGCTAGCTGCGCAGGAAGAAGTCCATTGGGAAATTCCATTTCCCGCGCCACATCGATATGGTCCTGGGTGCGGATGAAATCATTGACTAATTTAGTTTGATCTTGCCAATCCGGCGCTGTAGGTTCGTTGAACACTTTTTTAATATTGTCCGGATTAATAGGCGGCAACGTCAAAAATACAGGCAGGATATTGTTAGCGAGACATTTTTCTTTTAGCACCTTCAAATCCATTATGACGCTATCGGCCTTTACTCCTCCCCGCAGACTGTTTGTACCGGCTAAAATCAGCAGGTACTGAGGCTGGAAAGGCAAAACATCCTGTTCAAACCTCTCAACCATTGTTTGACTGGTATCGCCGCTTCTGCCAAGATTTATGGTGGGAAAATCCAGGTAATGCTGATAGCTGTACTCCCAGTCCGCCGGCGAATAGGAAACACTACCGCCGCCGTGCGTAATGCTGTCGCCGAATGTCGCCACAGTCACTGGCTTGGCAGGATTCACATTATATTTTCCAGCATCCGAATACACCCCCACCGGGTTTCCAGCCTTGTCCAGTCCTCTTACTCGCCAATAAAAGGGGTTCTCAGAAATTCTGGAACTTTCATCATAGTAGTCAAACCCCCTAACAATCGCTGTATCAATCCTGTGGATGGACGGAGCAACCCCGTTAGGGTTTTCCGGAAGATCGTTCAGTATTTCAACCTCATATTTTTCCGCTCCGGCTATGGGAATCCAGGCATATACCGGATACAGCAACGTACTGCCTGCACTTTGGTTGAAAACTGCAGTGGGGACAGGTTTTTGCAGAGGATCTTTCTGCCGGTCAATATATACCAGCTCAGCATCGGAGAAAACACCTATCGGATTACCGTCAATATTCAGTCCCCGAACACGCCAATAAAAGACCTCCCCCAAGAGGCCTGTGGATACATCGGCATTAAATCCGTTGACGTAGACTTGTTTCGTGGTAAAGAAGCGGTTTTTGGATAACGTCGTGCCATTGGGATTTTCCGGCGGTTCTGTTAACAACTCGATTTCATACACTACCGCCCCTTTGACCTTGGTCCAGATCAGAACCGGCTTTACAGAAGCGGGAGCCTGCCGGGAAAAATGAACCCTAGGAACTGGCTTGTCCGTCTGTGAAGCTGCCTGATTTACAACCCGCCCCGGTGCCTGTTCCCGCTTGCTGCCAATCCCTATTCCCGTTGCGGTATTCCCGAAAATGAAACTGCCTGCCAAAATAAGCATGGCAAAACTCAGCGAAAAAATGATTACAAAATTACTTTTATGTAACACCCTGCTCACAGGCGCCCCTCCTTATCACTATAATAAAGCGCGGTTAGCGCAAACAACTTGTCTATTCACGCCAAGCACCCAGTCACGTTACCAGCCGATAGTCAATATATTAACTGCTGAACATAAAACTATCATTAGCCTGAGATTAGAATTAGATTAAAAACTAGCTCTCTTAAACACAGGACATAAGGCAAGTAACACCTTACTCCTATACCAAAGACCTGGAAGCTACGTGCGACCAGGCCTTTGTATCAGCTATGCTGCTCAATCGAATGGGTAAAATTTTGGACGACTCTGCCATACCGGTACCGGTCATCAAAAATGGCACTTACATGGTCGGCGTTTGGAAACGTATAGATTTGGCGGGGCCCTTTGGTGGCGTTATAGAGTTCCAGCGACATGTCGGCTGGAACAAGCTTATCGGCTTCGCCGTGAATGTAAAGAATCGGGGTTGTCACATTGCGCACTGCCCGGACCGGTGATGCCTGATAAAAAGTAAAACGGGAATTGAGATAGGCGATAACATTTGCGTATTGCAGTAAAAGCTTCGGCAGTACCATTCCCGGCAGGTGCAGCCGCTGCTTCATTTGCAGCATCAGCAATGTTTCAAAATCAGAGTAGGAACTATCGGCAATATAAAAAGCTACCCGCTTATTGGCTTCATTGAGCTCGGCGTGCATGAGAGCAGTTGCCGCGCCCATAGATATTCCATGAACACCAATCGTACCCTCAGGAAAACGTTGCTGAACCCAGTCCACCCACCGATCCAGATCATATTTCTCATAGTTGCCCCAGGTGACCGAGTTACCGCCGCTTTCCCCGTGGGCCCGCGAGTCGACAAGCAAGATATTAAAGCCGGCATTTAGATAAATATTTAGATAGTTAAGACCGACTAAACGGCTCTCGGTAAAACCGTGTAAAAAAATAAGGGTATTATCCGTGGCTTGGGGATTAATAATGTACGTCCCCTGTAGTGGATAGCCAAAGCGGGATTCAATAACAATATTCTGCCACTGCTTTTCCAGTTTGCCAAATTCCAAAAGTTGCTTCAGTCTTCCCTCCTTTTGCGCATTCAGACGGGAATGTAGGACGCTCGTTTCTTGGTAGATAATGTTCCCCACAAACAGGCCGGCGCCATTTATAAAGAGGATAACGACCAATGTACCAACCAGCAACCAGCGTCGCCAGGTCCTTTTTTTCAGTAGGTGGAATTCTATGTTGGATTGCATGGTATACCTCGCGCAGAATATATTGGCGTATGATCATCCCTTTCGTAAAATTAGACTAAATTGTTTTCTGATAAATTTTAATAGTATTGAAAGTAGTTTAACTTCTGAAGATTACTATTTTATTAGACCAAGATTAAAATCAGATTAGAAATACATACAGGTTCTTCCCAATTAAGCAAAAATGTGTTTTGATATAATTGCACACAATCACACTGGTTAAACGGGGAAGGGTAACGGCAATGACAACAGAAGGAAGAAAAATATTAGTAGTGGAAGACGAGTGGAAAATCGCCCGTTTTCTCCAAATGGAACTGGAACATGAAGGCTTTCAAACCGCCATCGAAACAAACGGCCGCAGGGCTTTCGACCGGATTATGCAGGAAGACTTCGACCTGATCCTTTTGGATCTCATGCTGCCGGAGATGGATGGTGTGGAAGTCTGTCGGCGCGTGCGGGAATTGTCCGAAGTTCCGATTATTATGGTAACTGCCAGGGACGATATCGAAGCGAAAGTAACCGGTCTGGACTCTGGTGCAAATGACTATCTTACCAAACCGTTTGCCATTCCGGAACTGTTTGCCCGCATCCGTGCAGCGTTCCGCAAGACAAACATTGTGCAGCAGCCAACAGATGACAACAGACTTTGTGTAAAAAATCTAAAGTTATTTCCGAACCGCTATGAAGCCCAGGTTGACGGGCAGCCGGTGGAATTAACCAAGAAAGAATATGACCTCCTTGATTATCTGGTACATAATAAAAATCTGGTACTGAATCGAGATCGCATCCTGCAGAAGGTCTGGGGCTATGAATATACGGGAGATACCAATATTGTGGATGTTTACATCCGTTATCTACGTAACAAACTGGATGAGCGGTTTGGACAGAAATACATCTATACAATCCGGGGGGTAGGCTATGTGGTTAAAGATTAAACAACTGGCCATACCGCTATCGATCAAACTGGCCATCCTATATGCGGTCATTCTTTCCTGTATCCTGCTTTTTACCAGTCTAATCACCGTAGCGGGACTGTATTATATGTTATATACACAGGCGGATAATGCCCTCGACCAAAGCATATATAGTGTAACTCACTATCTTGAGGCGGGAAACGCAGTAGATCAGCACCTGCTTAAAAAAAAGCTCCTTCCGACAGGAATCATACTTCGAATCATTGATAATCAGAACAACCTCGTATTTGACAACGCCCCCGCCATTTCTGATACCCTTGATTTTTCGGAAGAACATGCTGATGAGGTAGGCGCGTTCCTGCTCGCCCCGCTCAATAAAAGAACCCAAATCGTCTGTATCGATCATCACTTTTATTACTATGCCAACCAAGTGGTTACCATTGACAACCGTTCTTATCAGCTGCATTTTATGAAACCCATGACGGAGCAGACTCATTTCCTGATGTTTCTGGTCAAAATCCTGCTGGTAACCAATGCACTAGGCCTGCTGATTGCCATCATATCCGGCATATTTATCAGCCGCAGAATTCTCCGCCCCCTTCGTGCCATCATCAATACCGCCAAAGAAATTGAGGTTAACGACCTTGGGAAACGTATTGATATTACGGGTAGTAATGATGAACTGCAAGAACTCGCTAAAACCTTCAACCATATGCTGAATCGGATTCAGACCGGTTTTGAACAACAGCGCCGCTTTGTATCGGACGCATCCCACGAATTGCGCACGCCAATTACAGTCATCAGCGGCTATGCAAACATGCTGGACCGCTGGGGCAAACAAGATCCTGCGGCTTTGGATGAAGGCATTAGCGCCATAAAATCGGAAGCATCCAATATGTACGAACTGATTGAAAAACTGCTCTTTTTAGCAAGAGCCGATCATAGTAAGCAAATCGTTACAAAAATATCTGTGAAAACAGAACCTCTACTCGACGAGATTGCTCAAGAGACTCGCCTGATAGCTCCAGATCATCAAATATTGCTTGTACAAAATGACCCGGCGACCATTGATGCGGATGCTTCCTCCATCAAAGAGATGCTGCGCATCTTTATCGAAAACAGTATTAAATTTACACCAATGGGCAAAACGATAAGCATTGCTTCCCAAAAAACAGGCAGCCATTTGGAAATTACCGTCCAAGACACCGGCATAGGAATACCGGAAGACGAGCAGTCCAATATCTTTGACCGCTTTTATCGGGTTGATAAATCACGGACAAAAGCCACCGGGGGAGGTACAGGTTTAGGCTTATCGATTGCCCACTGGATCGCCGCTCAGCATTCCAGTACCATTCATTTGACCAGCAAACCGGGGGATGGCACCAGGGTTACCGTCAGAATCCCGCTGCAGGATGCAGCAAAAGCCGAGCATGATATAGAATAATAAAGGCGTAAAGACCTGGAGAAATCTCCCGGGTCTTTACGCCTTTAAAAATAACTTTTTCACCATACGATGTATTGCTCTTGACTACATTCTTGTTACTTGTAATATAGTTAAAAGACGGATCTTCTCAGAACTGACCTGGCTGCAATGAATAAGCTCTTGGGCGAAAACGTCATCGTGGGCAGTTGTTCTGCCTCTTTTCCTTTAGTAACAAGCGACAAATCCAACAGTACATATTGTATTAATAAAGAAAAGTTGTCAGGAGTTGACCAAACGCTATATACTAATGCTAAGTTCATTCGATATAAGGTTAGTGAGCCAGAGGTGAAACTAGTGAAGCAAATCTGTTCAACACTTGCTGAAAAAATACAGTTTATTGATATTGAGCATACGCATAGTCATTCATTTGGGCACTTAATCCTGCCATTACAAGGAACGTTACGTTTAAAATCAGGGCAGCGGTCGCTAATTCTGGACTATCACCATGTTCTTTTCCTGCCTTCGGGATGCGAGCACAGCTACTATTCAAAAGATCGAAATGAATTTTTGGTATTTTATATTCCATATACCTTACTTTCTCATAACTGTACTGACGACGAAGTAAAATATTTAGAGTTTGACGACCGCTGGCGCGCACTGCGTTTCCTGATGCTAAACGAGTGCGAGGCGGAAAAAACGAGTACTACAGCAATGAACCAGCTGCTCTATTATTCATTTCAATTAATCCAACAAAATCAGGAGTATCCATCTATTCGCTATCTTCACAACCATTATCATACCAGCATCTCTCTTCAGACATTAGCGGCCTTAGAACATTATCATGCCGGTTATTACAGCCAGTGGTTCCAGAAAAAAATGGGGGTTAGCGTGCAAACCTATCTACAAAACTTAAGACTGCTGGAAGCCAAACGATTGCTCCGGGAAACAAACTACAGTATGCTGGCGATTGCCCAGCAAGTCGGCTACGAACATCAGGCATCATTAACCAGACTGTTCAAACAGTGGGAAGGAATAACGCCCCATGCTTATCGCAATGATTCTATAAACAAGTAAAATATCATCTTAAATACGGTGAAAAAACCTCTTTTTGCCGCGTCTATAATAAAGTAAGGCAGCTGCCTTACTTTATTATTTTGCCATTCGGTAAAAAGAAGGAGAACCCATATGCAAAAACATTATCAACTGTTCCTATTAAGTCTTGCGGTTTTTTTGCTGATGACAGGCGATGGCATGGTACTGGCTTTACTGCCAAAAGTCGTCATTACGCTAACCAACTCCAGCGCATCTGTTTGGCACTTAGCAGCCGCATATGCTTTAGCACAGGTATTGTCACAGCTGCCTGTCGGAATGCTGGCCGACCGATGGGGTTCCAAGCCTTTCATACTGCTGGGGTATATACTAAGCATCATTGCAGGATTATTATTCTACTTCTCAAATAATGTTCATTTGATTCTTTTCGGCAGAGTATTGCAGGGAATTGGCGAGGCACCATTGCTAAGCCTGGCACCGGCTCTATTATCAGTCCGTTATTTTGCCAATAAGGGAAAAGCGATTGGTATATATAATGCTGCTATTTACCTGGGACTGACTTTGGGACCATTTCTTCGAGTCATGCTGTTGAAAGACTGGTCAGATCATCAGGTTTTTTTGCTTTACGCCGTATTTTGCTTCATCAGTGCGCTCATCATTAGCTATAGTATGAAGCCTCACCGGAACAGTCAACGTACAGACGGAGAAATGGTCACTATACGCGGGTGCCTCACGCTAATGAAAGACCCTCATATTGCAGCTGTCCTGTGGGGGATCACGTTATATGGAGCAGGATTCGGTCTGTTTATGACCGTTATTCCCGCCTTTTTGCTTACTGTAAAAGGGTATAGTCAGTCCAGTATTAATATCTTTTTCTCAGTATTTTATGTTGCAATCAGCCTGGCTCAGCTAACAATCGGCTACCTTTCAGATCGGCTGGGGCGGCAATTATTTATGGTCACAGGTATGCTCATCGCAGCTGCAGGTATTGCCGCATCCGTGTATTTTCATTCTTTTGCCCTCACACTGATCTTGTGTTTCTCCAGTTTTGGCTTAGGAGCTTATTACCTCGCTTCTATGGCTTTTTTAAATGAAAAGGTACCGGCAGGATTTAAGGGCGCCATTTCCGGAATTTATTATTTGTTCTGGGGGATCGGCATGTTTTGGGGTCCAATGCTTTTGTCCGGTTACATACAAGACAGCAGCTACCAGAGTGGCTTTCAAATGTTTTCCGCAATACTGATACTACAAGTAATTCTACTGCTAATGACGAGATCCACCACGGCAGGATTTAATAGTTTCAACTAACTCCTCCTTCCGCACCTCCACCGCCTTGTCCTTTTCAAAGGCGGCCGGCCAGGCAGGGCACAGGCATCCTGTTTGTGCCCTGCCTGGATTTTTACGATGACGGC
Organism: Sporomusa sp.; assembly: GCF_035561255.1. Taxonomy (GTDB): domain Bacteria; phylum Bacillota; class Negativicutes; order Sporomusales; family Sporomusaceae; genus Sporomusa. Next base: position 3,315 of record NZ_DATMXX010000344.1, on the reverse strand, counting down.
TGGCTTGCACGCCCACCAGGCACGCAGCTTTTTCTCTTAACGGTTCAACTTACTCACAAGCAGGATCAGCCCCAGGATATCCCGGATATTTTGCAGCCGGTCGGCATGCTCTTTGGCCAGGCTACGGCATCCACCGTAGCCAGCCATTCATCAGCCTTCATGCCAGCCGCCCCCGCTCCGGGCGCTGTCCTGACTTAACCGGACCATCCACGTCTCAGGCTTACCAGCCTCAGCGTCAAATCGAAAAGATCCTGGTTGCCTGCCGCCGGCTTGCAGGTATAGTTCCGGGTCACGTAAACGGGGTTGTTAATAATTCAAGCCACCCGCTTTCCCTAAAAAACATTCACTCGCCAGCCACTAAAATACTCAACCTGTCAATCTTGTCTTCTTTGATGCTAAAATGAAAATCAAGCGAGACCGGACTCCCTTCAAAGTTACCGGCAACCAGAGCTGTAAGAACAGTTTCATTGTTATGTTCGACAAGATTGGTAACCGTCAGGGTATCTTGATATTTTTTATTACTGGCTTCAATCCATTTTTGGATCGCGATCGTACCGCGCATCTCTTTTCCTTCATCATGGACAACGGCCTGATCTGCAAAGCAAGCAACAAAGGCAGTACTGTCATAAGCATTTTTTGCCTGAACAAACTTGGCAACCAGCGGCGGTAGTTTCATATTCATAGTATCAACCTACTCCTTCACTATGTTAATCATTTCTGGTAACTCATTCTCTAAATCTCTCGCAAAGTGCCGCCATCAATAACATGTTCACAACCGGTAATATAGGAAGCCCTGTCGGACACTAGGAAAGCAACCAGTTCCGCAACTTCTTCAGGACGGCCCGGCCGATCCAAGGGGATACCCCCAAGAGACTTTACCAGGTCACGCCTGGCACTATCGTAGTCGGTACCGGAATCTTCCGCCAACCGCTGAATCAGTCTCGTGGCTGCCTGTGTTTCGATAAATCCAGGTGAAACCGCATTCACGCGCACCCCATATGGAGCAACCTGATTGGCAAGCCCCTTGCTGTAGTTTGCCAAAGCGGCTTTCGCTGCCGAGTAGGCCATGGTTTCAGTGGCTGGCAAACGCCGTCTGATCGACGTAGTGTGAATAATAACACCGGACTTCTGTTCCATCATTTTCGGCAGTAACGCCCGGTCCAAGCGCACGGCAGAGAATAAGTTAGTGTTAAAAATCTGCTGCCAGTGATCATCATTCATTGCAAGTGCTCCCCCCGTGGGGGCAGAGGAGCCGCCGACATTGTTCACAATAATATCTACTCCCCCCAGGTGTTCCTGTACCCCGCGAACCACCTGATTCACACCGTCAGGTGTACTAATATCGGCCTGAATAAACAAAACGGGGGCTAACGACCCGCTAGGAACAGAACGCGCCGTGGTGATCACTGTCGCCCCAGCAGCGGCAAGGCGTTTTACAATGGCTTCCCCCATACCGCTTGTCCCGCCTGTCACTAGAGCTCTCTTGCCCTTTAGTTCATTTCTGTCAAATGAATTACCTGTTAAATTGCTCATTATATCCTCCTGCCCTAACCTTCTAACTCTTTCCAATGTTAGTATGCATAATTTTTAATATTTACCTATTTTCGTCACAATTTTCTTTAGACTGCGGCAAATTTGAAGCTATTGCCAAGTATTTCTCTCGACCACCTGCTTATGCTTATAGGTATACTTTAGCTAGCCTAGCATATTTTTATCACCTCCTGTTTTTCTTTATTGTACAGCAGGTAATAAGACAACAGCATGTCATATTCAATCACGGTTTTAAATTTGCAACACTTCTTGTATTCGCTGTATGAATGATTTGCGCACATACGACCAAATATAGCTGCCACATCGAACAAATCCTGGTCGGCCGCCGACGGTTTGCCTGTGTAGTTCCGGGTGACATACAGCTGGACTGCCGGAGGTCGTCAACCCTTTTTGCAGCTTAATGGCAATGGTGCTGGTTTGCGGTAGTTTTACTACAGCCATCATTTGTGCCTCCTTTCTCTACAATTTCCGACGCAAAAGGCACACCCCGGGAGAGGTGTGCCTGTCTGCGTCTGGAACGGATGTATGACCCGCGCGGCCTTACAGCCCACGCGGGTCACCACGTTTCGCCCGTCCCAGGAGCGATTATTTCAGTACGGTTGTTGTCAAATTGCTATAAAAACGAAAAAAGGCTTTACGAAAACTTCGTAAAACCCTTGATATACCTATGGCGACCCCGGCAGGATTCGAACCTGCGGCCTTTTGATTCGCAGTTCAAATTTCGCCATCATTTTTCGTTTTCAAAACACCATGAATGGTTGATAATGTTGGATTTTTATCACAGACCGTCACAGAACTTTTTCACCGCGTTGTTGTACGGTATTGCTTGAGCTTCTCTTTGTTTACCTTTGCAACCATTTGGCACTGTGGGGAAACAAATAAGCCCCAACTTTTTCCCAAATCTCCTTCGGAGTAGTTTACACCCACCCTCCCCCTCCAACCTTACTGTATACTCGCGTAACTTGATATATGATTAAAATCTCATAATGGTTCTAAATAATGGTATAGCCTTAATTATTTGAGCTATAACAAAGCAGACTGGAAGAGCAAATATAGCAAGGACTAGAAATTTCAAAATAGCAGGAAGATACCATACTTGTATTGCCTGTGCTATTAACACAAGTATAGGCGCTTGAAAGACATACATAGTAAATGCACTGTTTGATAATCTTTTTAGTATTCCATTTTGCCAATTAACGTTTTGCCTAAACCATGCAACCAGTCCAATGGACATACATATACCAGTAACTGCTTCCCAAAAATTAAATGCCAAGCTCTGCCAATGAAAGCCTCCTTTAAAAGTATCGGAATTTCCTTCTAAAGCTCCCCCAAGGTAAACAATACTTAGCAAGAATACAATTCCCGGGATGATAGCAGTTAGCAAACAGTTTCTCCCAAAACTATAGTCAATATTCACTAACCAATTATTCCTTTGCGCGTAAATACCAAGGGAAAATAAGATAATATATTGCGCAAAATTGCATAACTGCATATTCAAGACAGCGGTATCAAGACGTTGAAACAAACGCACTGCAAATGTACTCACTGTGACTAATAAAATAAGCTTAATTAGTACTTTAAAAGAAAAAGAACTATCCGAATTCTTGGTTTCACCTTGTATTGTTCTAACAAATGCATAGATTATCGAAAAAGACAGCAGTGCCAGTACAAACCACAATGGCCCTGTTCCACCGATAAATTGGTAGTTTAACAAATAACTGATATAGAACTCCCAGAAGAATGATTGTGTCCGAATACTATGCC
>NZ_DATMXX010000343.1:0-7885 GCF_035561255.1 Sporomusa sp. | reverse complement strand
CAGTATACCTATATGATTGTAAAGGGTTTTGTAACTACTTATAGAAATTACTTAAGCGGATTTATTTATTAACTCAGAACGTCGTTCATTATTAACGAACGACTTGTTTTGGATCATAAGATAAAACCGAGTATACTAGCCGGCATTGCCATGAGGAAAAGATGCCGGGTAAGTGAAAAATAAGGATGCGATGTTATATGAGACAAATAACAAAGCCAATTTCTGAGAAAAATAAATATTTAGTTGCTTCAGTAGATCGCGCAATAGAACTCCTTTTTCTGCTTGAAGGCGCACCACGAGAAATGGGAGTCACCGAACTAAGCAGAGCTCTCGGTGTACAGAAAAGCACAACACACAATTTACTGCAAACTTTACTTGCTAGAGATCTCGTACGTCAGACAGATACAGGACATTATACATTGGGTTTTCGCCTAATGCCGCTCGGATTGGCTTGTACTGAGCGTTTAAATATTCGCAGAATTGCTTCCCCTATTCTAAAAGAATTAGTTAACGAAGCTGAAGAGGTTGTTCTTTTGGCAGTGCTATCTGCCAATCAATTGACAATCATTGAAAGATTGGAGCCCTCACGTTCGGCTTTCATTGTCCCGCGCTTTGATTACTGCAATACTTTTCACAGTACTGCTCTTGGAAAAATATTTCTGGCATTTAATTCAGATGAATTCATTAATAAAGTAATGGCTCAACCATTAACACAATATACTTCTTATACGATAACCGACAGGCAAACTCTATTTAAAGAAATCACCCAAATTAGGGAACTGGAATATTCTGTTGCAAGTAACGAAACTATCGAAGGCGTTACCTGTATTGGTGCACCAATAATTAACGCCAATGGTAAACTTGAGGCAGCTATTACTATTTCGGGTGCTACAGCCTGGTTTAATACAGAAAAGTATACTTCTGTTATCCGCATATTGCAGGAAAAGGCAAGATTAATTTCGCAACAACTAGGATATCGGGAATAGGTTGCTCATAGAATAAATTTCATTTTCTGCTTGATTATACCACCATACAATCTCCAATTAAAAATAGAAGCCATATCACTTTTACGTGAACGGCTTCTATTTTTATACCTTTCTGTTCTAGCAAAATATCACTCGCGTCAAGATCATCCCCGTTTATTTCATGATTTTCTACTTTGGGAAGATATTCTGCTTTCAGAAACAACTTCTACTTAATGACTATCATTTGCTTTCTGAAAGAGTTTCAATGGAAAGCAGCGTATCACCATTAAAACTTAGTTTCTCGGTATCATAGATCCAAACTGAATCATCTGCTTCAGTACGGAGTGGTTTGCCCCAACTAAGCTGTACTTGCCCTTTACTCATACCTGCTGCTACATTCCCGTTTTGAATTTGACTCCATAATTCATAAGAACCGCCAAGACTAACTCTCGGATCTTCCGTAAACAAAGCATCTTGCCAAGGAGGCGTCTGGGTCCAAGCTTGAGTTGGCATATTAGTCCAACTGTAAGCTATGGGTAAAACCGCCTTTTCTCCATTTACTGAAACAATGAGCCAAATCGGTTCTTCGGATTGATTACCCGCATATACATCAACCACGGTAACCGGACCACCAATAGCAGTTGATACGGCCATTGGCGTCGTATCCCCGCCAGGAATATATAGCCCTGACAGCTCTCTAAATTTCGAATAAACAGTTTTTCCCAAAAACTGTTTACGGGCATTATTCAGATCAGATGTTAAAACCAAACCTTCTAATTGCCCGCGCATGGTACGGCCAAGCAATTTCTCACCGGTTTCATTTACTGTCATACTAACCATATACTCTTGCTGATTATAGCCGGCTGCAAATGGTACTACTGCAGTGACTGTAACCTGTTTTCCAACATGTTCAGCATAAGGAATGCGAACAGAACGATCACCTTGAAATCCCTGATTTGCCTGATTTACTGCAAAAATCTCATATCCTGCAGATTGCTTATCAGCAGGTAAAGCAAGAAATGTAAAGTTATGCCCTGCCCATTGTTCGATTTTTATATTAGCCGGAGATGTTTCACTAGCTGCCGCTGCCCAAACTGAACCAGTAGTGCCAAATCCTATTAGTAAACTTAAAATCAGTAAAATGCGTAAGCTAACTATTTTCAAATTTTATCTCCCCCCGTTTTAATTCTTCGCTATAACAACTGTGAGTAATCGGAACTCATCCCCTCGATTTTCTATGAAGCGAAAGCTCGTCTCAGCTTTTTCCTATAAAAAAACCCCCTACGTATGGATACTCGGCTCGTACCGGTGAGCGCGATATGTCACACTCCTCTATCCCGTGGCGGGTTCAACACAATATGATATTGTCAGCAGATTGGCAGCTTATAATGTATTATAATGCAAATAACAAATTCCGTCAAATAATAATTTTCTTTAAAAAATTATTATTCGTCCTCCTAGCCAGCTTTCTAGTTCCAGCCACCCAAGGCGTAGTCATGATTTTGATAAAAGCAAAAGGTGAATTTGAATCAACGCTCATATTTTGCTATAGGACCAGCGGGACAAAATTACCGAGGTTCTAAATGTGATGCCTAACTATTATGACCGCCAGCTTATATACTCATCCATTAGTACACCAAAGCCTAACCCGTCCCTTGCCTCATTCAATTAATACGATAAAACGGTAAAAAAGCAACATGGACAAGTTTCCCTATATCTGTATTTTACATAACATAATATTGAAACTTAAAACAATGCCTTAAAATACTCCAAAAAGGAGGCCGTTCTATGATTAAACGTTCCTGGGATCAAGCGATGTGCGAAGATCTGCCGCAACCGGTAAGGCCTGATGGTGCCGGCGCCCTTGATCTGGGTCCGCGGAACATCATGAGAGATTTTGAGAATCCGGACATGCTTGTCCCACCAGCCACCGATGCTGGATTAATCCCCAATTTAAAATTTTCTTTTTCCGACGCCCACATGACGTTAAATCACGGTGGCTGGTCGCGGGAAGTGACGATTAGAGAGCTGCCGGTCGCAACCACGCTTGCCGGGGTGAACATGGCCCTGACGCCAGGTGGTGTACGTGAGATGCACTGGCATTCACAGACCGAATGGGCTTATGTCCTGGTCGGGAGCGCTCGCGTCACCTCGGTTGACCAGGACGGCCGTAACTTCATTGGCGACATTTTTCCTGGCGATCTTTGGTTCTTTCCTGAAGGAATTCCGCACACGATCCAGGGATTGGAGAATGGCTGCGAGTTTCTACTCGTCTTCAACGATGGCAATTTCTCTGATCTCAATACCTTCTCAATCTCCGATTGGTTCGCGCACACACCGAAAGATATCCTGTCGGCAAATTTCGGGGTACCGAAAAGCGCCTTTGCCAATATCCCTTCAAAACAACGCTATATTTACCAATCGGAAATACCCGGACCGCTACAATGCCAGAAGGTACCTGATCCTTTCGGGACCGTGCCAAAAACCTTCAAACACCGGCTGCTTGCCCAAGCGCCGTTAATATATCCGTACGGAACGGTACGAATAGTCGATTCCACTAACTTCCCTATTTCAACAACAACCGCTGCGGCTTTGGTGGAAGTCAGGCCGGGCGGCATGAGAGAAATGCATTGGCACTTCAACGACGAGTGGCAATATTACATCTCAGGGATGGGGCGCATGACAGCATTTGCGGCTAATGGCAATGCCCGCACATTCAATGTTCAGGCCGGTGATGTAGGCTATATACCGTTCCCCTACGGACACTATGTACAAAACACAGGCGACTGCAGCCTATGGTTTCTAGAGATATTCCGGTCTGCCCACTATGCTGACATGTCGCTCAACCAATGGATGGCGTTAACTCCCCCAGAGCTGGTTCAAAGCAACTTGCATGTAGGCACGAAATTTATAGATGCCCTGCGCAAGGAAAAAGTAGAAATCGTCTAGATATGTTAAAGATCTGCTTGTCATTTTGAATGGGGTAACCGTCCTCTGGACACAATAATCCTGTTAGAATACATTATCTCGCTGCGGAGGCAATATATGTTCCTTGCTGTAACAGGTACACCGATTGAGATGGAAATCCAGAAATTGCTTACTGCAGTTCACCTTAATAAATGGCTACGTGAAGACCTATTCCATTTTAACTGGTGGTTCCTGTTAGGGTTATCGATCCTGAGTATAGTCGTCTGGTGGAAACTGCTTGATAAGACGCGATTACCTGAAATCCTATTATATGCAGTTCTGACAACACTTGTAACAATGGGAATCGATGAATGTGGCATAGAATTAACCCTATGGTTTTATCCTATCTATCTACTCCCTATTTTTCCAGTTTTAACTGCTATCAACTTATTGATTTTACCAGTGGTATTTTCGCTTGCCTATCAACACTTCAATACTTGGAAGAGTTTTATCCTGGCCAGCATTACAATAGCTGGGTTACTGTCTTTTGCCGTGGAACCTGCTCTAGTATGGGCTAATTTTTATCAATTGCTCAAATGGCAATATTATTATAGCTTCCTTATTTATGTTGCTGTGTCATTAATTATCAGATGCTTGATAGTTAAGCTTTTTGCCATTGCCGAAAAGGCTCAGGTGCACCCATATTAAGGAGGCAGCTATATAGTGTTTTTTTCTGATTCAGGAGTGTCGACCACTGTCGAACTTCAAAAAGCTTTAACTGACCTACGTATTAATGAATGGCTTCATGAGGACATATTTCACTTTAAATGGTATTTTTTAATAGGATTGTTTGTCCTTTCTTTATTTGCCTGGTGCAAACTGGTTGATAAAAAACGCCTGCCGGAAATCACTCTGCATGCGGGATTAACCATGTTCATTACCCTTGTTTTGGACGAATTTGGTGAGGAACTGACTTTATGGGATTATCCGGTTGATATAATCCCAATATTCCCACCCTTAACAGCAGTTGATTTAGTCTGCTTGCCGATGATCTATTCCCTTATCTACCAGCATTTTAAAACATGGCAAAGCTTTTTGCGTGCTACTATAATAATGGCAGGCATATTCTGCTTTGTCTTTGAGCCAATTCTGGTATGGGGCGGATTTTACGAAATAATCAAGTGGAAATATTATTATGGCTTTCCAATCTATATTATGATGGCAATCTTTATCAGATGGACGGTTATTAAAATTTATACAATTGCCGAGAACGCCAAAGCAAAAAAGAAGTTTGCCTCAAGATAACAAACTGTCTGGAAACAGCGTATGTTTCCAGACAGTTCTATTTTTCGACATGGTAAGCCATTTCAATTTTGCACTGTAACTGAATCATCAAAATAACACATTATACATACACTCAAATCACTATCATTTATATTGACGGAGAAAGCAAGAATTAAGCCTCAACACCTATTCTGGAAGGGTTGAGGCTTACATCGAAACCTATCTTAACTTAATGTTTTTTAGTTATTAGATGAGGAACTCATCAATTCATTCTTCAATTGCTGAACTTCGCTCTGCTGAGCAAGAGCAGCTGGCTTATAATATCCCTTTTGCATAGCAGTCTGAGCAATCTGATACTGCCTCTGCTCATCTTGATTTCTCATTTGCTGAAAGGTTGAGCGCAATTGCGCGTTATTTGTTTCAGCAATGACATTAGCATAGGTAGCTAAACTGCCCTTTATTGATACCAAATAATCATTTAGCATGTCTTTATCGTTCACCTTTATACCTCCTTCCTATTGTAAAAATGCCATAAGTTTTTGTTTGGAATCCCTGGCTGCTACTGCATCTTGCTGAAACATTTGCTTAAGTTGTGCATCACTGCATTGCTGAGAATATGTTTCGAGCTTATTCGCTACAGTCTCATGGCCGCCAATCATGTGTCGTAAATGCTGAAGCTCCAGCTGACTTAACTGCGTCAAGTATATACACTCCTTTCTAAACTGAATACATCATTATTATTAAACAAAAAGTTGAAAAATATCCAGATATTGAATCTTGCCTGCCGGTCTACTATCGCTAAAACTTTGTCCAATCCAATGCAAATAGGCAGGCTTATTTATTCCAGTAATAGTTACTGAACAAAAAGAGAAACATGGCAATAAAATTACTTTGCCTATGTTTCTCTTTTTTTTAGCTAAAATTCGGTGCACTGTTTATCGCGTTATTACTCAGTTACAACACGAGAACTGGCTGCCACAATTAGCAACATTACGGCAACAACCAAAAAAGCGGTGGAGAGGCTTGTTGCATGAGCAATAAAACCTATGAGTGCCGGCCCCGCCAGAATTCCTAAATAGCCAAGGGTAGTAACAGCCGATACTGCAAAGTTTAACGGCATGACTTTCTGTCGGCCTAGTACAGAATACAGTACCGGCACAATATTGGAAGCACCCAATCCGACTAGTCCAAAACCAATAAGAGAAGCGGTCCAAGTTGTAATGAATATAGCAATGGCAATCCCTGCCGACGCGCATATTCCACCCAAGATGAGTATCGTTTTTCCGCCAAATTTGTGAACAACACGATCACCATTTAACCTGCCAATCGTCATCGCAACTGAAAATAGGGAGTAACCAAGCCCTGCCTGAGAAAAATCAAACCCTCTCAGCGAAATCAAAAATACGGCGCTCCAATCCAGCATTGATCCTTCTGCAAGAAAGACAATGAAGCATAAAAATCCTATGAAAAGGACCATTCCCTTAGGAAAAACAAACAATGGCCCATCCTTTTCTTCACTCCCATAGGGCAGCAAGTGCTTTCCAAAAGCTAATAAAAGCCCTACAATCACCACGATGACACATAACACTGCAACTAGTGGTGATACGCCTGCCCAAAGAAGACCACTAACACCTCCTGCCCCAACAAAACCGCCAACACTCCATAGCCCATGAAATCCGGACATCATTGCTCTACCACTGGCTTTCTCGACAATCACGGCCTGGATATTAACTACCACATCGACCGCACCAATAGCAGCACCAAATAGCAGCAGTGCAATCACGAGTGCCGGAACGCTTGCGACCGTGGCAAGAAATGGTAAAGAAACACATATAAGTAAACTAGCAACCCAAATCATCAAACGGCAACCAAAGCGCGCCGCAAGTGCGCCAGCGAGGGGCATGGTAATAATAGATCCTGCACCCAGACACAGCAACAAAAGTCCCAGAGCACCCTCATCAACACCAAGGCGGTCCTTAGCGTAGGGAATAAGAGGTGCCCATGCCGCGATCCCAAATCCAGCAATAAAAAATGCTACCCGTGTGGAAATTTGTTGTAAATAACCCGGTATAGAACATTCAAGTAACGAGCAGTCATGTGACTGTAGTTTGAATTTGTTTTTAGTCATTACGTTGCAATTCCTTATATTCTTTTTTCTATCAGTTGAATATCACAGGCCAGCCTTTCTAAGGTAATCGAAATCAAGCCATTTATATAATCACCCTGCATGTTCTCTTGGATAATGATCTGTGGCATATGCTCATGGGGTATTATTGTTTCACAAGCATTGTAAATATCCTCCATCATATCTAGCCGGATTAAGCCTCCTGTTATTACAATTGTTTCAGGATTAATAATTGCGATGATGGATGCAATTGTTTTCACCATTAAAGGAAAATAAACATCCGCACTATTTATCTGCTTTATTTGCTCTTGTGAATGATCAAAAGGCAAATAAGACACTTCACCTGCAAAGTTAGTGTTGCCTCTAATAATATGTCCATCGACAATTATACCTGCACCTGAACAATTATCCTGCGGAAAAATTACAACCGCAATCGTTTTATCTTCATCATAATTCTGCTTTTTATAGAAACCATATGAGGTTAGATTCATATCATTCTCAACTGTAATTTGCAGATTATATTTAGCTTTTAACCAGGTAGCCAATGGAAGATCGATCAGTTCTTTAATATCACCGGCACCAATTACACCTCTATGTATAATCC
>NZ_DATMXX010000342.1:0-42602 GCF_035561255.1 Sporomusa sp. | reverse complement strand
GGCATAAAACGAATGGGCTAATAAGTATTGTAGCCTTTTGGCTTTGTTCTTGTTACCTGCCACTGTTGCCTTGGCGATTCGGGTTTGTAGCCTATTAACATAGTTTTCAGCTAATACCCAGTCAATAGTTTCCCATTGGTGGGTTAGTTTTCTTGTGTCCTTTAGCCTCTCGGTGTTATCCGTCGTTGAGTTACTAAAGTTCATAGGTTTACCATCCTTCCTTGCCAAGAAATACCACAGGATAAGTCAGCACCCTTTCGAGTTAGGGCAAAGTTTGAACCCCTATCTTCTTTCATTACAAAAGTCGCGTTCGCTTTTTATCCTTTTCTTCTGCCCCCTATGCTGTTTCATCCCCTTGCGGTTTGATACCTCATTTGCATGAGGAGCATGTAGGGTTTACCAAGTTCCGCATGATACATAGTTGTGAAAGCCTTAGGAGTCACCTTTAAACCGGGAGTTCTTCATCCATTCGCATTGGTTTGACAGTTAGCCTTTGCTTGACTCCTTACCATTTTGGTCGAAGCGTTTCAGCCTATTTCGCTTCCTCCAGAGTAACGATTCCTACGGTGATTCACTTTACGTTCTCCATAGCTTTCTTACCCTAGCAGTTGTCCCAGTTTTAGGCTACTCGGACTTCCGCATTGTCTCGTGAGCTTTCTAACCCGGACGTTACCATCTACGCTAGTCACGATAGGGTTACCCCGAATGGATGGGGTAGCCTTTCGGCAATATATCACGCGACTTCTTGTCGCACATGAAATCCCTGATCAGAATGTATAATCGCCTCAGGGTGGATGTTTCCTCCCAAGCTTTCCTGTAATCGGTCCAGCGTTTTCATCACGAGATCCATTTCTAGAGAAGTCGATAGATGGTAAGCCAAAATCTCTCTTGTCGATCCGTCTTTAATAACCGATAGGTAAGCCTTACGCCCCTCGGCATAATATAGATAGGTAATATCAGTTAACAGGACCTTTTGTGGCTCGTGGTGATCAAACTTGCGCTCTAGCAGATTACACACCGTTTTATGCGATTGAGTTGCCTTTGCCATTTTTCGATAGGGGTTCTTACGTCTCACCACCGTAACCAAATGGAACCTTTGCATAATACGCAAAATCTTCTTGTGATTCATGACAATTGCGCACTCTTTTTCTAGATTCATCTTTATCGTGCGCCAGCCACCCTTTCTTTTACTAGCGCTAAATATTTTTTCAATCACTTTATAATCTTCTCTGTCATTCTCTTCTCTTTGGTAGCGATTAGGGGCTGCCTTCAGCCAGGCATAGAATCCGCTACGGCTAACTTGCGCTATCTCACATAAGTAACTAACCATCCGATACTTCGGATATTTTCGTATGACTCGGTATATGATTTGGAACTTTTCTACAGCATTTAACGCCCTCTTTCTTTCTCCCGTATCTTTTTTAACAGTTCATTTTCTGCTTCAAGAAATTTAATTTTGGCCTCAGCCTTCTTTAGCTTATCTTCAATGGACGATTCTCTGAGTGCTAAACGGGTACCTTTTGTATTTCGTCCCTCTTCCCTCAGACCTTCCTCGCCACGCTGTTTGAAAACGATACGCCACCTTTTGATGCAGACAAATGGCTTATCATCTCCTATTAGTTGAAGATTGAAGCCATTGTCGATAAAAATTTGTCTAGGCTTCTTTCCGGATAAGTATTCTTTGACCGCTCTAATTTTAAAATCGGGATGATATGAGATATAGCGGTCAGTTACTTTCTCTACATTGGGGTTTCTCAGAAGGATGTGTTGATCAGATTCGCTATAGAAAATATTACTCACTAAAATTCCGCCTCCGGTAATTAATAATTTCATTATAGACATTTATTCGTCCTATGAACATACAAAAACCCCGATACGGACTTTTTAATAGTGTCCATTATCGGGGTATCAGTTCACACTCAAACAGTACGGATTTCTTAACGGAATACCGCCCGGCTTTTCTCCTGCGGAGCGCTTTTTCCGGCAAAGGCCGGGGGTTACCGGGGTTGCGGGGACACCATCAAAAAAGGGTCAGGCGGTGCCTGACCCTTTTTACTAATGTTTAAAATGTCTCATACCGGTAAATATCATGATAATCCCATGTTCATCAGCTACTTTAATTGAATCCTCGTCATGGACCGAACCGCCAGGCTGGATAATAGCAGTAATACCGGCCTCAACCGCTGCTTGCACCGTATCGGCAAACGGGAAAAAAGCATCTGATGCTAAAACTGCCCCTCTGGCCTGCTCGCCGGCCTGAGCCAGTGCAATGCCGGCAGCACCTACACGATTCATCTGGCCTGCCCCCACGCCCAGTGTTTTATTGTTGTTGGCAATAACAATCGCGTTAGACTTAACATGTTTTACAACCTTCCAGGCAAATAGCAGCTGTTCCCAATCTGCCGCTGTCGGCTGGCGTTTAGTGACCACCTTCATCGCATCTTTCATAGCGGTAGTCATATCCGATTGTTGTAACAGTACCCCGCCAGCCACCGACTTAACATCAAGACGGGTGCTGTCAGGCTGGGATAGACCCGCCGCCAACAGACGAACATTCTTCTTTTTTGTCAGAATATCAAGAGCCTGCTGGCTAAATGCCGGCGCAATCACTGCTTCGGCGAAAAGCTCACTGATAAGCTGTGCAGTATCTGCATCTACTTCCCGGTTTACGCCGATAATACCGCCATAAGCGGATAACGGGTCAGCCTGATAGGCTTTATTATAGGCTTCGGCCAAAGTCTCACCAATCCCGGTGCCGCAAGGGTTGGTATGTTTGATAATAGCAGCAGCCGGTTGCTCAAACTCAGCAGCAAGTGCATAAGCGGCTTCCACGTCGACAATATTATTAAACGACAACTCTTTGCCATTAAGCTGCCTGGCATTAGCCACACCCGGCCCGGAGTAATACTGTTCACAATAAAATGCCGCCGCCTGATGCGGGTTTTCCCCATAGCGCAGGTCTTGAGCCTTTTCATACACCAGATGCAGTGTTTCCGGGAAAAGCCCCTGTTCAAGCTGCCCGCTTAAATAGCGGGAAATGTAAGCATCATAACCAGCCGTGTGGCTGAAGGCCTCTTGTGCCAGTGCCATGCGGCTTTTAAAATTTACCTCACTGCCGGTGGTCAGTTGGGCAATGATTTCCCCGTACCGCGCCGGATTGACAACAACTGTTACGTAGTGAAAATTCTTAGCCGCGGCCCGAATCATAGCCGGACCACCAATGTCAATGTTTTCTACAGCGTCATCTAAAGTCACGCCCGGTTTCGCGACAGTCTGACGGAAGGGATACAGGTTGACAGCTACCAAGTCAATGCCTGTGATCTTATGTTCATCCATTGCCGCCTGGTGACTGGGATTATCGCGAATAGCCAATATGCCGCCATGAATATAGGGGTTAAGTGTTTTAACCCTACCGTCCATGATCTCAGGAAAACCAGTAACTTCGCTGACATAGGTAACAGGTATGCCTGCATCTTTAATGGCTTTCATAGTGCCGCCTGTTGAAACAAGCTCAACACCAAGGTTATGTAATGCATTAGCAAACTCAACGATGCCGGTTTTATCCGACACGCTTAAGAGCGCACGTTTAATCTTCATCAGTATCCCTCGCTATCCCTCTACTCTTTGTCAATTATACGTACACGCCGACCTTCGAAATTCAGTCGCCCTTCACAATATAAAGCAAGAGCGCGGGGATACAAAATATGTTCGGCGTGCAGAATACGTTCAGATAAGGTCTCCGCTGTATCGTCTTCCATAACCGGTACAGCTTCCTGCAGAATGATCGGACCGGTATCCATTCCTGCATCAACAAAGTGGACAGTACAGCCCGTAACCTTCACCCCATATTCCAGGGCTTGCTGCTGGGCATCTTCACCCGGAAAGGCCGGGAGCAGCGAGGGGTGAATATTGATGATTCTTCCGGCAAACCGGTCAATAAAAGACTGGCTCAAGATACGCATAAAACCGGCTAACACGACCAGTTCAACATGATGAATGGTAAGTTCCTCGGCAACAGCCGCCTCAAATAGCTGGCGGCTGGCAAACAGATTCCGGTCAATACACAGCGCCTGAATATCCGCTCCGGCCATACGTTTGAGCACATTAGCCTCCGGATTATCACTGATAACCACGCCAATTTTGGTATCAAGCCTGCCTGCCTGGATAGCATCAATGATCGCCTGCAGATTGCTGCCTCGACCTGATGCCAATACACCGATTACCGTTTTATTCATATCTCAGCCTCCTACTTGAGTTCGACCTGACACTCGCCGGCGACAACCTTGCCGATAATATATGATTGTTCATCCCTTGCAGCAAGATCAGCCTGGACAGTTGGCACTTGTTCAGCCGGTACAATTAAAATCATACCGATGCCCATGTTAAATGTCCGGAACATCTCAGCTTTTGCAACACCGCCCCATTCCTGCAACAGACTAAAAATAACCGGCCCGGGCCAGGCACCGGAATCAATCTCCACACCGCAGCCTTCAGGCAATACGCGGGGAATATTATCATAAAATCCACCGCCGGTAATGTGGACCATACCATGAATATCAAACTTTTCAATAAGCGGCATACAGGTTTTAGGATACAGGCGGGTCGGTTCCAATAACTCTTGTCCCAGCGTACGTCCAAGCTCCGGGATGTAAGCATCAACACTAAGCTGCTTAACATCAAAACAGATCTTACGCACAAGCGAGTAGCCGTTGGAATGGATGCCGCTGGAGGGCAGGCCAATAAGAACATCGCCAGGTGCTATCTTTTCGCCTGTTATAATTTTATCCCGGTCAACAACACCTACCGCAAAACCAGCGATATCATACTCGCCATCCGGGTAAAAACCAGCCATCTCGGCCGTCTCACCGCCAATAAGAGCGCACCCTGACTCACGACAGGCCATCGCCACACCGCTGACAATAGCAGCAACCTTTTCCGGTTCAAGCTTGCCAACAGCCAGATAATCCAGGAAGAAGAGCGGTTCAGCCCCCTGCACCAGGATATCATTGACACACATAGCCACCCCATCCTGACCAATGGTGTCATGCTTGTCGGCCATAAAAGCTATTTTAAGCTTTGTGCCCACCCCGTCGGTACCACTTACAAGCACAGGCTGGCGGTACTTACCGGCATTAAGTGCAAACAACCCGCCAAAACCACCGATATCACCCAAAACCTCAGGGCGGTAGGTAGAACGTACATGGCGCTTCATTAATTCAACAGCTTTATTGCCAGCATCAATATCTACCCCTGCATCACGGTAGGTAAGTTCAACATTAGTTTTTTGGTTGTCGGTCATGTTTTGACCTCCTGCTCTATTCATTTACTCGCTTTTAGGCTCAAACAGAAATTTATTATTCGCACAATCACCGTCACAGGGTGTTTGCGCCGGATAATCACAGTTAAAACAGGCGTTGCACAGCGTTTTTTGCTGGATATTGTCAATTGACGCATGCAGTCCTTCCAGTGTCAGGTAATGGAGTGAGTCAGCACCAATAAACTGCCTGATCTCCTCCACCTTTTTGTAAGAAGCAATAAGTTCCTTACGGGCTGAGGTATCAATGCCGTAATAACAGGGGAATCCGATAGGCGGAGAGCTTACACACATGTGGACAGCTGTAGCACCGGCATCCTTTAGCATACGGACAATTTTCCCGCTCGTAGTACCACGCACAATGGAGTCATCAACCATGATAATCGACTTGCCTTTAACCACCGAGGCCACAGCGTTCAGTTTGATCCGAACTCCCATGTCGCGTTTTTTTTGTTCTGGTTGGATAAAGGTACGCCCGATGTAACGATTCTTCATCAGGCCTTCGGCAAAAGGGATGCCTGATTCATGACTGTAGCCCAAAGCGGCAGTAGTCCCCGAGTCAGGTACCGAGATAACAATATCGGCTTTAAACCGGCTCTCACGCGCCAGCGTACGCCCCATGCTAAATCTGGCTTGATATACACTCTGGCCGTCTATAATGCTGTCAGGGCGGGCAAAGTAGATATATTCAAAAACACAGCCGGCCCGGCGGTCAGATTCTGCAAAGCGCCGGGATGCCACACCACTGTCATCAATGATTACCATCTCACCCGGCTCAATATCACGGACAAACTCTGCACCCACAGTATCAAGTGCGCATGACTCGGATGCCAATACCCAACCTTCTCCCAAGCGCCCAAGGCACAGCGGACGAAAGCCATGTGGATCGCGCACGCCGATCAACTTGGTTTCGGTCATGATAACAAGGCAATAAGCGCCCTGAACATTAGTCAGGCTGTCAATGATTTTTTCCTCTACTGCGGGCTTGGTGGAGCGGGCAATCAGATTCACTAAGACCTCACTATCGATTGAGGTTTGGAATACGCTGCCTTTATGCTCCAGCTCTTCACGTATTTCATGAGCGTTGGTCAGATTGCCGTTATGAGCTAAACTGATTTGGCCTCCGGAATAATTGACTAACAGTGGCTGCGTGTTGCGCAAGAGGCTTGAACCGGTTGTCGAATATCGAACATGACCAATGGCAATACGCGCCGGCATATCAGGCAAATTATGACGGAATACCTCATTCACCAGCCCCATGCCCCGTTGTACATCCATAACAACGCCGTCAGTGACAGCTATGCCCGCACTTTCCTGGCCCCGGTGCTGCAGAGCATACAGACCCCAGTAAGTATTAAGTGCAACATTCTCCTGACTGGCAAAGATACCAAATACGCCGCATTCTTCCCGCCATTTATCACTTTGCATATCGTAAAGCATTAGGAATTCTCACCTGTCAGTCTTTTCAGCACTTCCTTGTACGCTTCCTCAACATTGCCCAAGTCACGGCGAAAACGGTCTTTGTCCAGTTTCTGCCCGGTCTCGCTATCCCAGAACCGGCAGGTATCAGGCGAAATCTCATCACCTAGCAGCACCTCGCCCTTATGAACACCAAATTCAAGTTTAAAATCGATCAGTTCCACTTGCTTGTCTTTTAAGAAAGCGGCGAGAATTTCATTAATTCTCAGGGCATATTTTTCCATAGTTTCAACCTGTTCAGGCGTAGCAAGACCAAGTGCTTTGATGTGATAGTTATTTATCAGCGGATCGCCCAGTGCATCGTCCTTGTAATAAAGCTCAATGATCGTAGTGGGCAGCTTGCGGCCTTCTTCCCAGCCGATGCGCTTAGCCAGGCTACCGGCGGCAACATTGCGGACAACAACCTCTACTGGCAGGATATCCAGTTTTTTGACCAACATTTCACGATCATTAAGCATCCTGACAAAATGATGGGGAATGCCTTTCTCGCCTAAAAGATTAAAGAAAAAAGTTGAGATCTTATTGTTAAATACCCCTTTATTACCAATAGTGCCACGTTTCTCACCATTGAATGCTGTAGCATCATCCTTAAAGTACACCAGCAATTCATCCGGATTTTCAGTGGCAAATACTTGCTTTGCTTTTCCTTCATACATAGGTTTCTGATTCATAAATTTCTGCCTCCTTTAAATGTCCCAGTAGATTTTTTAAACTACTTTATGCAAAATATATAGCTTATCTCTGAGCAGCGAGTTTTTCAGCCAAACGGGCATCTTTTTTTTCTACTTCATCTGCCATATTCTGGCGATGAGCAGTCAATTTATCCGCAAGTTCGGTATTGTGCACCGCCAATATCTGGGCGGCAAATAGCGCCGCATTTTTGGCACCATTAATGGCCATAGTGGCTACCGGAATGCCGGCTGGCATTTGGACGATACTCAAAAGAGCATCCATACCGCCGAGCGGGGTGGCATTAACAGGGATGCCAATCACCGGCAGGGTTGTAAAGCTGGCAATAACCCCCGGCAGGTGTGCGGCTGCTCCTGCCGCGGCAATGATGACCTGTACACCACGGTCTTTTGCCCCGGCCACAAATTTGTGTACCTTATCAGGCGTACGGTGGGCCGATGCTACTAATACTTCTGTATCAATACCAAACTCGTTCAATTGAGTAACAGCAGGCTCAAGAACCGGCCAGTCAGAATCACTTCCCATGATAATTGCTACTTTCATATCCTCATCCTCCCGCTTGCTATCACAATAATATAATATCCAATAATATGACAGGCATAATATAGTACAGGCTGAACAATAAGTAAGTGCCAATAGATAATCCTGTAAGTAAACCCAGATATTTCTTATAAATATCTGGGTTTACTTTCCCCGTCATTCAGCCAGGAATATGAACCGGAATACGACAAGCACAGCCAGAATATAGACGATCCAGTGTACTTCGCGGCCACGGCCGGTAACCAGTTTTAGCAATGGGTACATCACCAGACCGGCTGAAATACCATTAGCAATACTATAGGTAAATGGCATCATTACAATAGTTAAGAACGCAGGTAACCCCTCGGTAAGGTCACTAAAGTCAATGTGCCGGACAGACTCGATCATTAACGCACCGACAATAATCAGCGCAGGGGCAGTAGCCGCATCAGGGATTAGTCCTGCAAGCGGGGCGAAAAACAATGCTAAAAGAAAAAGCACACCACAGACAACAGCAGTCAGGCCAGTACGGCCACCGGCACCTACACCAGCGGCGCTTTCAACATAAGCAGTAATCGTACTGGTCCCCAGCATAGCCCCCAAACTGACACCGGTGGCATCTACCAGCATCGCTTTGCCAATACCAGGGAACTTACCTTTCTTGTCCATGAGACCGGCTTTGGAAGCTGTACCTACCAGGGTACCCATGGTATCAAACAGTTCTACAAAGGTGAAAGTAAAAACAATAGCCATCAGCCCCATATTCAAAGCACCCATGATATCCAGTGCCAAAAAGGCATTATTGCTAAAATCCGGCATGGCCACAGGGCTAAAGCCGGCAGGAATTTTAACAACGCCCATGATAATCCCCACAACGGTGGTAGTAAAAATACCAATCAACATCGAACCTTTTACCTGACGGGCCATCAAAACACCAATAAATATAAAACCAAAAACAGCCAGCAATACTTCCGGATGGGCAAGTTTTCCCATCTCAATGATAGTTTCAAAGCTAAGAGGGGTTCCATTGCCTTTAGCAGTGACAATTTTCTCCAGAGTCGGTGGGATAAGAGATAATCGAATGCTCATAATGCCAGATAGTTTTAGACCAATGATGGTAATAAAGAGACCAATCCCTACTGTAATTGCATGCTTCAGAGTATTGGGCATGCCCTCAACAAGCAACTGGCGTACTTGAGTAACAGTAAGTAAAATAAAAATAAGACCAGAAATAAATACGGCACCTAGCGCAACCTGCCAGGAAACCCCCATACCAATAACAACTGTAAAAGCATAAAAAGCATTCAGCCCCATACCGGGAGCCAAAGCAATCGGGTAATTAACAAATACGCCCATCATGATTGATACTAACCCGGCGCCAATTGCTGTCGCCAGGAGCACCGCATTCTTGTCCATACCGGCAGAACCCAGAATACTAGGGTTTACAAACAGTATGTAGGCCATGGTCATAAAGGTTGTAATCCCCGCGATTACCTCAGTTTTGACATCAGTTTTGCGGGAACTGAGCTTAAATAATTTTTCCAACATTTCCCTTTTTCTCCCCTTTGGTAGTATAGTTAGAGTGTTACCTTAAACACTACGGCTTATCCGAAAACGCCAAAAAACCCTAACAGGGAATTTTCGCATGATACTATAGAGCGAAACTTCCCCGCCAGGGTTTTTATCCCATCGGTGTAGTGTTACTAAGTAACACCTGCGCCACTTGGTCACAGCCCACAGCCTATAAAACGCTATGCGGAACCCTAGGCGCACTTTCACTCGTAGTCCGGCGATTTACGGTCGCCTGGTAGAGACTTTTGAGCCATATCCTCAAATATATACGAGCATTATTTATTTACTTGTATTGTACCAGCAGTGGACAAAATATGTCAATAAAAAAATCGAACTTTAAGAATCATTTTAGAATTATCGTTCGGAAACTCGCGTCTCCCTGTTATTTCAACAGCGACATCTTAATCTTAACAACTGCCTTTTTAACCTTGCAGGTCTGATGTAAAGTACAGTTAGGGCGATGCACATCCCAAGGAAAGAATATTGCGTACATGCCTTCAGTTAAAACCAGGTCTGTTTCCTGTTGGACAGTCTTGTAGAAAATAGCGTCTTTGGCTGCAAGCTCATCAGACAAAACCTCATTATCCTCTGTCAGCAAGCTGTAGGCTATCAGCTCCTCACCTGCAATGAGGTACTGAATATCAAGGTAATCAACATGGGCTTCGGCCCTGCGTGCTTCCCGTGGCTGGGTTTCATATTCATTGATTGCTACATAAATATCTTTTCCTTCAATCTCATGCTTACCGGCAGGCAGCTCAGCCACGTTGGTTTTCGCAAGATACTCAAGCCCTTTGACAAGGGCCTGGGGAAGTAGTGGTGCATCTTTTTCCAGGGTTGAAATGTGTCCAAAAATCATAGGTACTCCTCCAATGCTAATTAATTAGCCTTCTGGCGCCAAGATAGCGCGGCTTCCAGTAGGCTTCATCAAGCCGGCTGATCATTACGCCACGACTGGAAGAGGCGTGGATGAATTTGCCATTGCCGGTATAAATGCCTACATGAGACGCACCTGACGCATAGGTGGTGAAAAACACCAAATCTCCGGTCTTAAGTCCGGCTCGCGCAACCTTCTTGCCTGTTTTATACTGAACATCGGTTGTACGCGGTAATTTCTTACCATGCCGGTCATACACATATTTGACAAATCCCGAGCAGTCAAATCCGGCAGGGGATTCACCACCAAACCGGTAGGGTGTTTTTAAATATTTTTCTGCAGTCTTAACAATATTGCTTGGTATCGACTCTTGCTTAACCGGCGTCTTCGCCGCAGCAAATACAGGAGAATTTGCCAAAACAAGCATAAAAAATATTAGGCATACGGCACAAAACTTACAATATAGCCGCATAGAACCACCTCTGATTCAGTATTTAGCTTGTCATATTCTTCGGCAAATTTCCCTCAATTCCTCTTTTTTTACATTATTTGCACTCCTACCCTGGTGAATTCACCACAGATAATCCGCTGACAAACTACGCCTGCCAGTTTCGCCCTAATGCGTATATAATACATGTTCCAGGTTGAAGATATCCAGTATTTTGCCAACCATACAGTTTATTAGCTCATCCACAGTTTCCGGCTTATGAGAAAATCCGGGCGCTGCCGGCATAACCACTGCACCAGCCTGGGCTAAGGTAAGCATATTTGACAAATGAATGGTGGTCATCGGCGTCTCACGCGGCACGACCACAAGTCTCCGTCCTTCTTTAAGTGTAACATCTGCCGCTCTTGTCAGTAAGTCTCGTCCACTGGCCGTTGCCAGAGCACCTAATGTATGCATTGAACAGGGCACAACGACCATACCGCCTGTTTTGAACGATCCGCTGGCCAATGCGGCAAACAGGTCTGAGTTTTCATAAACCGTAGCATGGGCGCTGATATCCGCCATAGTGAGCCCGCACTCATATTCAAGCACCTTACGGCCCATATCAGTATAAATGGCATGCACCTCAACCCCAAGGTTAGAAAGCACTTTTATTAAAGTGTAGCCATAGATGGCTCCGCTTGCACCAGTGACACCAACAGCTAACCGCATAATCAATCCTCCAGTTCAAACGCTGTATTTTATAATTAAGTAGTCGTCATAATGAGTAAAGCCGCTAGCTTGATAGGCCTTACCAGCAGGCACATTATCTTTCCGCACCATAAGCACCGGTAGTTTACAATAGCCCTGAATACGGCGGCATAATTCAGCAATGAGGATTTTACAGTAGCCTTTTCCCCGGCTGCTTTCACTGGTATACACGCCGCCAATTTGGCTAATCCGATTGGTAGTCACCTGAATAATAGCCTGGGCTTTAGGGACACCGCCCTCAAGCAAGAAAACCAGATCTTCCCCAGGCCCCCGGTCATCAATGAGCTTAGCAGCCAGTTCACTGTTAAACCGGCGCATAAATCCCTGCCGGTAGGCTTCGACAACAAACCCCAGTGCGGCTGACCGCTCAACCTCTCCCGCATCAGCAATCCGGACTGAGGGGGGGATAGCCGACCACCTAACCGCCCGGTTAATCAGAAAATTACTATCCTCATAATTTAAAATCTTTTTATACTGACTAAGAGCCAGATTGAGAGGTTCTACAACCTGTTTCATTCCAGCCAGCACCTCAAACCGGCGCTGACGCATTATTTCCACAAAGCCATTAACGGCGCCTGGCACCTCAAAATGCGGGATAACACTGCCTAAGTTAAAAAAGGTCAATATGCCCTTTAGTATGCCGGCTTCAAAATAGCCATAGTAATCCCCACAGCGGCGGTTTATTCTGTTATTGTCAATTCCACAGCGTATAATATTTCCATTAAGAAACACTGTTTCTAAATAATTTCGTTCCAGATACGCCTTGACCTCGCAGATATCGCCGCCTGTCAACAATCTAATCACGCTAATCCGCCTTCCCGGGACTAAGAGGTTGCCTACAGGCCCTAAATACTATTTACAAATCATACTATAAATCGAAACGTTGCTTGTTTCAAGGTTTAGTTGTTTACTTCCTCATTTTGTGCAATAAAAAGCCAAATCGGTAAGTAAAGGAACTGATATTTGGCTTATTGCCAGCTTATTTCATTTTTTCACGGAGAATACGTTTTAAAATCTTACCTGTCTGGGTCTTCGGCAATGCATCGACAACGACAAAGTCCCGTGGTATTTTATAGGCGGCAATGTTAGCCTGAAGGTATTCCCTCACTGCCTTTTTATCCAGGGTATCCCCTGGTGCAATTACAACATAGGCGCGGGCTACCTGACCACGCAGTTCATCGGCAACACCAATCACGCTTGCCTCTATAATGCCCGGGAAAGAGTATAGCAGTTCCTCAATCTCGCGCGGATAAATGTTTTCGCCGTTTGATATGATTAGATCCTTTAACCGGTCAACAACAAAGAAATACCCCTCATCATCCTGACAGGCCAGATCGCCGGTATAAAGCCAGCCGTCCCTAAGCGCATATGCATTCTCTGCCGGTAGATTAAAATATCCCTGCATTACACTTGGTCCCCGCACAATAATCTCACCAACCACACCTGGCAGTAGTGCCTGACCGTCAGAACCAACCACTTTGACCTCCAAGCCCGGGAGTGACTTGCCAATGGAACAATATTTGGGCTTTTGCACCGGGTTAAGAGCTACTACCGGTGAAGCCTCTGAAAGGCCATAACCTTCAAGAATCTGTATTCCGTATTTTTCAGCAAACTGCCTGGCTACCTTTTCCGGCAGCGAAGCACCACCTGATATCAAATATTTGATACCGGCAAAATCACCCGGTTCCCCAATACGGGTAAGGAGATTGTACATCGGTGGCACACCATAGACAACCGTTACCTGGTAGTCCTTGATGGCAGCAAGGGTCTCTTTAGGCGCGAAAGCTTCCAGTATTGTAATTGCAGCACCACACAGCAGAGAGTTAAGAACAGCGCATGTCCAGGCAAAGCAATGATACATCGGCAACACACACAATACATTGTCGGTAGCGGCTACCGGCAGCATCTCCCTGAAGGCCTTGGCATTGGCTACAAGATTATTATGGGTCAGGACAGCCCCCTTGGGACTACCTGTTGTACCGGAGGTATATATAATAGCACAAGGACTGTTTGTGCCAAGAGTGCTGTCAAGCAGTGGAGCTGCCGGTGAACGGTCCAACCCTGGTTGGAAGTCCGCAATAACAAGTTGCATAACAGGTTGCGGGCAGCCCTGCTGACTAAGTTCAGTGTCAATCGCTAAGCGCTCCATAGTAATCAGCCGCTTCATTTCGGCATCTTTAACAATAAAGGCAATTTCCCGGGCTGCCAGTTGAAAATTCAGCGGCACAACAACAGCCCCAAGACTGACAATAGCCATGTAGCAATATACAAATTCCGGCGAATTGCGGGAAAACAAACCTACATTTTCTCCCATCCGGATACCTGATTCATAAAAATAATTGCGGTATTTCTCTACTTGTTCCTGAAGCTGCCTATATGACACACTGTCTTTGCCGGCAAATGCTCTATTATCTTTTGCTCCCTGAAGAATAAGATTATGAACAAACATGAATACACCCCTTCTATTAGTAATGCTGGAAAAACAGCTGCTTGTTATATTACCCCACCTTACACATAGCATTAGAATAAACGAAAGTAAGCACCTAGCGGTGGATTACTAGTATTGCCGTAATGGCCTGGATAATTAACAATTGGCACTAAGATAAGACTGGCTTTTGCCAAAACCCAGTGGGCAATGGCACCGGCCAGTCTTTGTGTCTAGCGTTTTGAATGATGTTTCATCTGGTTATGGAGTTCGCTGAGATCCTCCCCGACCAATATTTTTCAATGGTCGCAGAAGAAAACCCGCTATTAATTAAACTTTCAGCGGGAATTCCGCGACCGTACTACTAAATAAAGGCCGGCGACAGACTGCAGTTTACACATAAAACAACACTCCTTTTTGTTAATGCTTCTATTATATCAAACCAGCACCAGCAGCAACAGGCATAGGTTGTGTTAATTATAACAGATTTACGCCTACGGCTTATGGCATAGTTTAACTAATAATAAATAAAAAGCCTGACCATGATAAGTCAGGCTTGATTGATTCTAAAGATTGTCTTAAATACTGATTTTTGCGCCCAAGAGCTCAACAAAGGCTCTTAACCAAGCCGGATGATTTGGCCAGGCTTGGGCTGTTACTAAATTACCGCTGATAACAACCGGTTCATTTTTCCATTCGGCGCCAGCCAGTTGGCACTCAGCCGCACAGGCTGGATAGGAGGTTACTGTTTTGCCTTCAAGAACTTTGGCCGGAGCCAAAAGCTGCGTACCATGGCAAATGGCAGCTACCGGTTTACCGGCAGCAAAGAAATCCTGCACCAGTTTAACAGCCTCATCATACATCCGGATATATTCAGGAGCACGGCCGCCAGGAACGACCAGACCGACATAGTCTTCTGCCTTGGCATCCTTTGCTGCGATATCAACAGCAATACGATGGCCTGTTAGTTCAACATAAGTGTCTAAACCGGTAAAATCATGAACAACAAGCTGTACCATATCACCAGCACTCTTATTGGGTACGGCTACGTCAACCTGATAGCCAAGCATCATGAGTGCTTGCTGTGGTACTTTAACCTCATAATCTTCAGCGCAGTCCCCGGTAAGTAAAAGGATTTTTTTTGCCATTGTGTGTAACCTCCTCATATCATGATATGGTTACATATTCTATAAAAGTATATTTCTTCCTGCTGCATTCTCTACATCATACCCCACTGACACCGGTATTCCAAATAAATTTGGTATTCCCGGTCAGCAAAACCGTGGTCTGCCAGCAATTGCCGAGCTATTATCTATATTCCATCACCATGCCTGCCTTCAAATACAGCATTTTTGTTCTTTTGAAGAAAAGTAATGACTTGGCCATCACGAATGATGATAATGATCTCATTAATATCTTTTCCCTTCACAGGGTTGCTCTGTTCATACTGTACTACATGCTCTTGGTAGTGATCTGACATATCTAATCCTTCTCTCCTTGCCCTCAACAATTAAAATTCTTTGCTAATGCCTTTCTAACTTCACTTATATACCCAGTCGCAATTAAGACTTCAATTAATCCATAAGACTCAACTAATCGCAATAAAGGGATATTACATTGCGCCAATGTTTCTGCCATAGTTATCATTGAACTCAGCAACGGCTGTCCGCTGCGCCCTCGCACCGATAGCTTTACACAGTCGGTAACGCTGTCAGGATAAACCTCAAGTTTTTCAAGAGAACGGTAAACTGAATCCACTAACCGGCTTTTTACGGTGAAACTAACCTCACCTGGCTGAATTGATACCATATCAAAAGCCATTCCGCACTTTTCCAGTGCAGTAAAAGCTTCTATAACCCAGTCATGACCATCCTGCCTTGGGCAATTAATTCGAACAAGCGTAACAGACTTGTCATAAGTAATACTAATAGCCTGATCTTCCTTGGCAGCACCACTCTCTACTGTATTACTTGCGGGAAAAGCAATGCTGTGAGGAACCTGTTTAAGTGTATGAAACATGAAAAAACCCCTTTCCGAGGAAAGGGGTGAATTTTTTACACACTTTCCTCTTATCTGTCAGGAATTACTCCTGCTGGAATTAGCACCACTGCAGAAAGCTGCCGGTTGCCGGGTGTCATCGGGCCAGTCCCTCGACCACTCTAGATAAGAGCTCTATTAAATTCTAAACAATTTTAACATGAAGAAACAAGTACTGTCAATATATCAGCCAAGCCAGCACCAGTTAATAAATAGTGCCGTACTTAGGATTAACCCTACAGCATTTATGCAGATCAAGCAACGAAATAATACTGTTGGCAGTTTTGCCAAAAACAGATAAAGCGGAAATACAATAAGAATAAACCGGGCCATGCTATATAGCGGATAAACGGGCGAGGTAGAAAATAAAGGTACCAAAAACCATAACCAGCCAGTCAGTACATAAGGCCAGGGAATCCTGTACCGGGGTACAGTCGATACGCAGAATAAAGCAATGAAGCCCATACTAGTAAGTAAAGTATCTAAATAAATACCGGTTTCGACAATTGGAACACCTGTGTTGATCAGGCTAACGTTGTTCCAAAAATTATCCCACGGGAGACCAAATCGTCTCCCCCAAGCTTCCTGGGAATTAATAAAAGCAAAAGGATCACCAAACATACTATTGTTATACGCACAGAAAACACCTAACGCCATTATGGGAAAAAACGCAGTTAGAACTGATACTTTTAGTTTACGTTCTACGAAATAACGCTTGGCAAACTCGTATAATAAGACAACGGTCAGCAATATCCCCAGATTCCGGGTCAGCGTCGCCAGTGCGGCAAATATTCCTGCACACCACCAGTTTTTAGTCCGAACACAATAAATACAGGCAACTGAAAAAACTATAAATACCGGTTCAGTATAAACACTGTTTAAGAAAAAAGATGTTGGTAGTGTTGCATAGGCCAAAAGCGCCCGCTGCGTTTCCTGTTCAGAAAAATCCAATAAAAACGTCTTAGCCATTACATAATAACTGATAAGTGTAAATAGATTGCACACTACAAAACCGGCTAAAACATAACCTAAACCACTGCCAGCCAATGCCTTGATCAGCAAAATGGTTACAGGGAAAAAAACTATACTTTGAATATCATAACCATGCTCAGCAATATAAGTATACCAGTGAGCATCCCATCTAATAAATTTCTCTACTAAAGGTGGAGTTCCCACTGCACCTGGATTAAGAAATCCGGCTACTTCCCGGCTGGGTAGTATGTCAATTAATAGCAGCGCAGCCAATACCAAGAGGGTATGAAAACAAAAGGTTATCGCAACCATCCTTAGGACAGCTGCATCGCGGATAACATTAGTGTCAACTATTCTGGAGAATAAATTAGCTAATATATTTCCATTAGACAAGCGAGTTGGTACCTCCAGTTTCTGAATAACTTACCATAATAGAATGCCTTTATATGATTTATAGTATTCTATGTTGATAATCTACAGAAGCATTCAATACCTCGACACAATAGTGATCCCCGCTCTGTGCCAGCATATTTATACAACCATAGTCCTGTCCAATGTGGAAAATATTCGAAACTGGCATCCCCAGGACAGAGCAGAGCAGCAGACGGTTAATCCCGGCATGACCCACTATCATAATATCGCCGGTAGTGACTGCAAGCATATCAGCAAATGCGGAAACCACTCTAGCCTGGCCTTCACTAAAACTTTCCCCGCCAGGGACACGATAATCAGCTATATTCTTCCCGCGTTTAGCATACTCTTCCGGATAATTTTCCGCAATTTCCTGAAAAGATTTCCCTTCCCACTCGCCCATAGAAATCTCCCGTATATCGGTCCTGACTAAGGGCTTTACATTTGTACTCAGGGAAATAATCCTGGCAGTAGCCACTGACCGTAACAGATCACTGCAAAAGATACTGGTAATGTTTTTTTTGCTTAATGCCTGACCTATCACTTGTGCCTGAATAACACCTTCATCTGATAAAGGTATATCAATATGACCAATATACCGGCGGACATGCTCATCGCTTATGATTTTCCCATGGCGAATTATATATATAGTCCGGCCTTTCATATCCTCTCACCACTTCCGACCTTAGACTCATTGCTACCGGAGATATTAATTACTCTTTTACCAGCCTCAATGATCAAACCCTCATCAGCACTTACTACCTCTGCCGTTAACGTTAATTGACCAGTCGATTCGGCTCCCCGAATACTTGATATTTGTCGTAAAGCGTCAAGAATGACCGATTCTTCAGGAATTCGTCCCAATACAGAAGCAGTTACCAGCAGTCTGACCGGAGAGTCATCATAGCTAATCATACTGCTGAAATTAATAATGCCAGGTACCGGGAAAAGTACCTCGTCAAGCTCAGCAATTGTCAGCCACGCGTCTATCCCAATGTGTACCCTGCCGGTTGTCCTGCTTTGTACGCGTTCCAGCCGCCGCAGCACACTGCCGCACAGACATTGACCAGGGATAAATCGCGAGATATCACCTGTCCGGTAGCGGATAAGGGGCATTCCCAGTCGTGTTAAAGTAGTAACAACAACCTCCCCATATTCGCCGTCAGGCAGTGGCTGTGCCGAAACCGGGTCAATGATTTCGATATACAGGTCTGCTTCCCGCAGGTGATAGCCATTATGCGCCGCGCATTCAAGCCCACCCCCAAGCCCCATCTCGGTCATTCCATAGTGCTCATAGACTTCGCAATTCCAAATCTGTTTCAATTCCCGTACAATCGCGAGTGGAACATAGTCTGTACTTAACAATATACAGCCTGGTGCCCAGGTACTTTTTTCCCAGTGTTCCCAATACCGGGCCATCGCCAGAATTTGAACAGGTACACCTACAAGGCAGGTTGCCTGCTCCTGACACATTCTGGCAACAGCAGCCGCTAAATTCGTTACAAGGCCATATGCAATAGGAAACACCCCACTGCGCAATAAGCCTTTGCCCAAAAGATCACCAACACTGCCAGGACGCTCACCAGGCAACATGATCAAGACCCGGTCTCCCGGCTCGGTGAAGGTTGACATACCACACCGGAAAAAGTCTGTTGTCAACTCCTGATCAGCGGCAGTGAAATAAATACGTTTGGGACTGCCGGTAGTACCTGACGTGGTAAGTGTCACCACCCGGCTGATTTGCCCCTGGGAAACACATACCATTTGCAAGCCTCGCTCGCTTACATCAGCCGGTGTTGTGAAGGGATAACCGGCAAGCTGCTCCAGTCGTTTAAGACTATCGGGTGCCACATCTGCCCAATGACATTGGTAAAAGGGACTGCGACCACGCGCACGGATTAAAGTTTCATTAAGCCGGCCCAGTTGATAGAGGCTGAGTGCCTCCCTTGTCATAAAGCCGCCAGCAACTGTCTTTTCTGTTATCCAGGCATCTAACGGTGTTACCGGGATTCCAACAGTCATGGTTTTCCCCGGTATAAAGCCCGTCCTTGCCGGTCGGTCAGGTTATAGGCACAAAAGGGGATCAACCGGTTATCTGGTCCAACAACATGTATAAAGCACTGCTTTAACCGGTCTAAATCCAAGGTCCAGGCATCCTGAAAGGCCATGCCGGACACAGCAAGCGTATAGGTATTTACACGTTCCAGGAATTCATCCAGGCTAGTTAGATCACCGGCACCCTTCTCAGATTTTCGTTGTTCCTTGTTGCTGATTTCGGTTCTTCGAGCAGCCGACCATTGCCTGGCAACGAACTGCCTGGCCTGTTTGGAGCCGTGAGTTGCACGTGTTTGACAGCAGCCGGTATTATTTTTTTCCTGGGATAAAGGTTTCAAATTTCCATCCGGCATCAACACAAAATTCCCATGAAAGGAACAATAAGCGTGTTCCCCTCCCGGAGGCCAGAAATGCCCAATTTTCATCTGACCACCGGACTGTTTCTCAATCTCCCTGATAATCAGGGGAATAGTCATACGATCCGCATCCTGAGGATCTTCCGGACATCGGCCAAAGTAGCTGACCGGTTGAAAATGGACGCCCCTTACTACCGGCATCTTACTGATGGCAAATTGCAGGATATCACCTATCTGTCCGTCATTTACACCCGGTACTAAAGTAGGCACAAGCACAACCCCAATACCATGGGCAGCACAGACCTCGATCACTTGCTTTTTAATAGTAAGCAGCGGCCTGCCGCGCAATTGGGTGTAAACGCGGTCACTCATTCCATCAAACTGTAGAAACACACAATTTAGACCTGCTGCTTTCAACTTAGCGACATACCTGTCATCAGTGGCTAACCGCAGACCATTGGTATTGACCTGAAAAAAATCAAATCCCAGTTTTTTCCCCAGGGCAATAATCTCCGGCAAGTCATCGCGAACAGTCGGCTCACCGCCTGACAACTGGATATTATACGGACCCCCGTTATTCATGAGCATCCGGTACCACCCCTCAATGACAGCCAGATCAGGTTCGGCTCTACCATCTGGTGAGGAGGCTGCAAAACAGACAGGGCAACTCAGATTACACTTGCTGGTGACTTCCAGCAGTACACAACAAGTTTGTTGGCGGTGCTCCGGGCATAAACCACAGTCAAACGGACAGCCGCTGCTGCCCGGTGTTAAGTCTGTCACTGGTAAGGCATTAGTTTGAGAGTTATTCCAGTTATGATAGTCAGGTTCCCCCTGCCATACGCATACACGATACTCACCATGCTCAGGACAACATTTCTGCAAAAACACTCGGTCACCCTGTGCCACCCGTTTAGCAGGAATACGCTGTAAACATTCGGGACAGACACTCTGCGTTTCAGAAAGCACAATTTCTTTTTGTCCATCGATGCTATTCATTATAAAAACTATCTCTCCCTTCCAGCATGCTGGTTTATCAGTTCTGTTAAAAATATCTCAAACTGCTCTTTACTGCCCTCCCAATCACCCTGTGGAAAACTAACTTTAATCACCGAATCAGCAATCACCCCTTTTACCGTGGTTCCGTCACCAAGACTTGCCTGAAAGAAAGGACGTGGAAAACTCCGGTGATATTTGACCGATCCCGTTGCACTCAGGCCTGCGATAAACCCCTCATCGGCTCTAATCGCCAGACGGTATTCAAAAATATTGGCCCCGCCAAAACAATTCTCAGCCTTCTTCCATTCAAACTGTTTCATGCAGCATCGTGCCTATGGCTTGCAGGCAATAATCAATTTCTTGCTCGGTAGTAAAGCGTGATAAACTAAAACGAACCGTTCCCGCAGGCGCAGTGCCCAGGCAAGAGTGAATCCGCGGGGCGCAATGAAGCCCGGTGCGGCAGACTATGCCAAAACTCTTATAGAGCACATCACCAACATCCTCTACCTCCCACTGCGGCAGTGTAAAGGAAATAACCGGAGTCCTTGGAGGCTCTACAGAAATTACATTAGCTCCCGCCGCAGCCAGTCCTGTAGCCAAACGCTCAGTCATGACCAGCAGGCTGTCAGTGTCAAGATTACAAATAGTTCCCCAGGTCACAGCTGCTGCTAAACCGGCAAATGCCGGGTCATTGGGTGTACCTGCCTCAAACCGGACAGGCATAACCTGCGGCATCTCCTCAAGGTCACTTTGAATCCCGGTCCCCCCCACCCATACAGGCTCGAGATCTAGTGCAGGGGATATATATAGTCCGCCGGTACCTGCAGGACCTAACAGATATTTATGCCCGGTAAAGGCTACCATATCAATCCCCCAGACTTCAGGCAACACAGGCACAACCCCCAGACTTTGTGATGCATCCAGCAGGGTAACTGCGCCAGCCTGCTTGGCCAGCCTCCCAAGCAGCGCCGCATCATTAACCGCCCCGGTAACATTAGATGCATGAGTAAAAACAGTCAGCTGCGGTTTAATCCGCTGCACAGCTGCTCCCCACACCTCAGGGTTAATCCGCCCCATTTTATCCACAGGGATAAAGTGAACATTGATTCCCCTGGTCTTAGACAAATAATTTAGTGGACGCAGGACCGAGTTATGTTCAGCAGCAGTAGTCACTACTGCTGCCCCAGGCTGCCACCGCATTCCTTGCAGCGCAATATTCAGGGCATGGGTAGCATTGGGACAAAAAACAATGCGGTTGGGTTCATTTACCTGGAGTAAACTCGCCAATAAACTGCGGCACTCTCCCGGAACATCCGGTCCACTAAAACCGGCCCTCCCGGCGTGGAATGGCAGTTTATCTATATACGCAGCCACTATTTCGTCTACCTGTGGCGCCTTTGGCCATGAAGTCGCAGCATTATTCAAGTAAACAGGCTTCATTGACCTCTCCCCCCTAATTAGCTACCATTTCATCAAAACTATTGATTCCTAACAGATTGCCGATCCGGTCCCTGATCGCTTCGGCAGTATGCAGCCTGTGCAAAACAGAAATGACTATTTCCGGATTACCGGAAAATCGTGTCAATGCTGGTCTAAACCGGTCTATTAGAGGCACTACTCGATCACCTTGAACTAACTTGTCGGCAAGAAATACCACAGCGGCCTCATCAAGTACATAGTCTGCTGAAAACTCCATATCCATGTGAGAAGCTACGATACCTGACAATGCCGGAAATCCCAGGCAGTTGATCAAGCGCCCGCCCCGCCTGGAATGATTAGGTTTACCCTTGGCCAGATCATGTACAAGCCCGCCGGCCACCACTAAATCCAGATTAAGATTAAGGCCCGCTTTGTTGAGTAATCCCGCTATGTGGCGCGCTACATCAGCAACAGCCTGCCCATGCCGCATTACTCTGCCATCAGCCTGATATTGATGCAACATAGCTATACATTCACTATAAGTAGGTATTTCCCGCCGCGCGTAAAAGTCTAGCAGCAGGCTGTAGTCTTCAGGCAGATCTATGTCAAGCACCACTCCCTGATCGGCCACTTCAACCTCTACTGCATCTAAACCAAACTGCGCCAATACACCGCGTAATCCGGCAGCGCCATTATCTTCCAGGATATGTTCAAAACACCGGGCACTAATCAGTGGCGGATGCCCCATCTGCCCATTAAAAACTGGGTAAACGACGGTTGGGGCCAGTTTCCGGTACGCCTGAACCAGCTTCTTAATGCTGTATCTGCGTATCAGCGGAGTGTCACCAGGCAGCAGTAGAAATGCCTCTGCATCACCGGCAAAAGTTCTTAGACCTGTAACAACAGAAGAAAACATCCCCTTAGCGTAGTCAGGGTTCTCAATAATACGTACATCAAGCCGGTCTAACACAGCATACAGTTCAGATGCCCGGTACCCGACCACTACCCGGATGTCCTGCACCCCGCCCTGACGCAAGCTGGCCACAGCAGTTTCAATAACAGTCTTGTCACCTAATGGTAATAGCGGTTTGAAATCCCCCATCCGTGACGAATAGCCTGCAGCCACAACCAGACCAACTATCTTACTTGTGCACATTTTCCCGCTCCGCCCTGACTTTAATCAGCTCAGCCACAATACTCACCGCTATTTCTTCCGGTGTCTCAGCCTCGATATTGATACCAATCGGCGAATATACCCGTATCAAATCTGCCGAACTATAGCCCTTTGCCTGTAAAACCGAAAACAACAGATCACGCTTCTTTTTGCTGCCGATCATTCCAATGTAGGCCGCTTCAGTCTGGAGTGCCTGTTCCAGCACAATCTTGTCATGAAGATGTCCCCTGGTCACAATGACAAGATAACTATTAGAGTTTATAGCCAGTTCAGGCAGGTGGGCGAAATTATCAATAACAATAATTTCTGCCAGAGGAAAACGCTCCTTATTGGCAAAGGCCGGACGGTCGTCGATTACTATTGTCTTAAAACCCGCCATATCTGTCAGCCTGGCTATCTGCTGTGAAACATGCCCTGCACCAAATAGATACACAACGCCTGCAGATCTAATCGGTTCGACAATAAATCGCCGGTCTTCTTTCGCATCGGCATGAATAGAAATCTTAGCTGGCCCGGATGACAGCTTGAGCATAAACTCAGGCTCACACTTAAACCTGCCTGTAATTGTACCATCATACTGAACAAGGCATTGTTGCCTTAGCTGGCACAATTGACCTCCCACCTGGTCATGGGCCAGTTCAGTAATCAGCCAGGCCTTCTTCCCTTGTTTAATGGCTGTGATGATTGCCTCATAAACCTGACGGTTGCTCTCATCTGCTGCGTCTATGTAATCCACAAGAATTTCACCAGCCCCGCCACAGATCATGCCAACACCGGCAGCGTCCGTTCCTGTCAGATCAAATTTTTGCAATAATGATTGTTTACTTTTATGGACTTTGTGTGCCAACTCTATCGTTTCAGCTTCCAGGCGTCCGCCTCCCACCGTACCGGTAATTGAGCCGTCAGCCTGAATAATCATCTTGGCTCCGGCTGAACGGGGCGCCGAACCCGAACTATTAAAGATAGTAGCCACAACAATGTTCTCACCAGCCGCAAGCAACCGGATTAAACCCTGGTAAAACCGTTTCATACACAACCTCCTACGCTTTAACGTCTAAGGTCAGATCTTTCTTCCCCTATAAGCTGTATCCGTTAGCTGACAGAATATCTCTGACTTTGTCAAGAGTTTGCAGCACAAGCTGCGGACAGCGCGACATCCTGTTAGCAGGGTTATCCTCTAGAATATCGTGACAGTTAATGCTGCCATACTGAGGCAGAGTCTCTTGTTCAAACCATTCCACAAGTTCTCTGACCATGTCATTAAGACGGCTGTCTTCCATTTCTTCAACGGTTCCCTTACCGGCGTAAAGTCCAATAAGGCAGGCCCCGCCAGTCAAAGCCCCACAGGCTTTGCCGCAAAACCCCATCCCGCCTATCAACCCCGACATAGCCCTCACTACATCCGGATTGTCCTTGCCTTGGGCCTCCAGCCCAATAATAAGCAGAATCTGACTACAGTAAAACCCTGCTTGTGACAGCTCCATCATTTTAAAAAACACTTCTGTCATTGTCTCCCTCCTTAACTGCACCGTGGCTGGTCCGGCCCCCGGCCAAGCAAACCACTGAGTTTTGCGAGAGCGGCTTCAGATAAGAGGCTAATCTGCGAGGGGGCAGCATCCATGGTCTCCCCATATAAGACAATTCCGTTATCATTCTCCAAATACCTTACCGGCAGGTTACGTCTAAACGTTTTGCCAGTGGTTTTATCAGTTACCTCAACAATAATAAAATCTGCTTCAATTTTGTCTACAGAGTTAGCTTGCTGCTCTTGTTCGTTCATCAGCTCAACCTCCAAACACATGTATTACTTGCCTGAAGAAAGTATCAATCGTGAGCCCATTTTACATTGCGGACAAACCCGCCCGTCCTGGGTCTCCTGACAGCTGCTGCAATAGACTGTAAAACATCTGCAGCATTGATACAAAGGTACATTAATTATTTTGGTATCACAGCGCGGACATGTATTGTTAGCCATAACTTTCACCCTTTCGTCTGGCGTTTTTCGGCCACCAGTAAAAAATATCCCATTTGTTTAGTGTTCTTTCCTTGTGATGTACATTGCCAAAGCGCATCCATTGAACCATATTCCATAAGAAAGCAAGCTACAAATTCCCGTAAATAGGCCGACTGGTCTTCCCATATCGTGATGTGAAAACCGATTTCCTCCAGCCGCTGCCTCAATTCTTTGCAACTAATAGTACCCGCTAAACAATCTGCTGCCGTATTGCGCACATACAGATCGGTGATCGCCAGTTTCCCCCCGCCAACAAGTATCCTGTGTATTTCTTGCAAAACCCTGTCGCTATCCTGCATAACCGACAAACTACACTCAGCTAAAACCCCGTCCATTGAAGCATCATCAAAAGGCAAAGATTCGCCGCTTGCCTGAATTAGTGGTAACCCGGACATGCGTACCCTTCCCTGCTCCAAACGTGACTCAGCTAAATCAACCCCCACTGCCTGCAACCGGCAAACAGTACATAAATATTCCACCGTAATTCCAGTACCGCAGCCAACATCCACGACCTTAGCCCCTGGTAAAAAGGCTGCGTAATCAACAACCCGCTTTGTTAATGTCAACCCGCCAGGATGCTGATGGATCATTACTTGTCCTCCAAAGCTGCTTCCACTTGCTTAATCTTACCATTGGCTAACTCCTCAGGTATGTACACTAAGCCACACTCAGAACATTTATATAGCTCGACCGGAAAGCTGCTCTCAAGATAAGTTAGCGTCACTTGTCCCAATGTCAGATGAATACCACATTTTACACAAACAATATCTATTTGTTGCTGACCTTTGAAATTACTCATCTGTCTCCTCCACTAACCGGTAATAATGAGTCGGTGGCAATAGGCATTGTGCACGACAAAACCATCATCCTGAGGCTGGTATGTGACCCAGTAAGTCACATTAGCCGGCTGAAAATAAGCGATATAGTACCCGCTCTCAGGGTCCTTAAGTTTATTGCCGCTGGTTTCTGCATGCTCAATTACCCGGGCTACATCATCAGCAAGAATCATTCTTTCTTCCATTATATGTAATACACTGTCAGGAATTATAACCTTAAACTTAGCTTGCGCTTCCATAGCCCGCTCACCCCATATCTCCCGCAATAGCGTTGTTTTCAGCCTGGCACGGTTTTCCTGACGCGCCGAATAGCCAGGACCTGCTTGCTCTGCAAGGTGGTTTAAGTCGCGCCCGAAGATTAGATCAAGTAAATGAAAAACCCGCTTGCCCTGACTGGCAAAATTATCGCGGCACATCACACAGTAAGTCAGATAGTCTGACTCGCTTTCCTTAATTCGTCTATTGATCACTTTATGCGCAACCTCTCTGTTGGCATAAATCATCAAGCCCCCATAACCGCAACAAACAGTAGTATCACGATTAAGCGGCAGCTCTTCCATTTGCTGGCCAAGTTTACCGATAATGCTTCGCACACTATTTTGCAGTTCAACCTCATCCCGGGTAGTGCAGCTATCATGAATTGCCAGTTTTTGTGGAAGGCTGACTACTGCCGTACCTTCAGGCAGCCCAATGCGGTCAACCACGGTCCACAGGCTTTCTACATCCATATCAGGGAAACTGTGTTTGAACATGCTATAACAGGTTGGACAGGCGGTGATTATCTTGGGACTTCCCAAGGTTCGCCAGTTTTGCCCGATAGCGTGAAGAGTATCCTGATACGTATTCTCTTGCCCGGCCCAATTGGCCGGAGCGCCGCAACACCCTAACATAAGCCCGACCCCGCCGGCTATTTTTTCACATAAAAAACTATAAACCTTTTGCACATAGTGTGGTGATGACGCGGCTAACTGACAACCGGGATAGAACACAATCGCACTTGCTGTAAAACCTGGCTGATGCCGGGCAAGTGTACACCTGTCGCTATTGCTAAACTGCATATCCTGTAAGGCAAAGTCATGGGCTGACGGTGGCATTTTCCCTTTGTCTACCATCATTTGCCTTGCCTGATGGCAAACCTCACCCATGTTTAATTCACCCGGACAAACGCGCTCACAAAGACCGCATAAGCTACAGGAATTAATCATCTTATTGGCATGGTGGATACCCATAACAATTGATAAATTATTATATATCTCACGCACATACCGCTTGGGATAAGCCCGGTAATGGGCTAAATATTCGCAGACTTTTACACATTCAAGACACTGGCACAACAAACAGCGTTTGGCTTCTGCGCAGGCTTCCTCCTTTGTGTAGCCACCGTCAGCAGCAGTGGCACATACCAATGGCTCGGGTTTTATTCCATCAATATTGGTATAAAGCGTGGTATTAAACGAACCTTCTTTTTCCCGGTTGGCAGTAAGTGATGCATTTTGGAATAACCGGTCAATTGAGATTGCGGCTATTTTACCATCAGCAATCGAGGTAATGGGTGAGTAGTCGTCCCCTGCCCGGCGAAGGCTGCCGCCGGCAAAAACCTTGCTAAGGCTTGTTGCCAACGATACCGGCTCCACCTTAATTCTTTCATTATCATCCAGTTGGAGACCTAGGTGTAAATAGGATTCCTGCTTACCAATCCCCAGATAGATGGCATCAAAGTCTGCGCACAGGCTATCTAACTCCATAACCGGTGTATTGACGTTAATTTCCAGCGCTAATTTTTCCATGATGGCCAAATCGGCATCAATTACTTCCAAGGGTAGTTTATTTCCCGGAAATCTCCGGATGCTGCCGCCCAATAATGCGGTTGCTTCAAAAACAACCACTTTATAGCCCTTACGGGCAAGTTCCACGGCAGCTGTCAGACCACTTAATCCTGCCCCGATAATCGCTACTTTGTGTTGTTTCGGTAGCGGCAGGGTGATTTTAATAGAATTGGTATTGTTGTCAACACACATTTTTTCCAAAGCCCGGATAAAAATAGGATCATCAAGCTCATTTCGCTTACAGGCTTTCTGACAGGGTTGATCACAAATCCTGCTAATAATCCCTGGAAAAGGAATTATTCTGTGAAACAAAGCAAAACCTGCCGTATAATCCCCGTTACGCACCGCATTAACCACGCCCCGGACATCAACATGAACCGGGCACCCGGCCGTGCAACCAGGTGGATTCTCTTGAACACACTGTGCTTCCCGTTGACGCAGTACTTTCTGATCCATACTGAACCACCCTTTCCCTGGTATAGGGAAACCTAAAACGAACTGAAAGCCAGACCGGTTTTCCAGTTCGTTTTAGGCCTATGCAGTTTCTTATTGTTTATTTGCCGCCGGCGGCTTCCTGTTTAGCACTAAGCGCTTCAAGGCCTGCCTTTATTTTTTCCGGTAAGGCAGGTACGGCGTAAATGCGTACACCGCAGGCATTATAAACAGCATTCAGGATTGCAGGATGTGGTGCAGTTAATGGACCTTCACCTACGCCGGCAGCACCATATGGCCCATGTTCACGCGGTGTAATATTGTAGATAATGTCCATTTCATCCGGTATATCCTGGACAAAGGGGAAACCACACGCAACCAGATTAGTGTGCTTCTTGAGATCATCAAAGTCTTCTGTCAAAGCAAGACCGATACCTTGTGCCAGACCACCATAGATTTGTCCGTCGGTAGTTGCTTTATTGGTTATTGTACCAATATCAGCGATTGTGGTAAATTTGACAACCTTGGCCTTGCCTGTCTTAATATCAACCTCAACCTCCGGCATGAATACCTCGTACATATATACAGCAAATGGATTACCCTTGGCAGTCTCTGGGTTGCAGTCAGTACACATTGAGGCAGCCCATTTGCCATCATAACGAAGTGGAATGTTCCCGGCTACCATTTCATCATAAGTACGATAGGTTCCATCCGGTTTGCGCATAGCATTAACTAACATTTCGCAGCCAACCCGGATTGCATTCCCGGTCATTACGTTTTGACGGCTGCCGCCTGACGGACCGCTGGCCGGAGTAAACGCCATATCATTCATTACCAGTTTGATTTGCTCTGGTGTTATCCCCATCTGACGGAGAGTTTCGTGAGCATGGGTTAAGGCAGCAAGATCAGCACCTTGACCATGGTCTTGCCAGGATGATCCGACTGAAACACCGTTAGGAGTCAGCTCAATCCAGGCCT
This sequence comes from Sporomusa sp., assembly GCF_035561255.1. Lineage (GTDB taxonomy): Bacteria > Bacillota > Negativicutes > Sporomusales > Sporomusaceae > Sporomusa. The sequence continues at coordinate 13,022 of NZ_DATMXX010000342.1, read as the reverse complement.
GAGAACCATCCGGACCGTCAAGGCCGCAGCCATAAATACCCAATGACAGGCCTACACCACGTTTTTTCTCAGGGGTAGATAATTCTTTGCAGCGTTGTTGGGCTTCCTTCCACAATGGGCGGAGAGTATTGAACATATTTTCAAAGCAGAATGCTTCCGGTACTTGTTGGGTAGGCGTAGTAGCGCCAGGACGATAGATATTTTTAAACCGGAATTCCAGCGGATCCATCCCCAGTTTTTCTGCCAATTCATCCATGGCAATCTCTGAAGCCAGGAAGGCTTGCGGTGAGCCGTATGCCCGGAAAGCAGAACCCCAGGCGTGGTTGGTACAAACAGTGCGGCCTTTCCCCCGGATATTGGGTATATTATAGCCGGCGCCGGTAAACTGGGCCTGACGCAGCGTTGCCAAGTCACCAAACTCGCTGTACGGTCCATGATCCATTGCCCAGTCGGTTTCCAGAGCAAGCAGCTTACCTGATTTATCGGCAGCCATCTTGCATTTCATGTATACAGGCGAACGTTTACCGGTGTAAGTGATCATCTGGTACATGTTGAAGTTAAGAGAAACCGGTTTGCCGGTAGCCATGCAGGCCACACCCAATAAGGCTTCGTTAGTCGGGCTGAACTTGTACCCGAAAGTGGCACCGGTTGGATTGGCGACAAGCCGCAGTTTATCCGGTTCAATACCAATCCCCGGGCAAATCATGGCATGGTGTAAATGTAAGGCAATACTCTTGGAATGAATGGTCAGACGACCTTCCTCGTCATAGTAAGCGCACCCGCAATCAGGCTCAAGCGCCATATGTGGCTGGCGGCTGCAGTATGTATCGACTTCAACTGTTACTACATCGGAATCTTCCATAATGGGTTTGGTTTCTTCGCCTTTAACAACACCCTGTTCAAAGTAAATATTAGGTACGCCTGGATGAATTTCAATCGCATCAGGAGCCATAGCAGCCGGAGCGCTCATATATGCAGGCAGCACTTCTAAGTCAACGATAACTTTCTTGGCAGCTTCTCTGGCATGTTCCTCGGTATCAGCACAAACAATGGCTATCGCATCACCAAATTGGAATACTTTTTCATCACACAGAATTGGACGATCCCAGCCATCACCTTTGTTAGTCGGGAAAGTAATAAGTCCGGTAATACGGTTTTTACCTTTGACATCTTTATGGGTAATAACCTTATAAACACCAGGCATCTTTTCAGCCTCAGCGGTATCAATGCCTTTGATATTTGCATGAGAAACCTCTGCTTGCACTAAAGCCATCCGGAGAGTTCCCGGCGGCATCTGCAAGGCAACATCGGCACCAAAATCCCAGGTACCGGTAACCTTCTGCAGGGCAGACGGGCGATGGTAGGTAGTGCCGTAGATTTTATTGCCAACAGGCTGATACAGCAGTTCTTCTTTACGCATTTCCCCGCGAACAACCTTTGCAGCTGCCATCACCGCATCCACTAATGGCTTATACCCTGTGCACCGGCAGGCATTACGATTCTTTTGGAACCAGTTACGGACATCTTCTCTGGTGGGATTAGGGTTCTCATCAAGCAAAACCTTTGCCGATAAAATAAAGCCAGGGCTGCAAAAACCGCATTGAGCGCACCCATATGCCATCCAGGCAACCTGTAACGGATGAAGGTTATTGGGTGTGGCCAAACCCTCAATTGTAGTAATATTGGCCTCATCAGGCACTCTTTTCATTTTGACAACACAAGACCTTACTACTCTGCCATCCATAATAATCGAGCAAGTACCGCATTGACCTTGATTACAGCCAACTTTACACCCGGTCAGCAATAGTTGTTCCCTCAGCACACTTGCCAAACTTGCTTCAATGTCAACAATTAATGTTCTGGGTAAACCATTGATATTCAATACCTTTTTTTGCATCTGTTTTCTTCTCTCCTTTATTCATTACCTTATATCTCTGAGGACTGTTATGTCCCCGAAATACGCACGATCAGTTTGACAGTTTATCTTCCTTTACCAAAACCGCATTCAGGGTAGCGGCATTCTTCGCAGGACAGACACAAGCCACCATGCCCCAGCCTGGTGATATCTTTGCGCGATAGCTCCTCGCCGGCAAGCAGGCGTGGCACAACCAAATCAAAAATTGTACTTCTGTGATACATTACGCAACCTGGCAAACCGAGAACCGGTACTGTTCCAAAATACGCCAGCATAAACATCGCCCCCGGCAAGGTAGGTGCCCCATAGGTAATGATCCGGCCACCAGCTGCCCGGATACCTGAAGGGGTTACATCATCAGGATCAACCGACATACCGCCGGTAGTTACAATCATGTCGGCGCCAGCCAGCAGCAAGCTGTGAATTGCTTCAGCAATCATGGAAATATCATCAGGTACAAAGATTTGCTCAAGAATAGAACTGCCTAAGTGTTGAAACTTATCTGTCAGTACAGGCCCAAAACAATCTTTTATCCGGCCATGGTACACCTCGCTGCCGGTAGTTACAACCCCCACCTTACATGCGTGCAGTTGTTTGACCTCTACCACCGGATAATAAGCAGCACATATCTGCTCAATTTTTTGAAGCTTATTGGTCGGAATTACTAAGGGAATAATCTTGCAGCCTGCAACCTTGCGGTCAACATCCACCATCTGGTTTGAGTGCAATGTCGCCACAGCCATCTGATCAATATCATTGAGTCTTTCCAATGCCTCGGTATTTACCTTTAATAAGCCGCTTATCCCTGCTTTAATCTCAACCTTTCCCTCGGCGGCCTCTGCCAAAACCAGCCCCGGACCAGCCACCGCCTTGGCCAACCGTGCCGCTGCATCATTCTCATGAAGCTTTTGCTCATTTACTTCCCAGACGTAAATATGTTCTTTGCCAATCGTAAGCAACTTGGAAATATCCTCTTTCCGGATTATATGTCCTTTCTTAAACGCTCTTTCTTTACACTTGCCAGGAACAATTTCAGTAACATCGTGGCAGAGGACCATACCTTCCGCCTGATAGACGGGAACTACTCTCATCAACCACCCTCCCTTCTCAACTACATAACAAGTACGCCTATTATTCTCTTTAGCGTTATACCAGATATAATTGCAAGATTTATGCCAACTATAAAAACCCTATAAAAAAAGGAATCAACCGTCTCCTGACTGTTGATTCCTCCCTGTTTAGTGTTGCGCCATGCTACATTTGCCGCAACAAGTGTCACCTCAGAGTGACACTTGTTCCACCTTACACTTCAGTTCCTTATATATCGCATGTTGTTTCATTTTACGGTATAGCGTATTCCGCGAAACCCCCATATCGCGCGCTGTCATACTGACATTACCGCCGTGATTATACAGTAACTCAAGGATTTCTTGTTTCTCATTTTCATCCAGTACCCGCCGGCGCTGCTCACGCCGGCAAAAGGATTCAACAATATTAGCCGCAGGAAAATGCAGTCTCTCACGGCCTAGGCTGGTGCTGATGTTAGCAGTCTTGCAGTTGCATATCTCCTGTGGCAGATTGGCTAAAGTTACTGTTTGGCCTTCTGTCAGGCTGACGATCCGTTCTACCACATTCTGCAGCTCACGAACATTACCAGGCCAACCATATCGTACAATTCGCTCGGTGACCTCCGGACTAACGACAAATCTCCGGCAGTGCTTATCCTGTTTGTCTAAAAAATAGTTAAACAGGGCCACTATATCATCTGACCGCTCCCGTAGTGGCGGTATTGTAATGGATATAACATCAAGCCGGTAATATAAATCTTTGCGGAAAGTTCCTTTCTCCACTTCCTTCATTAAGCATTTATTGGTGGCACAAATTACCCTGACATCGACAGGAATTACCTTGTCACAGCCAATCCTGATTACCCTGCGCTCTTGCAAAACCCGTAATAGGGCCACTTGCTGTTCAAGTGGCATATCACCGATCTCATCCAAAAACAAGGTGCCACCACAGGCAAGCTCGAATTTTCCCGGTTTTCCACCACGTTTGGCCCCAGTGAAAGCACCTTCCGCATAGCCGAACAGCTCACTCCCAATCAACTCACGAGGTATTGCCCCACAGTTTACTGCAATAAATGGCCCGGCTTGACGGTTACTCCGGTTGTGAATGGCCTGGGCGAATATCTCTTTTCCGGTACCGCTTTCCCCTTGCAGCAATACATTCGACATAGTGGTAGCAGCAAGAGATGCTACCCTGACGGCTTCCAGCAGGGATTTACTCCCGCCAATTATGTCACTAAACTGCAAAGTCCCGTAATGCCCGCTGAACCGGTTTACCAGGCTTTGAATCTGTTTGATGGGACGCAAAATAATAACCCCGCCGGTTACTGTCCCTTGCGCATCGGTAACCGTTTCGCCTGAGGCCAGGCAATGAATCAGCCCCTGACTGGTATCCAGCATAATTTCCACTTCAGCACACGCTTCTTTACGTTTTAGCATTTTTTCAATAAGCGCGTTTTTAGTCCCTAAAATACTCTCTACTTGAATTCCTGGTTTCACCTCAGTTTTATTTAGACCAGAGCCCAAAATCTGTTTTGCTACCGGATTTAGTTCACTAATTACACCAAATTTATCAACTAATATCACACCATCTGACATCGTATTGAAGATATTGGTAAGACGATTATTAATTACGCTTAATTCATTGTTCTTTTTCTGAATACTAATTTGAGCCATGATTGCCTCCGCTGCTGCCACAACCATGCCCAAGGTATGAAGGTGGGCAGCCGTTGCCGCCCCGGAAACATCCAGGATTCCCAGAACCTCGCCATGTGCATCAAGAATCGGGGCCGCAGAGCAGGTCAACGAGTGATGTTCAAAACAGTAATGTTCAGAACCTGATACCTGAATAGGTTTTTTTATAACCAATGCGGTCCCAATTGCATTTGTACCTACTTGCGATTCACTCCAGCTGGCACCGCGAAAAAAACTTACTGTCATCGGATTAGTTAATGCATCCTCATCACCAAACAATTCCATAATATACCCACGCCTGTCTGTTAACACCACAACAAAACCGGACCCTTCGACTACCTCATACAGATTGGTCATAAATGGTTTAGCAATGTTAATAAGCTCCCGGTTTTCCCTTAGCATCACCCGCAGACTGATACTGTCAAGCTGCGAATGAATACAGAGATCATTAGGATTAACCCGGACATGGCGACATCGCATCCATGAGTCGAGAATTTCGGTTCTAATGGAATAATCATAGGCTTTGTCGGTATTAGGAATAGCCGTGGTAAATTGTTGCCAAGCGTCAGAAATGTAATTAGTACTGGTTTCGACATAAAAACTCATATACTCACCTGCCTGTTCTTGATATTTTGATTCCAGGTTACTTTTGACTAGCGTGAGCGAGTAAACCCATAGCAACAAAAAACAGAGTCCGCCCAAAGAAGCGAGCACCCTGTCCTCATAATAGGTAGCACATACTCCTTTCTTATCGGGAGGCCTACCAGTTTCCCGGCTAAAACCATCGATCTGATTATCATATTTTTGATTAGATAATCAGGTCGGAGTGACTAAATATTCAATTTATTCTAAATACATTTATTCGTTATCAATTCAAAAAATCCTGCTCCTCAGCAGAATAATTTCCATAAATGGAAAAACGCTACAGTTTCACTGTAGCGCGAATATCCTTATCCATATATACAGTTTCAAGCTCATCTGTATTTTCCTGTCGGATCAGAAAGCCTTGACTGAGCCAAAACGGATAGCCGCCAGGCAGAAATTTGTGGGTGTGAAGACAAATAGTCTGATACCCCTGTACCCGGCAATATTCTCTGATAGCAGCCACCAGCTGGCAGGCAATCCCCTTACGGCGCAGCGAGCTTTTCACATAACATCGCGATAGCTCCGCTGTAACCCGGATATCATAACACCCCTCTACGGCGGCAATCCGGTCATCATATGGCCTGATGGCCACAGTTCCGGCCACTGTACCGTTGACATCAAAAGCAGCAAATAAGGCTGCATTCTCCGGTAAAATATAAGCTTCTTCCATATGTGCCAAATCCCAGCGATCAGCTACACCGGTTATACTGGGGTATACTTCATACAACATAGGAATAATAAAATCAAGTGTCGGCCCGATATCAGCCGGGGTAATCCTACGGATGCACCAATCATTATACTTAATCTCCATAATCAACCTTCTCCCTATTTTTAAGATTCTCAGCTTGCGTCACCTAAACAAACCCGGGTGAGTTGTCAGCTTGAGCTCCCTACCGGTTGAGCAGGCAGCACAGCAGCTAAAAGCGCCTTAGACACCGGGTGGGTAAGACAGTTGATATCATCTATATTGTCCAGCCTCTCCACAACCTCACCTAAACACATAACGGCCAGCCGGTCGGCCAAATGGGCTACTGCCGCAAGGTCATGTGAAATGAAAATATATGACATGTTGAGCTCATCCCGCAAATCAGACAATAAATCAAGGATCTGAGCCTGTACTAATACATCCAGGCTGCTGACTGCCTCATCAAGGACAATCAGCTTCGGCCGCAATGAAATTGCTCTGGCAATACATACCCGCTGCAGCTGCCCGCCGCTGAATTGATGCGGGTACTTAGAAGCATCCTCCGCCTTAAGCCCGACAAGCTCTAATAACTCCCCCACTACCCGAAGCTCGTCGCGGAGGTTTAAGCGGGCAAAATTGTTTAGCGGTTCAGCAATACTCGCCCCGGCAGTTCTGCGCGGATTTACCGAACTAAAGCAGTCTTGGAATACTACCTGCAGATCGCGGCGCACTTCCCTGATGGCCGTTTTATCCTTACCATATAAATTAACCCCTTGAAAGAGCACTTCCCCACAATCAGGCTTCTCAATTCCCAGAATAATACGGCCCAAAGTGCTCTTACCAGAGCCACTTTCTCCGACAAGACCAAGACACTCCCTTGCCGCCAGGGAAAGGGTTATTTGCTTATTCGCCTGAACCTTCCTTCCCTGCTTGAAGATGCCACCACCATGAAAGTGCTTACTGACTCCCCGTAATTCAAGCAGTGGTTGGGTTACTGCCATTAAACAACCCCCATTTGAGCACCGTTTATGTCCAGACAGCGCACCCAGTGCCCGCTGGCATTAGCCGTCACTTGCTTCGGAAATGTTATACGGCAAACCGGACTAACCCGGGGACAGCGTCCGGAGAAACCGCAGCCGGAGGCTGAAGAACTCGCCTCAATCGCCGCTGCCGGTAGCAGGGACAGGCGTTTTCGGCGCGGTAAGCCAATACGGTTCCGTGCATTCATCAGTGACTGGGTATAAGGATGAAGAGGCTGGGCAAATAGTTCGCTAACAGATGCTTGTTCAACAATTTGCCCACCAAACATAACAGCTACTGAATCTGCCAAACGGGCAATGACCCCCAGGTCATGTGAGATTAGCAGAATACTTGTACCAAACTCACGCCTGACTTCAGCCAAAAGGTCAAGAATCTGAACCTGCGCGGTAGCATCCAAAGCAGTGGTTGGTTCATCAGCAATAATAAGATCCGGTTGCTGCGCCAAAGCAATGGCAATAATAACGCGCTGCAGCATACCACCGCTTAATTCAAAAGGGTATTGCCTTAGCAATAATCTAGCCTCCGGCAGCCCCACTCTTTCCAGATATTCTATCGCAGCCACCTGGGCAGCCCGGGTGTCAGTTTTACCGTGGGCGAGCAGAGTCTCGATAAAGTGATCACCAATTGTACGAATGGCATCAAAGGCACTCATCGGATTCTGCATGATTAGCGCAATTCTATCACCGCGAAGTTCCCGCCATTTTGCAGTTGCCAGGCCATCAAGACTTGTCCCGGCAAGCCGTATATGGCCACCTGTCTGTGATATGCCTGCAGGCAAGAGATTTAAAATTGACAGGCAGGTCAGTGTTTTACCACAGCCGCTTTCGCCTACCAACCCAAAAACTTCACCCTGTTCTATCTGAAAGCTAAGTTGTTGCAGTACAGGCATAACCGTTTCTTTGCGTTTAATAATAACCTCCAGGCCTTCTACCGCAAGCAGTGGTTGCTTCGTCATACACTGTTCCGCCTTTCTTATCGTTTTTCCATAGGGTCAATCATATCCCGCAAGGCGTCACCCAGGAGATTAAAAGCCATTACTACACTCAAAATCATAAAACCCGGATAGGCCATCAGCGAGGGATATCCCCGCAAAAATTGGCGACCGTCATTAATCATAGCTCCCCACTCCGGTGTGGGCGGTTGAATCCCTAAGCCTAAAAAGGACATCCCGGCAATATGTAAGATAACCCAGCCAACATCAAGGGTAGCAAGCACCGCAATCTGGGGAAGAATATTCGGTAAAACATGCTTGGCAATAATCATGGATTGTGACGTTCCGGCAACTTTAGCAGCCAGAACATAATTTCTTTCCTTCAGACTGAGTACCATACCCCGAATCATTCTGGCATACCAGGCCCATTGGGAAAGAGCCATAGCCAGGACTACGTTGGGTAAACCGGGCCCCATTACCCCAACTAAAGCTAATGCCAGGATAAGACTGGGAAATGCCAAGAATATATCACATAGCCGCATAATAATAGCATCAACCCTGCCGCCGGCGTAACCTGACACGGCCCCTACCACAGTGCTAATTGCAAGAGTTACTGACATAACAGCAAAGGCTGCCCCCAGTGAAACTCTGGCGCCGTAAATAAGGCGGGATAACATACAGCGACCAAGGTGGTCAGTCCCTAGAGGATACTCCGCATCAGGCAGCATCAATTTTCGTTCTAAAGACACATCGTTTGGATCATGTGGTGCTATAGACGGTGCAAAAATAGCCAAAAAGATATTAAACACTATAATCAGCAGGCCAAACACCACTAGACTGCGTTTTATCTCAAGTTTCTGAAAAAACGCTGCTGCCATTGTGTTCATGATGACTCCCCTTTCAGGCGAATCCGCGGGTCAAGCCAGGCATAGGCAATATCAACAAGCAGGTTCGCTATTACAAAAACTACAGCCATCATTAGTACAAAGCACTGTACAACCGGATAATCCCGGTTCAAAATAGCGGACACGCAAAACCGGCCAATCCCTGGCCAGGCAAACACACTCTCCACAATTACTGAGCCGGACAGTAAATGCCCGATACTCATCCCAAGTGCGGTCACAACAGGCAGCATGGCGTTTTTTAGTACATGCCGGCCAATAATCCAGCTTTCTTTTAGCCCCCTGGCCCTGGCATACAGAACAAACGGCTGATCCAGGTTCTCCAGCATGCTTGTTCTCAGGAGCCTGATATAGGTGGCAATATAGCTAAATGAGAGCGTTATCGCTGGAAGAATGAAATGCTCCCACGAGCCCCGCCCCAAAGTCGGCACAAGGTCAAGTTTAAGTGCAAAGAAATACATCAACATAAAACCAAGCCAAAAATTGGGCATAGCCGCACTGGTAAAGGCAATTAACCGGCAGAAATTATCAAACCAGCCGTCTTTGTACAGTGCTGAAAAAATGCCCATCGGAATACTAATGATAAGTGTAAAAAGTAATGATACACCGGCTAATTGAGCGGTCGCCGGCAGCAAGAACATCATTTCGTCCCACACAGGTCTATGTGTGGCATATGATTTACCAAAGTCAAGCGTGAGTGCCTTTACCAGCCACTCCCCATACTGGACAACAAGCGGGCGGTCAAGGCCAAATTCCTCCCTGACTGCTGCTACTGCAGCCTCTGTCGGCGGGATCTGGGAGAGTCTCAAATACGCCTCCGCCGGATCACCCGGCGTGAGGCGTAATATGAGAAACGTAATAATTGAGATACCCACCAGTACCGGGATTAGGCTAAGCAGGCGTTTGACAATATAATCAAACATGCTGCCTACCTCAATTCTAAATAATTTACTGGATATCGATGTTTCCGAAAGGAATCTCATACTGACTTCCCATAAAGGTAACGCCAGTCACATTTTTAGGATAGACAGCAAGATTGGCCAGGTAAGACAGCGGTAAATATACGGCCTGTTCATGAAGCGTTGTGAAGATATGTTTGTACAACTCCTGCCGCTTGGTTTCATCGGTGCTAACCAGTACTTCTGTAGCCAGCTTATCAATCTCAGCCTTCATAGGAAGGCCTAGTTGGGCCTGATAATCAGCATGAGCCGGCTCGCGCATCGATCCCACCAGGGAATGCGGGTCATAGGGCGCGCCCCAGGTATCGCCATAAATAATATTAAAGTTTCCGTCTTTTTGCCGTTGATCAAGCGCCCCCTGTTCCTCGCCAGTAAGTTTAACCTTTACCCCAATCTTCTTAAGGTCGCCCTGAAGCACTTCGGCGACAGACTTTTGGATGGCATTCGTGCTTTCAAAACAGAATTCCAGTTCAAGTGGTTGTCCGTCTTTTTCGCGGAATTCCTTGCCTTGGACTACTCTCCAGCCAGCTTCGTCCAGCAGCGCTTTTGCTTTATCTTCACTATATTCATAAGGTTTTAAACCTAGATTACAGTAGGGGAAGTTTGTGGCAAGCAGGGTATCGGCCTTATGCTCAGTGCCAAAGAGGACACCCTTAACAAAGGCATCTTTGTTAAAAGCATGCTGCAGGGCTTGCCGGACTTTGAGCTCTTTAGTCACGCCTTTGTTAGAATTGATGGCTAGGACCCGGGTTGCCAGCGGCTCAGACAGCTTGGTTTCATATTTGCCGGAAGCCTGCAGTTGTTTGAAAGCATCCAGACTAATACTGCCATTGCCATAGAGCAGATTAAGCTCCTTCTTTTCAAACGCAACAACGCGAGATTCACTGTCAGGAATTATTTTTACTACTAATTTATCGACCTTGGGCTTTGTTCCCCAGTAATGCTCATTGCGAACAAATACCGCCACTTCGCCTTGTTTATATTCACTTAGCACCCAGGGGCCTGTACCAACCGGCTTTTTGATGCCCTCGCCCGTATTGCCGTTATCAGGAAAGGCCGAAGGTGCCAGAAAGCGAATAGGGCGGATTAGTGCTAACTCCTGCAACACAGGATAATACGCATCTTTAAGCACAAGCTTGAAGGTATTGTCATTAATAACCTGTGTTTCTTTGATTTGTCGAATAAATGCCAGCCAGTCATGACGTTTATTGTTAGCCAGTACTGCATCAAAATTCTTCTTGACAGCCGCCGCATTAAAGACAGTGCCATCAGAGAACTTTACGTCTTTTCGCAGTTTAAATACATACTCTTTACCATCTGGAGAGATTGTCCAGCTTTCAGCCAACCAGGGAACAATTTTCCCCGAATCACTGTATTGGACTAAGGACTCATACACTAAGGCTTGCGCAAACATCTGATTAGGATTATACATATGCGGGTTTAAAGCGCCAATATCTTTCGCCCAGGAAAAATTCAATACCTTTTCTTTGGCCGGAGCCTGGCTTGTCTGCGCCCCACAGCCAACAAGCAAACTCACCAGAAGTATTAAAGAAATGAGTAATGCAGCATACCTTTTAAACTTTTGAAACGGTTTTGTTGTTTCCGACATGTTTACCTCTCCCTTGTAATTTGTTATTTCAAACATAACCCCTGCCAGACATCTACCCTTCCTAAATTCCCATAAAAATCCCCATAAAAAAAGGCATGAAAACCAGCAGACTTCACGTCCACAATGGCTTCATGCCTAATTATTATTTTAAGGTCCTACTATAATTGTATTGATAGAGTTTTCAAACTCTTATTCCTCTCACTTATTGTACAATGGTGCCAGCTTTTTGTAAATAGTGAAAAATTTATCTTTCTTTTTAATTTAGTATTGTCATTTTAGCAAATATGGTCTATACTAATCTCAAATAGCATGAATGCTATGAATTATCGATTATTAAGACAATTAGACAGTCGGTAGCACAACCATGAAGGGGATTGGTCAAGAATGACCAGCTTTTTCGTGGTTTTTATTTTTTACTCAAAAATTTAAAAAGGAGGTGCATACCATGTGCCAAATCAACGCGAAATTTACACTTGCCCAAATGGGTGACATCAGTCAGGTAAAACAATCATTAGAAGCAATGGAAACAGTGAACGATGTCAATATTAGCGATAATGTTTTATCCCTATCCTTTAACCACCACAAATATACCGAACGTGAACTTGCCAGAGCCATTGAAACTCACGGCTTTAAAGTTCAATCTGTTGAATAACTTAGCATATCCTCCTCCTTGTATAATTAGACAGTTCCAGGGTTTCGCCCCCTGGAGCTGTCTATTATTCTTTGTTACAATAAAACTATGGCATACTTTGCTCAAATTTATCATGACTTGTATTTGCGCCTAGTTCATTAAACTCCACCAGCGAGCCTGCGGGAAATACCAGACGGGCTTCCTGTCCGTTAAGCAGCGTCGTAGCATCTTTTACTGTTCCGGCAACCACTTCTCCGGTTTCATTAAAGGTAACCGTTTTGTCTTTGCTAAATTTAATAAACCCGGCTGTATCATCTCCAGTAAGCAGCTTTTGCCAGCCAACCGGCCGCAGGTAGGTATCCTCATCCAAGACACCGGATACAATCGCACCAGAAGGATAAAAAACCAGAACGGTATCGCTTTTAAATGTCACAAACCCATATCTGCCGGCAACTAAGCGAATAGTCGCCTTGTCGGCGATTGTTCCGGAGATAATGTCGCCCTGTTCACTAAAGGTGACAATAGTGCCGCCTTTATATAACAGGTGCCCATAACCGGGAATAACCACATTATAGTCCCTGCCAATAAACGGCCGGTAGTAAAAACGGTGAAAATACGGGCTAATATCCGCGTGGACAGTTGTAGAGTAATAATCATTAATCACCCGGTCCCCGCCGCGGGGCGGCAGCAATGTATCCTTGTCCAATGTCCCGGAAACAACTTCTCCGAGTTCATTTAAGCTGACTGTAGTATTTTTCCTGAATTTGATGAAGTCACCAACACTCCAGCCCTGCGGATGAAGTTTGGTATCTTTGGGCAGCGTTCTGGATTCAGCCAATGCCCCGGGCATTGTTAAAGAAAGATAGATCAGACTCCCCATTACGCATAGTAGCAACCGGACAAATAAGCGATGAATCATAGGATTTTCACCTCCTGTTTTTATAT
>NZ_DATMXX010000341.1:0-30331 GCF_035561255.1 Sporomusa sp. | reverse complement strand
ATAATAACCTCATCAAGAGTTAGGAGGTTATTTATTTTATGAACAAGATTAAAGTTTTGTATGATGTGGTTAAAGCAATGAAAAACAAAGAGGCTTTCAATGGGACTCTAACAGTACAGGTACACAAAGACGAGACTCAACTATTTTTGCTTCGAAATGAATTCGAATTCACCATACCTCACACGGGAGAATACCAACACCATGAATTCATCAAGCACCTGCACCCTTCTCATGCCGTCGAATGCCAAGGGCTAAAGGGCAAACTTTCGAGGCTCGCCTTTGCCTTGAGCATCTTAACCGCCTTACATGCCGAAGAGCAAGAGGGAAAAACCATCATATCGCTTAACGCCGATGATCTGCCTGAAGACACCAAAGCGCTGCTGCGCGAAAAAATGAGCCGGGCGGGTGCTTCACAGCGTCACGGACACGGCTTCTTAAAAGAGTTCAACGCGGCAGATCATCTCGATTTTGTAGTTAACATGTTCATCAATAAAATTTCCGAAGTCGAAAAAGTTGTGATCACCCTTGTTGGGACTCAAAAAGACGAGCAGAATGCGCCGCACGATCTGACGGTCCGGGCTGAATTGTCCTTGTCGGCCAAGCAGGGTGAAAACGCATGAATCTTAGGAAGGAATATTGTATCCACCCCGAACGTTGCATACGTTGCGATCGGTGCATGGCTATCTGCCCGGTAAAGGCGATTAAATTGGCTGAGACAAGTGCACTGCAGGTTGATAAATATTCTTGCCGGCGCTGCGGCGCCTGCAAGAAGGTCTGCAAGCAACGGGCCATAACGTCCCGTGTGCGCCTGCAGTTTTGATCAGAAAATGTATATAGGGATGTAGATCGCAGGATATTTTGCGTCCTACATCCCTATACAATATAATGATCTTATGAGCGACTACTACAGAAAAAATTGACAGGTGGTATTATGTTCAGACACAGGCGGCAACGCCATGCATATTTTGGCCCAAAAGAACAAAGTCGTCGCGGCGAATTTCCCGAAAAATTCCGGCAGCTGGATGATCTCCATAGACATTCCCATGATTTCCTGAGACACTACAGATATTTCCGCTACCTTCGCCCCACTGCCTTGTTGTTTACCCTGATCATCCTCTATTTATTATTTAGCTGGGTTGGCTTCAAAGGAATCGGCATTTTCTTTGCAGCTTTAATTATTATGAAAGAGATCGTCCAGTTTTTCTTCCTGTTGCGCTTGGATAAAAGAATATTCAAGCCCATGGAAAACTTAAAACAAGGGCTGGATGAAGTCGCCAAGGGGAACTACGACATAAAGATTGCGTACGATAAGCCAAACGATCTCGACTTTTTGATCGAGTCTTTCAATGAAATGACCGCAAAATTGTCGGAAAGTGAAAAGCTGCAGGCTGAATACGAAGAAAATCGGAAGGCGCTTATCGCCAATATATCCCACGACTTGAAGACACCAATAACCGCAATCCAAGGCTATATAGAAGCATTATTGGACGGAACGGCCACCTCGGCGGAACATAAAAACAAATACTTGAAAACAATCCACCAGAATAGTATTTACGTGAATAAACTGATTGATGACCTCTTCTTATTCTCGAAATTGGATATGCAGAAACTGGATTTTCACTATGAAGATATCCATATCCGGGCATTTATGGATGATCTCATGGAGGAATACAGGTTCGACCTGGAAGAACGAAATATTCGAGCGGAGTATACCGTGCAGTTAGCTGCTGATTATTGTATAAAGTTTGACGGCAAAAGATTCCACCAAGCGTTTAACAACCTCATAAGCAATGCCGTACAACATGGACCTGAAACTGATTTGTCCATACAGGTTAAGCTCTATCGGCAGAATGATTTTGTCTGCCTTGACGTCCAAGACAACGGACTGGGTATTCCTGAAGATAAACTTCCATTTATCTTTGACCGGTTTTACCGCATTGAAACGGAACGCCCCAAAGGCTTTTCTTGCACAGGCTTGGGACTAGCGATCGCTAAGGAACTCGTGGAGGCTCAAGGAGGAAAGATTACCGTTTCCAGCATCAAAAACGAAGGCACCTGTTTTACCATTATGCTCCCGATTTTACGTAACAGTGAAGGTGAGGATTATCAATGAAACGCATCCTGATTATTGAAGACGACATGGATATCGCTGAACTTGAACGAGATTATCTGCAATTAAACGGCTATAAAGCGGACATCGCTGGCGACGGGTTGCAGGGACTAAAAAAGGCCGTTTCGGGTATGTACGACGTTGTTATCGTGGATCTGATGCTCCCGCATAAAGACGGCTACGAAATCATCAAAGAAATCAGGAAAAATCAGGAGATACCGATCATTGTTGTATCGGCCAAAGATGAAGATATCGCTAAGATCAGAGGCTTAGATTTCGGGGCGGATGATTATTTAACCAAACCCTTCAGCCCGGCTGAACTTACGGCTAGGGTCAAAGCCCATGTTAAGAGATATGAACGGCTCAAAGGCCATATAGCTGCCCTAGAAGTAATACAACATAGAGGGTTGGAAATCAACACGGCAGCGCATAAGGTTTTTATGAACGGGGAAGAAATTCAATTGACAACAAAAGAATACGAGCTTTTAGTTTTTCTTGCCTCGAATCCAAACATCCTTTTTAGCAAAGAGCATATCTTTAATACCCTATGGAGTGACGAGTATTCTGGCGATACCGCAACTGTCGCTGTCCATATACAAAAAATACGAAAAAAAGTTGAAAAAGACCCTTCGAATCCTGAGTACATTGAAACAATATGGGGATCGGGCTATAGATTCAATTCAGTATAAAAGTGTTATTATTGCATCTCACCTTTCTTGTCGTTTGGTCGACTTACACAGTGTGATTGTTGCTGCCAACCCATAGTGTCCAGAAAAATGGCGGTTTGGAGGGCCTTCCTCCAAATATATTAAAATAGCTTTATACTGGGACAAGGAACCTGTCTCCCCGTCCCATGCTCCTGCCAACGTTGTCCTATACTATGTTCAACGTTAAATTGATCAAGTATACGGCTGATCATTCCGTCTACAATATCTTCAATTTTTGTTGGGCGGTTGTAGAACCCAGGTGACGCTGGCATGATGCAGACGCCAGCTCTGGCCAATTTGCACATATTCTCCAGATTGATAAGACTGAGCGGTGTTTCTCTAACCACCAGCAGCAGTTTACGGCTTTCCTTAAGGGTTACGGAAGCAGCCCGCAGCAAGAGCGTATCGCCTACTCCATTGGCAATCGCCCCCATGGTATTCACCGAACAAGGCACAATGATCATGCCGTCCCATTTCTGTGAGCCGCTGGCTACAGGCGCAAACAGGTCACTATTATTATAAATTGTATATTTCTTGGCAAATTCTGTCGATGTGATACCGCACTCATATTCCATCACCTTTTGTCCCATGTTGCTCATGATAACTGCTATATCTATTGAAAGATCATGTAATGCCGCTAAAAGTGATTGTGCATAGATTGATCCGCTTGCGCCGGTTATTCCAACAATTAGTTTCATTAGATAGTACGGCTCCCTTCCCCTATAGCAACTGCTTCATCATCTTATATACGTATCTTTTCCAGGAACTCTGTCTGAGTTTCTTCCACGAGCTTTTTTATACGCTGCACTGCTTCTGCCGATATTTGATCATAATGAATGCCACAACTGACAACCACTGACTGATTCAGTTCTTTAGCAAAAAACAGAGCAGCCGGTCTGGCAATTTCGTCATCCATATGCCCGGTGACACTTAATACCGATGCAGATGCGCTGATTTTTCCTGAACCGGATAAGCTAAGACGGGGAATAGCCAGGGCAACAGCTCCCAAATGGGCTGCACCTCCGGTAATAACTATGTTCCATTGACTGCCCATCGCGATCGCCTGCAAGCTTATATTTATGTCGCCCTGTGTTTTATTGATTTCAATCATGGACCGCCTCGCCTCATTCTCAAAGCATTAGTCTTTAACAGCATCTATACCATTAATTAAATAATGACCTTCCTCGTTGCGTTGCAAAATATTCTTCTCCCGAATGATTGCCCAGGCTAACAGTATATTTCTATAAGGATTAGTCTTAAATTTTCTGAGAACATCGGCAAAAAAGCGCGGTTCTGCTGTAATATAAGTTTCAATTTCCCTGGATAATGCTGTGATTTCCATCTCTACTCCCCCTTAGTCCAGATAATCTGACAGATGTACATTGTCAGGATTGAAATATTGAAGACGCTCGTAAGCCTTGCGCGGAATACCGACCGGAATGGTAGCATCAATTCCCATTTTACTGGTAGTCGGCATTTGCCCTTTGGGCAATTCGGAAGAGCGAACTGAAGGATCGACATGCTTTGCCTGCAAATTGCTTACAATTAAAACATCTTTATCGGCTTGCATTCTTAATGCCACAGCCCAGCGAACCTGTTCATCGTCATAAATATCAATGTCATCATCCACTACGGTAATTAGTTTAACCCCCATCATGGCCATGAGAGCCGTGATGGCCGCTTTGCCTTCACCCGGTTTGGGGTTGTCAAGAGCTACAATGAGTTCAAAGAAGTTGCAGGAACCTACCGTCGTACGAATAGCTTTAGGGCGCAGTCGCACTGCCTTTAAAATATTATAGGCCTGCAATTCACGGTTTGGCGCCCCAAGGCCGTATACCTCCCAGGGCATAATTAAGGAGTGAAAGATGGCATCTTTACGCCGGGTAATAGTCTTTACTTTCACAACCGGATTCTTTTTTACATCACCGGAAATTCCATGAAATTCTCCATAACGCCCTTCATCGGTTGTCCAGCCGGTCGGCAGAACCTCGCACTCCAGCACGATTTCGGCATTAGCCGGCACTTCCACATCAATCGTTTCGCAAGGAATCATTTCTACCGGCTCTTTTCGTAAACCACCGGCAATAGTCATTTCGTACAGACCAGTAGCCGCGCTGCAATCAGCCGCCAAAAGTTCAATGGGATGCAAACCAATAGCCACAGCCATTTCCAAAGGTTTTCCCTTTTCATAGGCATCAGAGTAAAACAAACGGATATCATTGGGAGAATTAAAATCCACCCCCATAGTATTTTGGGTACGGAACATGTGCCGGTAAATGCCGGCATCTTTTCCCCAGGTTTCATGAACAGCAAATTGCACACCCGAACCGATATAAGGACCGCCATCTTTTTCATGCTGCATAATTTGTGGCAGTAACGTCAAATCAATATCTTTTTCACCAATAATAATTTCCTTGAGAGGAGCATCTTTTACGATCACTGTTTCCACCGGATTTTGTATGGCATTCGATAAACGCTGTGCAATTTCATCATGACGGCACTCCAGGCCTAAGGCTATTTTGCGTGTATCGCGGACCAGGCCGCCGACGATCGGCATATCATATCCGTCCACATCCCGGAGCAAAACAGCTTTATTCGAATCGCTGATTAAGGCCGATACATGCAGCGGATTAACTTTTTTATTGACTACAACCAATTCCTCATTTTGTTCAAGAATCCTGAGAAAATCTCTTAAACCTTTTTGCATAATCTTTCCCTCCAAGAACCGATTATTGACAGATTATCCCTGTAGGCCCGCTGCCGCAAAGGTGCAGGCCTTGCTGTGATTATTTACGGAAGGTACGAAAGATCTACCCCTTGTTCAAAGCTGATTTCTTTAGAAATAATTTTGGCAGCTATCTGCGTCTGCAGTACTTGATTGGTACCTGCCTTTGTTACCTTTAGATTGGCAGGCACTCTTTTGAAAATATTTACGACCGCACTGGTAAGCACTTTATCATCCAGATCTGGATACCAGGCTTTTAACGCTTTGGTGGCATAGGAAGGGTCAGCAATGGATTTTTCCGCCGTTTTTTTCGTCACAGACAAAAACAACTTTAAGGTTTCCGCATTGTTTTTCGCCCATTCCGGTTTACCGATCAGCACCAGCCCGGCTGTATCAAAAGTCGGATCCACAAACACTTTATAGTTGCCGGTAGCCGTCATAGCGGAGGCGGTAGGTTCTGAGACCATGCCTGCAGCTATTTTCCCCGATTCCAGCGCAGCCGACATGGTGGCACCGGTACCGGCATTGACGATTTGCACATCTTTAACAGTGTCAATCTTGTTTTCTCTTAATATTTCTTTGAGGGTGGTATCAGATAGGCTGCCGGCCTTGGTTACCCCTAACACCTTGCCTTTTACATCAGCCACTTGCTGTAGTGGTGAATCCCTGTGAACCAATAACTGATAACTGGATCCATTGTTTAAGAGCGCAAAGGCTTTGACACCCAAGCCGTTATTGATCTGATTGAGCACATGTTCATAGCCGCCCTGGAATACATCCAGGCTGCCGCCTACCAACGCCTGTGCGGCATCGGCCCCGGAGTTAAAGGATACAAATTCCACATCAAGCCCGGCTGCTTTGTAGGAACCATCATTAATGGCTACTCCTACCGGTCCGATTGTCTGACCCACCATGCCGATTTTAATTGTTTTGCGCGGTGTACTGGCGTTTGCCGGGTTTGAAGGCTTTTCGCTGCCGCACGCTGCCACCATCATGGTCAGCACAACCGCAAGTATTATGGTAATTATTTTGTTTAGGTTTTTCATAGTTTCTCCTCACCTTTCAGCATTTGTATTATTCATTCGGTATGCGATACTTAAAGATACTTTTTTCAATCAATACAATAATCTGATCCAGTATAACCGCCACGATCATAATAACAAACAACCCGGCAAAAATGCCTGTGGTATCAATCAAGGCCGAGGCATAGTTGATATAGTAGCCGACACCACGATTGGCCCCTACCATTTCGGCAATCACTGCCCCGATAGCCGAAGTGCCGATACCCAGTCTCAAGCTGTTCATAACCCAGGGAGCGATAGACGGCAAAATTAGCCACCGGAGTTTTTGCATTCTGGTTGCCTTATAAGAATTCATCATTTGGATAAGATCGTTATCAATATTACGTATGCCCTCATAGGCATTATAGTAGGCAACAAACACCACCATCATAACTACCATGAGAATTTTTGAATACAGACCAATCCCAAACCAAACCACAAATAACGGTGCCAGCGCCGCCCGCGGCAAACTGGATAAGGCCATAATATACGGCGAAAAATAATGCTGTACTTTGCCACTGTTTGCCATTACTATTCCCAAAGCAGCCCCCACTACCATGCCGACAATCAAACCAATCAGCATTTCTTCCAGCGTGATACTAAGATGAAACCACAAACTGCCATCCATGGTCATTTTAATTAGCCGCTTAATAATCAAAGACGGCTGACTGATCCAAGTCTCTTTAATAACACTGCCGGAAAGTCCCTGCCACAGGCTTAAAACAATCACCCCGGTTAAAATTCTCCCCAAAATAATTTGCTGTTGAGCTGAAACTTTGGTTTTTTTCACTGTTTTTGTTTTTTGTTGTTCTGACAATACCTCTTCCATAAACATCACCACCTTACTTATGTCACGCTTCCGTCGCAATCTGGTCCCAGATTTCCTTCTGCAGTTCCTTAAAACGTGCATCAAACCGCGCATCATAATAGGGACGCGGCCGTTCAATGTCGATGGTAAACTCAGCTTTTATTCTGCCGGGCCGCTTGCTCATTACAATAACCCGGTCGGAAAGCACAATAGCTTCCTCGATATCATGAGTTACAAACAGTACACTCTTGCCTACCTTTTCCCACATTTTTAAAAAGGCACTGCCAATTTTAACTCTGGTCTGCGCATCCAAGGGGCCAAACGGTTCATCCATAAGATAAAGATCAGGATCATAGGCAAAGGAACGCGCCAAGGCTACCCTTTTTCTCATTCCGCCTGAAAGCTGCTGAGGATAATACTGTTCAAAGTTTTTTAGCCCTACCGAGGCCAGCAAATTTACCGCTTGGACCGTTTGCTCCTTTATATTCAGCCCCTTTACCTCCAGCGGTAACCGCACATTATCTACAACGGTTTTCCATGGCAGCAAGGCATCATTTTGAAAGACAAACCCCACTGAGTCAGGCACACCCTGGACGGCCCTGCCATCCAGCAATATTTCACCACTCTCCGCCTTTAACAAACCTGAAACTGCTTTGAGCAAAGTGGATTTACCGCAGCCACTTGGACCGACGATCGAGACAAATTCGCCATCCTGCACCGTCAAACTAATATCATCAATGGCCAGAGTGCTGTGTTCCTTGGTAATATAGCGTATCTTTAGATTATTAATAGTCAGTTTAGGTATCTCATTGCCCATATTTTCACTCCCTTTAAAATCCGCCTATATTCCCGTGCTCATACCGTCTCTTATAATTCGGTCAATAGCGCCTCTTCTACAGAAATTCGCTGTGGCGGATAGGGCGTCTGATCTGGCCAGCCGACATCGACATACGTAACCACACTGAGGTATGCGGGTAAATCAAAATGGTTTCTTAAACGTTCTCTCATTGCCTCAGTAAAGGTAAGCCATACCCCTCCCAGGCCATAAGCATGAGCTGCCAGCACAATATTCTGCGCAGCCGCGCCGCAATCCAAGAGACGATTGCGCACCGGATTTAATGGGTTAGCGGCATAGACCCGTTCATCCTGTAACAGTACAAGATGTACCGGACCTCCGGGTATATCCGCTCCTACAAATAAGCCGGGCATCTTTTCTTCCCGCACAACCAGATAGCGGATGGATTGCAGATTGCAGGAATGAGCCGCCCACAGCCCGGTTTCCAGTACCTTTCGTACTACCTCTTCCGGCACACGTTCCGCTGCCCAATGGCGAACCGAACGTCTTTCATAAATGACCTGATCAAACAGCGTTTGTTCTCCCGGGGTGAGAATATGCCACTGCCAGTCTGATAAATTGAGCTCCTGTCCTGCAAGGAGAAGTTTGGCAAAACCGAGAAGTTTTTGTGCATAAACATAATCGGGTAATGCATGAGACAAACCTCTTTTATCCCATAAGGCAAGCAAACGCAACGCGGTCTCTGTCTGCTTGTCATGTAACGTTTTTTTGTAATAGGCAGCATGATAAACCTGGATTTCCATAGTATGATGCAGGCGTTCCCGAAAGCGGGCCCGAAATTCAGTTTCCGCCAGAGAGAGGTATTCAGCATCGGAAAGATTAAACTTTTTTTGAATTTCTTCAATATTTTCTTTAGTAGACATTATCGCTTCACTCCTTTGTGCTTCACTCATCCTTATAGTTCTTGTTTTCCGTACGAATCAGGTCTTCCATAAAGTCAATATACTGTTCCCGGGTATATTTAGGCCGGTATTGCCCGGTAAGTTCCCTGGCCTTGGCGGCATTATCCCGGAGCAGTTTATAGGCTGCCAGGGCAAAAATCTTGGCTGTGGTGATATACGCGGCTTCCTCATCCACTATGGCAAATTTATCGGTATGAGCCCCGCCGGCAACCCCGCCGGTGTAAAAGCCCAGTACAGGCAAAACATGTTCTAAATCTCCGACATCGGTTGAACTGGTTTTATGAGAGGCCGGATCGGCTTCATGGATAACAGCCTGCGGCGCTGCCTCTCGTGCTGCTTCTATTAGGATCGTACTGGCCGGCTGCGGCAACCGTGGTAAATATCCCGGCATAGTGGCAATCTCAATGGCTGCACCAATGGCTTGGGCACCGGCTTTAAACGCGCGGTCAGTCTTTTTTTCGGCATCAAGAATGGCTTCCACATTCCTGGCCCTGACAAGGGTTTCAATCACTACTTCATTGGGGACCACATTCACCAGATTTCCCCCTTTAGTCACAATAGGGTGTACCCTAACCGCATCCTGATCCCGAAAGGTTTCCCGCTGAAAAGCCAGGGCCGCCAGACCAAGGGAAGCAGCATTTAAGGCATTAATACCCTTCTCGGGTGCTGCGGCAGCATGTGCTTCTTTCCCTGAATAACGGACAACTTTAGAAACAAAACCGTTTGATGAACCGCTGCCGATTGAAATGCCGTCCTCCCCGGAATGATTGACAATCGCCAGATCTACATCATCAAATGCGCCAACCCTGATAAGCTCGCATTTGCCACCACCATACCTGATCTTGCCTTCTTCCTTAAGCTGATTCTTAAATTCAATTTCACCGTATTCCTCTGCTGGTACGGCAAAGAAGATGACCTCACCGCCGAGAGCTGCGGCTATCTCCGGATTGCTTAAGGCTAAAGCCGCTCCGACAACTCCGGTCAACTGGACATTGTGACCGCAGCAATGAGCTGCCCCGGTTTCAGAATTAGCAAAAGGATGGGAGGGTATTTTCAGAGCATCCAGTTCACCAATCAACGCCAGTGATACTTCCTGACGGCCTCCTTTCAAATATCCCTTGACGCCGGTAATTGCTAACCCTTCCTCGGTCTGTAGATTGAGTTCCTTGAGAACTCCCGCGAATTTGGCAGCAGTACGGAACTCCTTATATCCCAGCTCGGCATGAGTATAAATATCCCGGCCAAAAGAAATTATTTTTTCCTTGTTCTGATCAATGATTGCAATAATCCGTTGCTCTATCCTATCCATAACATATCCTCCTGTTGTGATGGTCTTTAAATGACAAAAAGGCCCACTTCTCCGCCTGAGAAATGCAGCCTTTGGTTATTTCCAATCAGCTATGCACGCTGTCCTTTTTGTATCAAATCAATCGTTTTTTCTCAGGCCTCTGCTTTTTGTCAGTCAGCCTCTAAAATTAACGGGCAATTGTAAAAACGTTGCCTGTTTCCGGTGCCTTCCGTTCAGCCCCAAAGTCAACCACTAAATCGCGGATAACCGGATACTTTCTGGCTGGTTCCACTAAATATTCCCGGCCCGGCTCCAAAACAACATGGCACGATTTTTTGACCACCCCATCCACAGTCATCAGACAACTGCCACACAAACCGCGTCCACAAAAGTAGTCACGAAAGCCCAGTGTAGGATCAATGGTCTCGTAAACCTTTTTTACTGCCATCAGCAGTGTCAGCCCCTCAGCCCCTGGCAATACATAGGTCGTATAGTAAGGCAGAGAATCGGTTTCCGGATTAAAGCGAAATATTCTTAAGCGAATGTCCATAATATACCTCCAATTAGAGCTTGGTTACGGGAATAGCGGTGACTTTGGGCTCACCTTGCTGTTGCGAAATTAAAGTATGCTGCCCCTCGGCTTCGGTTTGGGGATAATCGGTCCGGAAATGATGCCCGCGCGTTTCTTGCCGCGCGAGAGCCGATAAAATGACGATTTCCGCCAGCGCCAGCATGCCCCTCACTTCATAAGCTTCCTGGACCTCATAACAGTAACGCTTGTGGGGAACAACCTTAAGAAAAGATAAAGTTTTCCGCAAATCACGGACTTTTCTTAGCCCGGTGTTCAGGCTTTCTTCATTTCGTTCCAGGCCCACATATTGATCCATAATCGTTTTGAGCCGGGATTTTAAAGCAATCGGCCGGACCGCATACTCTTTGTCCTGCTTCCATTTGTCAATCTGACGATACTCTGTCAGCACTTCCTGCTCAGCCGCAACCACTAAAAAATCAACCTTGGCCGCGAACTGACAAGCACTCAGAGCTGCCCGGCGGCCGAATACCTGGGTTTCAGACAATGCATTGCCGGATATGCGGTTGGCACCATGTACATTACCGGTAATTTCCCCGGCGGCAAATAAGCCCGGCACATTGGTCCGGCCGTGTTCGTCAATTTTTATCCCGCCCAGGCAATAATGGGCCGCAGGCGCCATTTCCAGCTTGTCTTTTCTAAGATCGATACCGACATTAAGCAGGTTGCCAAATTGATGCAGCCAGGCTGTAATTCTTTCCGTGAGCACCGCCGGCGGATATTTAGAATGCGTCAAATCGACAAAGAAACCGCCATGAGGGCTGGCGGTACCCTTTTTCACCTCTTCGCGTATGGCTTTTATAAATTCATCCCTGGCGGGAAAACCCTCAACAAACACTTCTTCCTGGCCGTTCAGTACCCGGCCGTCCAAAATATCCGGGTTCAATATGTATTCATACTGTACCAGCCAGCCGCGGGCCGCCGGCGGATATACAACCACCCCGGGATAATAAAGTACCATTTCCAGATCGACAAGCTGCGCACCCACTTGATAAACCATAGCCAACGTTTCACCGGTTGCGTCAGGTGGGGTATCCGTAAAGGGCCACAGCTCCTCATAGCCTCCTGTTGCCAAAAGCGTGGCCTTAGCCTGAATCACTTGGATTTCTCCACTGTTTGTATTTAAATACACCACGCCGATCACCCGGCCATCCCGGACCAGAAAACGCGTAACAACAGCACTGTCGATAATAAATACATTGGGTAGCTGAGCTACCTTTTTATGGAGACTGGCAGCCAGCCCCCAGCCTCCGCCCATAATAAACAAATTGCGGGAGTGGCTTTGCCCCGGACGGACGGAGGTTGCAAAAGTCCCATCGTCCTTCTTCTTGAATTTAGCCCCATAGGCCTCCAGTTCTTTGATCCGCTCCACCGAATCTTCGGCCAAAGCTCTGGCCAGGTCCTGATCCGCCAGACCCCGTCCTGCCGTGACGGTATCCTTAAAATGCATTTCTACCGAATCACCGGCATTAACGGCCCCTTCAATCCCTTCGCCCGCAACCGGGGTAATCCCGGTTTTGGCTAAAGGCCCTTTACTGAGAAGGACAACCTGCCGCCCCTGTTCGGCTGCCGCAATCGCAGCCTTAATGCCGGCACCGCCACCGCCAATGACTAAAATATCGGTTTTCTTCGTCTCAAACATGACCGTCCTCCGCTATCTGTTTATCATTTTTCTGCCATTGCACAACCGTATGACAATGGGCGTCTCCGTTTAACACATTGGTGAATTGCTGCAAATCAAAGTCCTTATTGTAGCCCTTACGCATACACAGATCCTGCTCGCAATAGATAAGCCCCAGTTTTTCACCGCCCATTTCTTTCCATTGTTCGGCAAAAGGGCAATAAACCACCTGTTTCTCCAGATAATTCTCTTCCACCCTGATTTTTTCCGAAACCCAGGCTAAAGGTAGCGGCAGGTCGTAATACCGGGACAGGTTCTCGACCGTCAAAGGGAGTCCTGCACCCATAACCTCTTTATGAATCCTGCACCCCCGGGCCTCCCCATATTTATGAATCGCCCGCCGCACAGCCGCTTCACCTTCAACACCGAATTGAGCCGTCACTTCACTGCCCATGTAATAGTACAGCATGGCCAGGGTACGTGCCATTGTATCGACAATGTCCCTGACCTCAGACTGGGTAAATGTTTTTTCTGCCGGCATTACCTCACAACTCCTTTCTCTATCCGGTTCATTGTCAACTGACTTTGCCTATTAATTATAGGATATATTCGAGATCGGCATCGGTTTTAACATCATAAATCGACATATAAATTTCATTTTGCATGTTAAGTAACCCGGTGTCATCGCGCCGCCGCGGGCGCGTATTCTTAATAGCAAAATTTCTTTTAATTTTGCCAGGCCGCGGGGTAAACAGCACCACTCTGTCGGCCAGGAAAACGGCTTCTGAAACATCATGGGTAACAAACACAACGGTTTTTTTCTCTGCCTGCCAAATATCCAAAAGATCATTCTGGAGTTGCAGGCGTGTCAAATGATCAACAGCGCCAAACGGTTCATCCATTAACAGCACCTCAGGATTATTGACCAATGCCCGGGCTATACCGGCCCGTTGCCGCATACCGCCGGACAGCTGATGAGGATATTTGTTCTCAAAGCCCTGCAAACCCACCATCGCCAGATATTTCTCAGCCCGGGCTTTACGCTCAGTCTTGGCGATCCCTTTAATTTCCAAACCCAGCGCCACATTATCGGCAATCGTCCGCCAGGGGTACAGGGAAGGATCCTGAAATACAAAGCCTAATTTAGGATTGGGTGTTTGCAGCTTCTCCTGATTAAAAAAGATTTCACCGCTGGTCGGCTGCTGTAAGCCGGCCAAAATCTCAAGAAGCGTACTTTTGCCGCAGCCACTTGGTCCCAGGATACAGAGAAACTCTCCGTCCCGGATGGTTAAATTAATTTCCTCTAAACTCTTGGTGGCAGAAGGGCCGGGATATACCTTGGAAACCTGCCTGATAACAAACTCAGCCATATTGTTCTCCTCTGCTAGTGTCTTGGCCATGTTATAATTTAGTTTTAGGGCTGACGCCGCCATTTGCCATTTTGGCCGTCATCAAACTTAAAAGATAATGTGGTCAAGACACTAGGTTATTTTTGTGGAATAAACCTTACATCCAAAATCTTACTAAGATCGTAAATCTTCTCCTGGAAGCCTTGTTCAAGCTGGATCCTCTGTGTATCATGCAGGGAGTCTGCATTGACAGCAGGATTGTTTTCCCATAAAACACTTTCTCTTTTTAATGCAGCTGCCAATACAGCCCTGTCGATTTTGACACTTTTCATCGCATAATCTAAATACTCATCCTGATGATTCTTGGCATATTCCTGTGATTTTAAATAAGCACGAATCATTTTTTCTACTAACTCAGGCTGCTTATTGATAAATTGACTGCTGGCGGTCAGCACACCGGTATGAAAATTTGGCAGATAATCCCAGCCCCGGGCCAAAAGCTGGGCTTTGCCTGTAGTTTCGCCCAAAGTTACAAATGGCTCATGAATAATGGTGGCATCCACTTGACCTGACTCCAGGCTGGCAAACGCCTGATTATGACTGCCGTTGGCAATAAAGGTCACATCATTTGGAGTCAGACCATGTTTTTGCAAAATGACCCGGGTATATACTTCCAGGCCTGTACCAAAACCGGAGATGCCTATCTTCTTGCCCCTGAGATCTTCAATCTTCTTAATTTCCGGCTTACTGATCAGATAAAAAGGTCCTTTGGTTCTAAATGCCGAAGCAACAATTTTAACCGGGGCCCCCCGGCCGGCAGCAATAATGGCATTAGTAGTCGGCGAATCGGCAAAATCAACATCCCCGCTGGCCAGCCCGGAAATGGAATCTTTCATCTCAATTAGTTCAACATCGATCCCTTCTTCGGCAAAAAAACCTTTATCCTTACCCATACGCGCCGCTAAGCCGTTTAACCCCGTATAGGGAGCGTATCTCACTTTAACCAGGGCCGGTTTACTGTCTGCAGGCGCTTCAGCCGGCTTCACCGGGCCGCCGCAGCCGCTCACCAGCGCCATTATGAGTAAACTCGCCAGACCAAGCAATAGACCCCGGTATTTAATAAACTCTGTCATTGTTTGCATCTCCTTTAGTTTCATAATGATTTCCATTTTAAAAACACTTTTTTCTCCAGAAAATCAATAGCGGCAATAATCAATACCGAAACAACGGTAACGATAACAATAATGGCAAAAACCTGAGCCGTATTATATAGTTGGGTGGCTTTCACCAGAATATTGCCCAATCCTTCCTTCGAGGCTAACATCTCACCAAACAAAGCGCCTACCAGACCTGTACCGGCAGCCACCCTCATACCGGCAAAAATAGTGGGCATTGCCGAGGGTAAAATAACCTTTTTGATAATTTGGTTTTGGGTGGCTCCCAGTACGCGCGCCACCTTAATATGATTTTCCGCCGTATGTTTTATGCCGGTAATGGTATTGAACAATATCGGAAAAAAACTAAAAACAAAAACAACAACCATCTTATTTACCATGCCAATGCCCAGCCACAAAGTCATCAGCGGAATGATGGTAACCTTGGGTATAGCCATCAGCGCTGATAAAAACGGTTTAAAGAAACTCTCGGCGTAAGGGGTTAACACCAAAAACAACCCAATGCCGACAGCCAAAATCGTTGCTGCAGCGTAACCAAATGCAAATTCGGTTAACGTTACATATAGATGAGTAAAAATCAGATTTTGTTGAAATAAACCGTTAAATTCACCGATAACCTGCGATGGTGGTGCCAAATACAGATTGCTCACCATCCCCCGCTGGACAATAAACTCACTGATTATCAGAAGCACTGCCAATAGCACGGCCTGGCCGGAAATAAGCTTCCAGGCGGAAATGCCTTTACTCATATCTATCCTCCTTTACCGGCAGCTTTATTTCACTGCCGTCTATTTCTTTGCCCTTTATGTTACCGGTAACATAAAGGACAAAGTTTAACTCCCGGCTGCCACGGTCGATGCCCTGACAAGCATTTCTCCTTTTAAACTGATTTCACTAAAGGAGCTTCCTGGCGAACAGTCATTAATACGCAAGAATAAAAGTTCGGCAGCTTTATGCCCCAGGTCAAAAGCCGGAATAATATTACAGGTAAGCTGGGGCACAATCAGGTAATCTACTTCAGCAAAGGAATCAAAGGAGACCAGTGCCAGTTGCCGGGGGATCTCCACGTGTTTATGCCGGCAGTACAATAAGGTGCCTCCCGCAAATTTGTTCACCGTAGTAAAAATGGCGGTCGGAGGCTGCGGCTGCTCCAGTAAATTCCTGGCACAGTCATAACCGACAAGTTCATCAACAACTGTGCTGGTTTGCAGCAAACTTTCCTCATAGGGGATGCGCGCTTCAGCCAATGCCTTTTGGTAGCCGTCCAGGCGCTGATTGTTAAGGTCAACCTGGCGGCAAATAACACCGATGCGTCTGTGGCCAAGCTCAGTCAAATGCTTAATCAACTGATAGCTGCCATAAAAATCATCAAACGTTACACAATCGGCCGCGATTCCTTCAGCCTTCCGGGCCACAAATACTAATGGTATATTTTTCCTTTTAACTTCCTTTAGATGTTCAGTCCCCAAACAACTCGGCGCAATGATAATGCCATCAACCAATTTGTCCACCAGGGTGTGCACATACTCCTGTTCGCGTTCCAGCGAATAACCTGTATTGCAAACAATTAAGTTATAGCCATGTTCAAAGGCCAGCGCTTCTACCCCTTTGATAATCAGAGTATACAGAGGGTTCGAAATATCGCTCAGAATAAGGGCGATATTCTTCGTAGTTCCTGTTGTAAGACTGCGGGCGATACGATTGGGACGATACTGGAGTTGATTAATAGCCTCTTGAATTTTCAATCTGATTTGTTCGCTTACATAACCGGAACCATTGATATAGCGTGATACCGTCATGCGCGACACCCCAGCCAAAGCAGCTACTTCGTGCAAGGTAGGAATAAAATCACCTCTTTGGAAAATATATGTGAACGGTAACATAT
This sequence comes from Sporomusa sp., assembly GCF_035561255.1. Classification (GTDB taxonomy): domain Bacteria; phylum Bacillota; class Negativicutes; order Sporomusales; family Sporomusaceae; genus Sporomusa. The sequence goes on along the minus strand of NZ_DATMXX010000341.1, from coordinate 13,255 downwards.
AATAAAACAAAAAAGCTAAGTTTCTCCTCCAGGAAAAACTTAGCCTTCATTTAGTATGATCAGCTAAAGTATCATCTGTTTATTCTATTGCTCCATCCAAAATATGTACTTATATTAACAGAGTTTTTATGAATTGTAAAGACCTTCTCATATTTTTGTTGAAGAATCTCGAATATCAAGGGCCAGGTCCATTGTCCCTCAATATTCGGTCGATTACACAGTTCGGCGGCCAGTTATACTGCCACTTGTCTTATAATAATACCCGTCATCATCTTCTTTTCTCAAATAAATCATTCATGGTGTTCTTTTTCAAACCTTTGGAGTTCACTTACATTTGCAATTCATATTTCATTTAATCACCTGATTACGTTCTCATCCGAACCTAGAGTTGACTCCAAGTCGAGGACAACTTAATACAGTCTCTCCTACATAATAACCAGACAAATGTCTCCAGCACCATATGAAGCGTATGGGGGTCAGGTTAAAGGACTTGTAATCGGTGTAAGCAAAGGGGCGCTCTTTTGCTTACTTTATCCTAATCCAGTAAATACTGACAGGATTCCTTCAGATTCCATCTGACGCCGGACACCCTTGCCTTTAGTTATGCGCTCTGGCACTATCTACCTGCGTTTAGGACTTCAACAGTTAAACTGCATCCCAAAAACGCCCACAACCCTAATGATTGCAAGGATTGATAGGCGTTTTATGCTGCAAATTATTGACGTTCTGCCACTGCCTGCATACCAACTGAAAATAGGCATTTGTCATACCGGCAAACCTCATCGCCGGTGGATAGTTGAACGTAAGTTCTCTGAGAATAACGTGAATAGAAAGCGGGGTGGCCGTTAGCTCCAGTTGCCGAGAAAGCAGGTTATCAGGTAAAACTCCTTTTAACCTCCTCCGGCCGGCGGCGAACGGCCACCGCGGCCCAGGCCGCTCCTGCCCCCAGCACCCCGGCCATACCTACGAACGCGAACCCCCAGACCATGCCCGCCCAGCCGCTTATCGCCCCCACAACCAGCGGGCCCAGTAACATGCCCATACCGTAAATGGTCTGGAAAAAGCCCATCGCGGTGGCTTGACGGTGGCCGGCAATATCACGGATGCCCAGGCTCATGAGAATTGGGAAAACCAGTCCCCGGGCGAAGCCGGCTATTGCCTGGGTCACAAACAGGGTCATGATATCCGGGACAAAGGGAATAACAAGGCAGCCGGCGGCCATCATCAAAAAACCGCCCGTCACCATCAAGCGCTCGCTGAAAATACGCCGGAAAAAAGTAGCGCTGAGGAGCGATGCCATGATACCAGGCAGCAAGTAAATCATCGGCAGTAAGCCGATCTCGGTGTAGCTGGCACCAAGGTTCTTGGCGACTAGCGGCACGAAGCTGAACACTGTCCCGAAGCTAATAACCTGGATCACCATGCCTAACAGCGACGGCAGCGCCAGCGACCAATCGCGGGCCATAGCCACAATATCGCCCAGACTAACTGACTCCCGCGCCGTCTGCGCGGGCACCTCGCGGACAACCCAGTTGCATACCAGGGCCGGCAAAGCGATTAGCGCCGCCAGCAGGAAAGACTGTTCCTGACCGTAGTATTGGGCGACCAGACCACCGGCAAACATCGCCGACATCTCACCGGAGTTGACGATGGCATTGACCAGTCCCATGGCCTTACCGCCCTCGGCCGACGGATAGCAGTGGACGAAGAACACCGTCTGCAGCACCCAGGCGGTGGCGGCAATGCCGGAAAGCAGCCGGAAGAAAAGCAAGCAGTATATGTCACGAAACAGCCACATACCGAGACTGCCGGCCAGACCGAGGATGGTACCGGTTATCAGAAAAACCTTACGACGGTCCAGCCGGTCGGAGATTATCCCTAGAGGCAGCCGCAGCAGCACCTGGGTCAGGCCGTAGGACCCCAGAATGACGCCGATCATCTGGTAACTGGCCCCGAGGTCCTTGGCATAGGTCGGCAAAATGGGTATGTATGTAGAAAGCGAAAACCAATATAGCCAGATCGAAAGCCCGACTATTACTTTTTGTCGCACAAAATCCATATTATTTCCTCTTCTGAACAGACATAATATCAGCAGTTCAAGCAGGATCCCAGTTGAAAAAACTGAATATCCAGGTTTCATTCTCAGAAATACGGGACTCAGGCTTCCTCATCCCGAAACCGCTGACCCAATATTATAATATAAGTTTCTAATAACCTGCCAGTTATCCTGCCTGTAAATGAAGGCAGGTAAAAGAAAGTACAAGCCATGTTCCCCTAGAAATAATCTGAGAAATAAGGAGTCTGCTGCTCGATTGCATCCTCCAGCATATCCACCGTTTCCGGCTTACAGGCCATGCGGCCGATCTTATGCAGATAATCCGGCCGCTTATATCCCAACAGCATCGTTGTCATGGCAGCGGATCATCCAGGGTAAAGGTCCATTCCCTCTCTTTGGTAGCCGGCTTAAAGGGATAGTGGCTGATAAACTGCTCCAAATCCACGATACGGGCCATGTAATACGGTGAGATGACCTCCTTGATATCGGCATCCTCCAGTAAAAACGCCAGCGGCTCATCGGTATGAATATTGCCTACGACCTTGGCGATCATGGAAAAGTGGGCGCTGATAAAATTCCAGAGCCCGCTGCGCGCTTCTTCATTTACGAAGATCATGTCCTTAATGTGGAAAACTTCGTCTGCAATCCAATAAAGGACATAGCCGTTCGGCTGCCCGTCGTCACTGTAATAAACAGCGGCCATCAGGTCGTCCAAATCCCACAGCCAGTATTCATTCCAGGCCAAATCACTGCGCAACATGGCGCCATGGGTTTGCAGGGCGAACCGTTCATATACTTTTTTGACAGCGTCGCTTTCAATGGCGACCCGCACTACCTCGCCGGCAACCTGTTTATTTTTTGGTAACTGATAATCCTTTACCTCAAAGGTTATTTTATCCGAAATGATCTCCCAGCCTTTGCGGCGATAGTAGGGAATAGAGTATGGATACAGGTAAGAGATCGACTGCTTTTTCTCTCTCATGCTTTCCAGTGCCTGGTACAGCAACTTGTGCATCAGCCCCTGGTTGGAGTATTCCGGGAAAGTACCGACACCGGTAAGGCCGCCCATGTCGTAGGTTGTATTGAAGATGCGTACCTGAAATGGATAAACCGCCACCTGAGACACGAGTTTATTGCCGTCAAACCAGCCCCACACATCGGCCTGCTCCAAAGCCGGCAATTTGGCGTTAGCGATATCCCGTTCTTCCCAGCCAACCTTGTGCAGATCGTCATCGGTTACCTGAAAAACATACCGTAACAGTTGATGGTATTGGTCAAGATGCTCCAGTTCGACTTTCTTTAACTTTAATTGCTTTTTTTTACCCATTTAAATCTCCTTTCGCAGAACCGCTATCGATCCTGCATGGCTTCGCATCCTGCCGCACCGTCAAGGCACCGATGGAAAGCCTATTGCTTAACAGCCTCTCTCTTCGTCTATTGACATTATTTAGTTTATACTATATTGCTGGAATAGAGTCAATACAATAAAGCCCTACGATTTCTGCGCCCGTTGCGCGGCAATGCAGATGACAAGGGCACTCAAAAACAGAATACCTGCCGCCGCGGCCAGGACAGCTAAGAAAGCTTGATTAAACGCCGCCTGCGCCGCTGCCGTCAGGGACGCTGCGGCAGCGGCCGGCAGGGCTTCGGCAACAAGCAGCGCTTCGTCCAGGCTATCGTGTACAACCATAGGCAACGCTGAATCAACCGTCAGCGAGGCACTGTACACAGCGGTTGAAAGGCTGCCCAAAACAGTAACCCCAATGACGCTGCCAAGTTCGTAAGACACTTCTTCAATCGAAGCCGCCGTGCCCGCTTGGGACAACGGCACATAATTGATAATCGCGTGGGAAGCGGCGGTCATAGCCCCGCCAAGACCGGCACCAATAATCAGCAAACAGCCGATCTGCGCACTTTGCGCAGCATTGTGGGCAAACAGGAACCCCACAAGTCCCAGGCCTGAGATCAGCAGCGATAATGATTGAATGGTCAACGTATCGGCCCGGGGCAGAAGCCAGGCCGCCAACAAGCTGGAGCAAAAGCAAGCGATTGCCAGCGACATGGTATACAGACCGGCCTCTAAAGGCGAAAAGCCGCGGACAAGTTGAAATTGCTGGGTAAAAGCCAGTTCTGAGCCAGTCAGCACAAAGGTTGACACCAGAGCGGTCAGTGTTCCTAAACGAAAGCGGAGATTGCAAAAAAGGGTAAAGTCAATTAAAGGATCAGCTTGCCGGTTTTGGCGGCGGACAAAAATGGTAATTGTCATTATGCCGATCACAGTGGCAGCCAGCGCCGTTGCAAACGAGCTGTTGCTCCGGCCTAGTTCCTTGATGGCATAAACCACTGCAACCAGGCCAGTCATGATCTGCACAGAGCCGAGCCAGTCCCAGCGCTTAGCGGTTTGTCCCCGAAAGTCGGGAATAAGCGGCAGGGCAAAACCCAGGGCGATTAATACGACAGGAATGTTAATCAGAAATACCGATCCCCACCAATAGTACTCCAGCAAAACGCCGCCGACAAGCGGACCAATGCCTGCACCGCCTGAAGCAATGGCGGACCAGATGCCAATTGCCATGGCCCGTTCGCGTTCATCAGCGAAGGTGACACGGATGATCGACAGGGTCGCCGGCATCATCATCGCTGCGCCGGCAGCCAGGAGGACCCGGGCGGCAATCAGCACATACGCCACCGGCGCGTAAGCGGCAACAACCGATGCGGCACCAAAGACGGCCAGGCCGGCAACAAACAGCCGTTTGTGCCCCACATGATCGCCCAGCGTGCCAAAGGCCGGCAGCAAGCCGGCCATAACTAACGGATAGGCATTAACGATCCAGAGTTTTTCCGAGGCGGTAGCCGCCAGGTCGTGCGTCAGCCGCGGCAAGGCCGTATATAACACAGTTACATCGATAGTAATCAGAAAAAGGGCGCTGGAAACGATGATCAGAATCATCCAGCGTTGCGGTTTAGTTATCATGCGTCCTCCTTCAAAGCCTTTCTGCTTTGCGGTCGACGCTAGCGGCATAGCGCTAGCTGTCGCTTTTGATTGACACCATCCAGCATAAGCTATATTCTTAGAATATAGTCAACACATATTCAAGTAATGCCACAGGAGAAACACTATGGAGTTGCAATTTACATCAGGGCAGGTCTGTAAAATATTTGGGATTACTAAGCAGACACTGCTTTTTTATGATAAGGCCGGTATCATGAAACCCAAATTTATCAATGGGAATACCGGGTACCGCTACTATACGCTGGATCAATTTGACCTTTTATATTTAATTCTTTCCCTCCGGGAAACAGGGGTACCACTAAAGGAAATAAAAAAGCTTCTGGCGCAGCGAACGGTAAATAAAACCATTACTATACTTGAGGATCAAATTTCTGAAATTCAAAACAAAGTTGAGAACCTCCAGGCAGCAAAAAACAGATTATATCAGAATCTTACTTACATCCAGCAGTTGGGAGAAATAAAGAATTTTGAAGAATTTTCGCTAAAGGCTGTACCTGAACAATATCTTCTGGCAATGCCTTTACAGTATATAAACGGTCTGCCTGCTTATCACTTAACCCTATCGAAAATAACAGAATGTCTGGCTAATCATTCCATCCCCTTTTATTGGAAAGTAGGATATGTGACAACACTGGAACCGCCGGAAAAAAGTAAAGATCTAATGTTTGTGGTATTAGACCATGCTATAGCCAATTCGCATGTTAAGCTGAAACCGGCCGGTATTTATCTATGTACTTATCATTACGGCCTTTATGAGACGCTCGACAATACCTATGAGAAGTTATTTACCTATATAAAATCAAATCGCTTAACAACGATCGGCCATATTTATGAAAATTATATTATCAACAATCTCGCTACTGCGGACGAAAGCAGCTATATTACAGAGATTTCAGTCGCAATCAATAATGCAGCGAAGCCGCTTGCCGGACATTGACCGCAATGTATCCGCATGAACAAACAAAAATAGCCGGTTAAGGTGATAAAAACTCACCCTAACCGGTTGTTCTTGTTTCTATTGGAATATTGTTATCATTACTTTTCTTCCCATATTATCCGGCTATGCGGCAATACGGTCAAAAACTCTGCCGGCGGCCAGGGACCTGTAACAAGCTGCTTAAGCCAGGTAAGCTCGCCCTCTATACTATCTGCCGGAAGATTATGGCGTAACAAGCGGTCCGCCATGTCAGCCCGGGCCTGATTCAAATCATAAGCCCCTGTATCAATAAACAAAAATCGTTTGTAATTCGCCAGCATCATGCCATAAACTATCGCCGTCTTGCGCTCCCCCATACGCGCCAACGTGTCGTAGTAACAGGTATTAGAGAATTTCAACCACCCGGCTGTTAGAAAAAAGGAAGGAATACTGGAGGCTTCGGCAAATCTTTTGCGTGAGCCTAATAAGAGAGGAATGCAGTCATCCACCCGGGGTATAATCAGCGTAAAATCGTGAGTAATAAGATCTTTAATGGCTCCGCCGCACAAACCATAGGCCAGGAGTACACGGCGGACTTCCGGGCCCACAGCGTCCAGCTCTTGCTGAAGCGCAGCCCGCATCTGGCCTGTGGGTTTGTCATGCCAGGCCGCTTCGGTGAAGATCAGCCGGGGCGGTGCGGGCAGCATGGCTGCCACCTTTCTCACCTCATCCTCCAAGGTGCCACAACTAATTACCACCGTGTCCATAATCTGCCTCCCGTCATAAAGTATTTTCTGATCAGCATCGTAAGATGCTCTTCCTTACCAAACACGCCTTTAGGGGCAGCCACGCTATAAGTCCGTACCGGACGTACTGTCAGAACCTGCAGCCTGCGCCAGCGTTAAGCCTTGCGTTTCCGGCGCCAGGGCTATGCAAATTACCAATCCCACAAAGGTAATCCCAGCCATAATGAGCATGGTTGTCCCCAGCCCATAAACCTGTAACCATTGAGGTAAAGAATAGGTACCGACACATGCCCCGATACGGCTTACAGCCGTGCCGATGCCTACCGCAGTTGCCCTTATCTCTGTCGGAAATAATTCATTAGGATACAGCCATTCCAGAATGTTGGGCCCGCCCGAAGCCACAGCATAAATAGCAAATCCGGCTATGATCACCCAGCTTGTGGCGTCCGGGAACAGCCCCAAAATTAACAGCCCTGCGGTCATAAACACAAAACTCCAGATAATAAGCGGCCGCCGCCCCACTTTATTAAGCAACAGTAATGCCTGGAGTATGCCGATGACAAAAAACATGCTAATAGCTATATCCCCCAGCATAGCGTCTTTGCCGCGGGCCAGGCCGAACATTGCCAGGATTACCGGCCCAAAAGTGTAAATGGCAAATAGCGGAACGATTTGACACATCCAAAAACCGCAGACCAATATACTTCTTTTCAGATACATTGGTTCGAGAAGCTTGCTTAAGCGGGTTTCTACTACGGTTTGGCCTATGGTATCGATGTCGGCATCCGGCCCATACACTTGTTTTACCGCAGCCCGGGCTTCGTCCACCCGGTTCTTGCTTAACAGCCAACGCGGCGATTCCGGTGTACCCCACCGCCCGATAACAAGCAGTGTGGCGGGAATAGCCGCACTGCCAAGCATCCATTTCCAGCCGCCAGGCACATCTAACAAGAAATACCCCAGGATATTGGCGGCAGCTGCCCCAATAAACCACGCCAGCATCAGGATTCCCAGCATCCAGCCCCGGTGCTTTCGCGGGGCAAATTCCGCCAGCAGCGTAGTCGCTATGGGATAATCGACCCCTACGGCAATGCCGATTATGAACCGCAGAACAACCAGCTCCAGCGGCGTAGTAATAAACATCTGAAGGATTGAACCTATGCCTAATACGAGTAGATCAAGTGTATACATCACTTTTCGCCCGAAGATGTCAGTTAAATAACCCAAAAGTCCGCCGACAAACAGTCCTGCAAGCGAAGCAGCCCCAATCATCCCAGCCCAGTAAGCATCAAGCTGAAGATGGGGACTCAATTGGACCAGCGCCGCGCCGATTATGACTAAAATATAGCCGTCCAAGAAGGGGCCGCCGCCGCAATACAGACACAGTCGCTTCAGGAATGGGGTTAATGGGCTTTCTTCGATCACAAGCTTGGACATTAAATTACCACTCCCTTTTTCCGGAAACACTTTTTATTGGTACTATGAGACAGCTTTCGGCAAGCACCACCCCTGCCGGAATCTTACGGTGCCTAGCGCTAATGCAGGCTAACCTTCAGATGGGGTTTGACCCCTATCTGAAGGGTAGTCGCCCGACTCCCAGGGAAGCCTCCTAAAGCACCTGCTTATCGAAGCCGGAGTCTTAGAGCAGGTTAGTCTCAAGCTAAATTATCCGACATCAGCAGGAATCATTCGTATTGCGCGGCTCAACCGCTGCTTCAACAGCCTTGCCGGACGTAAAATTATGCGTATTTTCATGGGGTTCCGAAGGGGCATCGCTCCAGTCCTTACCGGCCTTCGTGATAAAGCCATATACGATAATCCCAATGATAAACATAGCCGGGAAGGAGCCGGCAACGGCAGCGGCCTGCAGCGGCTTCATCCCGCCCAGGAAAATCAGGGTGAGCGAAAGGCCACCCAAAACCATCGCCCAAAACACGCGGTTCCACTTGGCCGGTTCCTCACCGGCCCCCAGCCTTGCCGTCGTGACCATGGCGAGCGTATAAGCAATACTATTAATAACGGTTGCGGTTGAAATAAACAGCAGCACCAGTATCAGGGGTAGGATGATAAAACTGCCAGGCAAGGTGGCAAATATCTCGACAATAGCCCTGGGAACACCATGTGCTTTAATAATTTCCCCCAGATTGATTACTCCTCTTGTTTGTAAGTCAAGCGTATAGCTGCCAAAGATCGCAAAATAGGTATATACACAAGTTACCCCCGAAAGTGTCGCCCCCAGAACAAACTCCCGTACCGTTCTCCCGCGGGATATTCTGGCCAGATACATCCCTGTGCCTATAGCAAAAGCAGTAAACCAGGCAAAATAGAAAATGGTCCAGCCTTGGGGAAAACCTGAGTTCTGAACCGGATCAGTATATAAGCTCATTCTGAAAAAGTTGTTAAGCATTACGCCCAAACTATCAAAGAAATTGTTGAAAATGAACGCAGTCGGACCAACAGCTAAAACAAATGCCAGCAAACCAAACCCTAGCCAGTTTCTAAAATCGCTTAACCGTCTGATGCCTTTATCCAGCCCGCCATATACGCAAATTGCCACAATAAGCGTCCAGATAACAAGAATTGCCGCATCCAGGCCAAGCGTGTGCGGTATTCCTGTAATCTTGGTGACCACCTCACTTAACAGCGGTGTCCCCAAGCCGATGGAGGTACTAATGCCGGCAATCATGCCAACCATGTAAAAAACGTCAATGACCTTGCCGGCATATCGCCCGCCCCGTTCGCCCATGACTGCCTGAAAAGCCGCACTGGGCCTGAACACTTCGGTGCCTTGAACAAAGAATATATAGCCGAAGACGACACCGATCCCCACATAGACAGCGTAGCTGCTTGGCCCCCAATGGAACAACGGGTACGAGGATGCCACGGCCATGGCCTGAGGTGAAAACGGTTCTAAGCCAAACGGCGGCGCGGATAAATAGAAATAAAACTCAATGGGAGCCCAATAAACAATGGCTGCCGTAGTGCCTGCGGAAAACAGCATCCCCAGCCAGCTAAGGGTACTAAACTCCGGCTTATCGCCGCCGAAACGTTTATTGGCAAACTTGCCAAACACAAAATAAAGTACGACTGCAAAGTTAGCTAATATGAAGAGTTCATAGGTCCAGCCCATCGGGCCGGTTAGAAACGCAAATACTTTATTGACTGCAGCCGAGCCTGCCTCGGGATTGGTTATGATGGCTGCACAAATAATGCCAATTAATACTAAGGGTGGCCAAAACAATAGTTTATCAATAGCACCATTACCTTTTTTCATTCGCCATTCCCCCTATCTTTCAATACGCAAACCATAATTATACCCATTCCCCGCTGCTGAGGGGTGACGCAAGCAGCGGCGTGGCCGGCATAGGATAAACCACCCCGTTCTCCGGGCACCCCTCAACAGAGGGGAATGGGTTTGCACGGCTACTGACCGGCTTTGGCAATCATAGCAGGCAGCTTCGCCGGCTAAGCAACAATATTACTTTCTTTTTTCGATATAGCGCCTCAAAGCAGCGTCTATATCCGCAGACCATGCTGGTTGTACGTATTCAGCTAACATCTTTTTCCAGCGGGCGTTAGCCCGTTGCTCGATTGTTAAACCGTCTTGGTTGACTCTGGCTCGATCACTCAGTATTGGTTGATAAAACTCCTTACGGAAATGAGTGAAGGTATGTTTGTGAGTGATATATTCTCCACGGGGACCCACCTGTTTAATAGCATCAAATGCCAAAGTATCATCGTTTACGGCAACGCCCCGGCCAATTCGTTTTACCATCCCGATAATTTCGTCGTCTATCATTAATTTCTCGAAAGATGTACAATTATAAGTATCCAGAATACCGGCAGCGTGGAGAATGAAGTTGCCGCCGGCCATTTGCGCCATCAGCAAGGTCATCATGGACTCATAACCTGTCTGGCTGTCAACCTGTTTACTGTCGGAGAGAGTACCGCTTATCCGGCAGGGAATCTTATAATATTTTGCCAGCTGTCCATTGACCAGGGAAAAGAGCGCGCTTTCGGGGGCGCCAATGGATAGGTTGCCAAAACGCATATCGGTACTGGAACCGGAAGCGGAATAGACAATCGGCGTGCCGGGATTTACTAACTGAGCCAAAACAATCCCCGCTAAAATTTCCGCATTTTGCAGAGCGATGCTCCCGGCAATAGTTGCCGGCGAGGTAGCTCCGGCCAGGCAGAGTGAGTTGACCAGTTGAGGCTGACGGTATTCGGCATACGCTATGATAGCACCGGCCATTTTGTCGTCATAGCTAAGTGGCGTCAACGTGCAGGGAATAGAAATAATTACATTCTTATCTTTGAGGGTGTCCATGCCGCCATGGGCAATGGCCGCCATTTCAATGCTTTCTTTAGCGGCTTCATATCCCAAGACACTGCCCATCAGCGGTTTGTCACTGTATTTAAGTGTGTGATACACCATCTCCATATGACGGGTATTGACATCGGTATCGCCAGGTTCACAGGAGATGTGGCTTTGAATGTCAATATTGTTCATCATATGGCATAGTTTTACCAGCTTGATAAAATCATCCAAGGTGCCAGGCCGCCGGCCTTTGTCTATATCTAAAACGAAAGGCGAACCATAAGGACCCACAAAGGTCGTCTGTTCCGTATTAAGTTCAACGTTTTTTTCCGGGTTGCGGGCATGTAAGGTAAACGAGGAGGGAACATGTTTTAATTCCCGTTCCACCATGCCCTGGGGAAAGTAGACTGTTTCTCCCTCAACCTTAGCGCCGCCTTTGGCCAAAATTTCCCTGGCCGGCGCATAACTAAAGATGATGCCAACTTCCTCCATGATTTTAAGCGAGGTTTCATGGATTTTCTCAATATCTTCCGGGCGAACTGTCTGATATCTCTGCATGTGTTTTACTTCCTCCTTCGAAAAATAGCTTCCCCTTGAAACCGGAAGCTTGCTATAATTGGTTTACTCTTCATAAAGCCCTTTGCGATGAGCTTTTAAATAGCCCATGCAGTAATCGTCTTGGCCTAAGAGAGTCGAACCGGCGTAAACGACTCCCATCATGCTCTTATCGGTAGGATTCAAAATATAGCCATCCATCCCTAATGCCATAGTCTGAGCAACAAATAACCGATTAAGCACCTTCCTGTTAGGCAGCCCGTAGGAAACATTGCTCAAGCCGCACATAAAGTGCACTTTGGGATAATTTTGCTTAATCAGCTTGATGGTCTCCATTACTTCGACCCCCGCTGTCTGCACACTGCTTACGGGTTTTACCAAGGGGTCAAAATAGATATCGTCATCGTTAACCCCGGCAGCAGTCAATTTACCGTAGAGGCTATCCACTACCCGCATGCGGTCGGCCGCCGTCTCCGGCATGCCATGATCATCCATGCACAGGGCAACTATCTTGGCTTTATATTTCAATACCAGGGGCAGGATGGCCTCAAACCTGGGGCCCTCATCGGTAATGGAATTTATCATTGGCGTACCGTACTTGGCCAGGGACAAGCCGGCTTCCAGTGCCTGCGGGTTCGGGCTGTCAATACAAAGCGGCACCTGTACGGCTTCCTGAATGGTAGTTACCAGCCACTCCATATATTCCAGTTCATTAAAAACCTTATTGCCGCAATTGACGTCAATATAGTTGGCGCCTGCCTCTACCTGTTCCCGCGCTATTTGCTGGATATATTGGGCATTTTTCCCCTCAACCGCTTCGCTGACAGCCTTCCGGCTTGTGTTAATCAATTCTCCTACGATTAGCATAATGCGTAACCCCCATATTACCTATTAACTACTAACTCAGCAGCCATTTCCTTGCAAGCGACGGCATCAACGCAATAACCGTCGGCACCAATTTTATCGGCAAACTCCGGATAGAGCGGAGCACCGCCAACCAACACTTTTACCTTATCTCGCAAGCCGGCTTCATTAATCGCATTGATGGTATCCTGCATGGCCATCATCGTCGTTGTGAGCAGTGCGCACATGCCGACAATCCGGGGCTTATGCTCTTTGATTGCCGCCACAAAAGTCTCAGGCGCAACGTCTACACCCAGGTCCACCACATTGAAGCCGCCGCTTTCAAGCAGCATGACTACCAGATTTTTGCCGATATCATGCAAATCGCCCTTTACCGTTCCCATGACAAAGGTGGACACATTGGCTGAATCTTCTGCAGATAATAGCGGCTTGACAATGGCTAACCCTTCAGACAAGGCTTTGGCCGACATCATCACCTCAGGAATAAACATTTCTCCTGCCTTGAACTTGGGGGCAACGATGTCCATGCCTGCCAGCAAACCCTTGCTGACAATCTCCATCGGCTTCACGCCGGCTGCTATCATACCTTGGGTGATCGTCTTCACCTCAGAATCATCACCTTGATACACCGCTTCCGCTAACTTTTCGAAACTGCTCATACCATACCTACCTCCTAAAAATTTGTGTATTCAGGACATAATAAGCACTGTAAAAAAATGTTTTTTGGATTTTTTTCTACATACAGAGCTATTATGCCGCTTGCTCTTTAACCATTGCATAATGT
>NZ_DATMXX010000340.1:0-10552 GCF_035561255.1 Sporomusa sp. | reverse complement strand
TTGAATATCCTTGATATAATAGAATATTTGCGTAAACAAATGAATTTGCTTGCTATGTCTTATGGATTGTCTGATCCTCAAGTTCTGGAAGCCAGTCAGTTGTTGGACAGCCAAATAAGCAAATACTATCGCATTCAGCAGGATAATTAATCTGCTGGATTCAATTGCTTTATTTGCAGTATTTGTGCTTTTAATAGAGCATATAATGTGATAAGCAAGTGGAAGAAGGGGTTCTTTATGAGTTGGACCAGCCTTACCGGAATGGCTATAGTTGGGTTTATAGTTACTGACCAGTTTTATACTGCTGTTAATATACGTATGCTCTTTATCGCTGCCATTATTCTAGGTATGGTATGGCCAGATTTAAAACGCCTGTTAATACGCCAATACGTGCGGTTGATGCGGGGTATAAGGTTTATTTTTACACCAAGCAAATATTATAATAAGTAGCCTCCTCGTGGGGGCTTATTTAATATCTTATATTAACCCTGGAGGTAGATCGCCTTGGACAAATTACCTGCAGCTTTAGGGCTAATTGAAGAACAATTCACTGTATCTGCCAAGTTTATGCGGGATATCGCCTCTGGTTTCCAACAAGCCATGTCTGATGGACTTGCAGGAAGACAAAGCTCCCTTAGGATGTTGCCGTCCTTTATTAGCAATCCGACAGGCCGGGAGGAAGGCAAAGTGATTGCTGTTGATTTTGGCGGTACTAATGTTCGTGTATTACTGGTTGAATTGGCTGGTAAAGGTCGGGTTAATATCATTGATAAACGATCTGCTCTGCTTAAAGATAGGGATGGAATTTATGATTATACCTCGTCATCAGCCTCTGGCACGGAACTTTTCGACTTCATCGCCGGCAAAGTATCTGAGATTGCACCACCAGGTCATACTTATCCCCTGGGCCATACATTTTCTTTCCCATGCCGGCAGCATGGTGTCAATGAAGCGGTGTTAATCAGTTGGACTAAAGAATTTAAAACTACCGGTGTTGAAGGTCAGAATATTGGTCAGTTATTGCAGGTGGCGCTAGATCGTAGGGGGAGTGGACATGTTCAATCATTAGCAGTATTAAATGATACAACCGGTACCTTATTGGCAACCGCCTATACCGACACTGCTACTTCTATTGGGGCGATCTGTGGCACTGGTCATAATAGCTGTTATCTTGAGCCCTGTCATCCTCTCACCAGCCAACCTATGATTGTTAACCTGGAATCGGGTAACTTTGACGGGATCTGTCAGACAGAATATGACATACTCCTGGATCAAATTAGTGAGAAACCAAGTGCTCAGCGGCTTGAAAAGATGACATCAGGTCAATATTTGGGAGAACTGGTACGGTTGATTGTAAATTCGCTTGCAGTAGAGGGGCATATTAGTATAAGTTCAGACAGGGTAAGGACTCCATATTCGGTGTCTACCGAAGATATTTCACCAATCCTGGCAGATACAACACCAGAACTGAAAGCGGTGGCTGATATGGCAGCTAAACGCTGGCGGATAAATGGGTTAAGTCTCAGCGAGCTTGCTGCAATTAAGACTGCTGCATGGCTTGTTGCGAGGCGTTCAGCACGGTTAGCGGCGGCTACGTGGGCCGGAATATTGGTCAAGATTGATCCGGGGCTTACTAGACGGCATACTATTGCGGTTGATGGTTCGTTGTACGAGAAGATGCCGGGATATGCTGACAATTTATATACGGCTTTGGCTGAAATATTTGGGGATAAGGCTAAGCAGATAACCATTAAACTTAGTAAAGATGGCTCTGGTATTGGGGCAGCTATTGCTGCCGCCACAATATATAACACGAAATCAAAATAGATAAAAGGCTGATCATTGATGTGATCAGCCTTTTATCTATTTTGGTTCTGTATTTATCAGGAGAGGTTTGGGTGGGGAGCTTGGAATAGGTGCTGCTTTTGTAGCCGGTAAGGGCAAGCCGTAAAAGAGTGCTCGATAACTCACCCGGTCTACTTTGATTGCTGGATTGGTGTAAGTACTTGTCAGGTAGTTGGCATATAATGGCTCTTTATACCAGGTATAGGCTAATTCATAAAGATCAATAGCAGATATTCTTTGTGGTTGATCTAGGGGTTCAGTTATTGTTAGTGATGCGGTAAACATTGCTTTAAACTTAGGGAGTGACGTTAAATCATAGCCAAACCGGGGAGCGACTTCGGCTACTGTTGAGAGTGCAGAGAGTGTAGTGTAGTGGTTAGCAAGAGGATCTTCTGACCATAAACCAGTAGCGAGTACGCCTTTATCGACCTGTTCCGCAACGCCGAGTGGTCCTTCTATGGCCTCTTTATACCATAGTGAGTTATCAATCGCAAAGCCCAATAGGATACTGGCCGCATTTTCCCAGGAACGATTAGCGCTGATTTTATCACTTCTTTGAGCTTGTATAATATTGTATAAGGGGAGAATGAGGTCGTTTTCAATAGTTTGTTGTTCCGCAGTCGTTAGTGTAGGATATATTAGGTTATAGCCCCAGGCGATATTAGTTGCAAATTGGGTTTCATCAAGCAGTTGCAAGAATAAATGACCGTGACTATCTTTGTTGGGAGTTTTATATTCAGACCAGTTTTTCGCGTATTGTAGCAGGATATCCCGGCTAGTTGCTGCGTATTTATTGTCGCCAGTTAGGGCGTAAGCCAGTCCTAGATCTTTGGTCGTTCGGCTATTTCTCATATGTACATAAAAGCGTTGGGCAGCATCCAGTTTTTCACCACTATACTGTTTATTGTCTATTGGACAGCGGTGGACACCTGTTTTTTCATCATAGTTTAGCAATACACCCTGATTTGGGCAGCGGTAATCTTGGGCTAAACCAGCATATTCTTTAGGAATTTTGGCTGGTTGGGCTACAGCCCGGTCAGCTTGACGCAATAGAAGCAACAATGCTTTTTTTGCATCAAGATCTACTTGAACCTTTGCCTTAACGGTATCTATCTGTTCTGTAGTTAAAAATGAAACATAGGCTTGAGTCGAGGACGGCAAGCTGACAAACGTTAGATAGCATAAAACACAAAATATGAAACGAAACATGGCAAACCTCCTAGTTCACTTCTGATAATACATATTTCTTAAACGCAGGAGAAAATCCTGCTTTCAACAACTTGGCTATCTATTGCTTTAACTAAAATAAAGAGCTACTGTGTATCCTTAGGGAAAAACTTTCATGAGTGTTGACATTAGTTGATTTGCATAATATAATAGTCAAGTAGCATGTCAACATGACTCCGTAGCTCAGCTGGATAGAGCGTTTGACTACGAATCAAAAGGTCGCAGGTTCGAATCCTGCCGGGGTCGCCATTGATATTTCAAGAGTTTTACGAGGTTTTCGTAAAGCTCTTTTTTTCGTTTTCATAGCAGTTTTACAACTACCGTACAACAACGCGGCAGAAACTGAATTTTCTAAACTGTTAATTAAGTGGTGTTTCATGAGTGATCGGTGCGACCGGAAAGGAAGAATTAGGCCATGAGGCGATTTTTTCCTGGCCGAATACCAGGTCATTATCCTCCCAGGGCTGGCCCGCCGGTCTTGCTGGCAGCGATGGCTGCCGTCTGGCGTGCCTGGTGCTGCTTGATCTCAAGCATAGTGATTTCCGGCAGCGGCAGAACACGTCGGCGGGCAGTGGTTTTGGTGTCGTCCAGTTCCAGGCCGTTGTCGGTGATGATGACGGCCCGCTGGAAGCTGACGCTGTCGGTGATGAAATTGAAGTCTATCCACTTCAATCCCAACAGTTCGGAGCGGCTGATGCCGGTGGCCCATTCCGCATGAATGTGGTATCCGGTGAGGAACTCAATAAATATTTTGGCAAGGACAAAACCCCGCAGCAGATGAGAGCTTGCCCCGCCCGTAAAGAAAACCGAAAAAGAAAAGTAAGCACTTCGGGACATTTTGTCCAGAAGCGGCGGGTTTGGGGCAAGGCCCCAACAAGCGTTTTATGAGTATGTATACACATGAATTGCTTGCCGCTTTGCGGAAGGCCGGAGTAAGCGCAATATTCGCAAACGTTTTTCTTTCCAGCGTTTTTGTGGTAAAATGTTGATGAAACATAAAATTTATGTTAAAGGAGATACAGGTTTATGTTCAAATATGGTATATCGGAGATTGTAGCAAGCCGGGAGGTTTGTGTAAATTAGACGATACAAAAACCTCCCATAAGTTATAACTATAACTTTCAGGGGGATAAAAAATTGCATAGAATAGATATGAAAAAATTAGGGTTCACCGATAGGTTTGCGGCTGAATCTACTTTATATAATGGTCTTTATGTTGGGCGTGTTTTTTCTCAATCGAAAGATTTATATAAGGTAATGTGCGAAAACGGTGAAATGATGGCCGAGGTGTCCGGTAAAATTCGTTTTGAAGCGAAAACGCTATCTGATTTTCCGGCGGTAGGCGATTTTGTCATGCTTGACCGGGATGTAAGCGCAAGCGGGAACGCCATTATTCATCATGTGCTTTCAAGAAAAAGCGTCTTTATCAGAAAGGCGGCAGGAACATCAAACGACGAGCAGGTTGTGGCGAGTAATATCGACACGGTTTTCATATGTATGTCGCTGAATAACGACTTTAATCTGCGTAGGTTGGAGCGTTACCTGTCCATCGCTTGGGATAGTGGAGTGGTTCCCGTTATCGTTTTGACTAAATCGGATTTATCTGACGATGTGGAACAAAAACTCCATGAAGTGGATACTGTCGCCGTTGGCGCCGATGTTCTTGTTACCACGGCCATGCGTGAGGACGGCTATTTCCAGATAATGCGGTATATTAAAGAAGGCCAAACAATCGCGTTTATCGGTTCATCAGGCGTTGGCAAGTCTACTCTTATCAATCGCTTAATTGGAGAAGATAAGCTGGATACCAAAGGACTTAGAAATGACGATAAAGGGAAGCACACGACCACAAGGCGCGAGCTTATTCTGCTAAAAAATGGCGGCATAGTCATTGACACGCCGGGAATGAGAGAGCTTGGCCTGGAAAGTGCTAATCTGTCTAAAACCTTTGCAGATATTGACGAGCTTGCGTTTATGTGTAAATTCCATGATTGTACGCACGCCAGCGAACCGGGTTGTGCGGTGCAAAAAGCGATTTGTGACGGTACTCTTTCCGTCGAAAGGCTTTTAAGCTATCAAAAACTAAAGAAAGAGGCAAAATACGAGGGTCTTAATTTCAAGCAAATTGAAACTACGAAGCTGAATGAAATGTTTAGCGGTGTAGGTGGTATGAAGAACGCCCGAAGGTTTGCAAAAGGTAAAAATCGGGAAAGGTAAAATCTTTAAGAAAGGAAAATGGCTTATCATCCTATATTATTTGGAGTTGGTGTTATGCGGAGCAAAGGCTATCGCATAACAAACATGCTGTGAGATAGCCTTTGCTCAATCCTAAAACTACAATTTTAGGAGGAGCATAATGGGCTACAAGAACGCAGTTAGTGTATTTCCCGCCGATTTGGTAGAAGCAATACAACAGTATATTGACGGTGAATATATTTATATCCCACGAAAGGCAGAGAATAAAAAACGGTGGGGGGAAGTAAAAAACAGCAGGCAATATATTCAGGAACGCAACGAGATAATTTTTTCCCAGTATCAAGACGGTATTTCGGTTGAGAATATTGCAAGCTGTAATTACTTATCACCCAAAACAATCTACAAAATATTGGCTGATATGAAAAGTCAATGCTAAAGTGAGAGCGACATGGTGATTTTGCCGTGTCGCTTTTTTGTTGTGCGCCCGGCATGGGCGCAGTCTAAAGGGTGAAAGTCCCAAGCGCGGGTTAATAGTGCCAAGCGCATAGCCAAGAGCAAGGGTGTCCATCGTGAGATGGAATCTGAAGGAAGCTGGAGGCAAATCCCTGGTCTGACGAACAGAAACCACATATAAGGCAGGAAGAAACCGGGTAAGGTTGCAACACAAACCAAAGCCCAAAACTATTCGAGGTTAATCTTGTAGATGTGGCAGGTAGATGGGGAGAAAGACTGCGTTCTTACCCGGGGAGGTCTCACAGACATGTGGAGATAGTTCTTTTGAAGCATGGTTGAAACAAGATTTACTGTGAGAAGTCAGCAGAGGTCATAGTGTGCGCGTGGCAGCGCAGTTATCAGGCGGGTTAAAGTCCCGCTGAGTACCTGACTAGGGGACTCATATCCAAACTCGGGGGTAATGCCTCGGGGGCCGAGATAACTCGGAGGGCAGGGCGTCTACCGTGAGGAGAGTCCGGAGGGTTTGAGGAGAACTACCAGGCCGTAATCAAAGGAGGCTACTCCGAGGATGAACCGGTCGGCCAAAGATGGGACAAGGTCGAGCCTGCACTATGGAGGCGAAGGCGCTCTAGTCCACCCATCGCACCAAGGTGTTTGCGGGCGGCATGGTGGGGAAGATAATTGCGTGACCCACGGAGACCTCGTATCGTCTGAGTAAAGTACACCGATAAACAGGCCGGTGG
The DNA here is from genome assembly GCF_035561255.1 of Sporomusa sp. GTDB lineage: Bacteria > Bacillota > Negativicutes > Sporomusales > Sporomusaceae > Sporomusa. Next base: position 4,088 of record NZ_DATMXX010000340.1, on the reverse strand, counting down.
ATAAAAATAGCCGGAGTGCTGGTAGCTATGAACGAACACTCCATAGAACAACATAGCAACTCAGTAAAGCGTGCTATAAGGAAACCCCGAAATGCGTGCGGATGCGGTGCGAGGATTCGGAGAATCGAATAGTACTTCAACTAGCGAACAACAGAAACGCTAGGACTATCTAGAAAAGATAGCTCGGCCCATCCCAAAAGGAGGCAACCGAGGGGAAGGCGATTCGCTCAACTGACAGCCAATAGCCAAAGGAAGTAGTGAGTACGTTGCGAGAAAAGGAAAGTTCCTTTTGTGAAAGACCCGGAACTTGTAACCGAGGAGACTGAAACCGATGGAACTAATTGGCGCGACTCGAAAAACCAAAGTACACTCATTGATTGACAAAGTGTACCATTTAACCAATCTTCAACGGGCTTGGGAACGAGTCAAAGAAAACGATGGAGCAGGAGGAATAGATTCTGTAGACATTCAACAGTACGGAGCAGCCCTCGCTGAAAACCTAGGAATTCTGCACGAACAACTGAAGACAAGCGCGTATCGACCGATGCCTGTGCGCCGGGTGCAAATACCCAAGCGAGGGAACCCGGGAGAAATGAGGCAGCTAGGCATACCGACAATACAAGATCGAGTATGTCAGCAGGCACTCAAGAATCGACTGGAACCCATCTTTGACCCGACATTCCATGCCTGTAGCTTCGCCTATCGCCCGGAACGCTCCGCTCACGATGCAATGCGTAAAATATGGTGGGAGATTATGGAGGGTAATCGCTGGATAGTCGATGCGGATCTACGGGATTATTTTGGCAGTGTTAATCATGATAAGTTAATCGATATGGTAGCGGAGAAGATAAGTGACGGAAGAGTGCTGGCACTCATCCGCCAGATCCTCAAATCCGGGTATAAAGAGAAGGGAGTCCAGTACCCTACACCGAGCGGAACACCGCAAGGCGGGGTAATCAGTCCGTTACTGAGCAACATCTATCTGACGCCCTTTGACAACGAAATGGTTGCAAGAGGGTATAAGCTAACCCGTTTTGCTGATGATTGGCTCGTAGTGTGCCGGACAAAGGCAGAAGCGGAGCAAGCGCTTAAGGCGGCCAGAGAAATACTGCACGGTTTGGAACTGGAGATACATCCCACAAAGACCAGAATAACGCATATCTCCTACGGATTTGAGTTTCTCGGTTACAAAGTGAAACAAGGTAAAGGAAGAAAACTGCCAAAAGAAAAGCTCAAGACGACAACAAATCCGCTGAATCTGTATGCAATACCAAAAGAGCAATCAGTAGCACGGTTTAAGGAACAAATCAGAAAGCATACACGCAGACGGACGCCGCTGACACTGAAAGAAGTGATAGATAACATAAATCCCATCATACGCGGCTGGGGAAATTACTTTCGCAAAGCGCATGTCCGCAAGCTATTTAACAAATTGACGGGCTGGATCATCCATCGCCTACGGTCATTTATATACAGGCGTTGGCGGAATGTGGGCTGGAAAAAGCATTCAGAAGAAGTGCTATACGGCAAATTCGGATTGGTAAACTTGACGCAGATTATACCCAGCATTGGTGGCCGATCGTAGGGGGAACCCATCAGATGAGGAAAGCGGATTGCGGGAAAACCGCACGATCCGTTTGATCGAGCGGACGGAGGTAGCCACACGATGGCCGCCTCTTCCGACTCTACACCGAAGTTTTTTTTTCGGGAAGGACCGAACAATAATCGAGTTTTTGAACAAAGGAAGGTGAGTCATGTTAAGAGAGCAGAAAACCAGTAAAATGGGCTGCCCTTGCCAGGGTATGCTGGAAGCAGAGAGCAACAAGGGAGTGCGGAGCATGGCGGTACTGGAAATTGTAAAAGAAAACCGCGTAAATCTGTTAGAGGAAATACTAGACCGAAACAATCTCAATGCAGCTTACGCTCAGGTACTGCGCAAGAAAGGTGCAGGAGGAGTGGACGGAATGCAGGTTGGAGACATGAAGCGGTGGTTGAAAGAAAATAAAGAAGAATTTCTTAAATTGCTGCGAACAGGAAGATACACTCCACAACCAGTGAAAAGGGTAGAAATACCCAAACCGGATGGTGGAACCCGAAAACTAGGAATACCAACCGTACTCGACAGGTTGATACAGCAAGCAATAGCCCAAGTAGTAATGCCCATCTTTGAAAAGACATTTTCCGAAACAAGCTATGGTTTTCGACCTGGCAGAAATGCACACCAGGCGATAAAACAAGCAGAAGTATACTACAGGGCAGGATATACGAAAGTAGTAGATATTGACTTAGCGCAGTACTTTGATACGGTAAATCATGACATGCTCATCAACATGCTCCGCAAAGAAATCAAGGATGAAAGAGTGATTGCTCTTATTCGAAAATACTTGAAAAGCGGAGTTATGGAAGGCGGCATAGTCAGTCCCAGTGAAACGGGAACCCCGCAGGGAGGAAACCTGTCACCGCTGTTATCCAATATCTATCTGACGAAATTTGACCAACTGCTAGAAAATCGGGGTCATAAGTTCGTGAGATATGCCGATGATTGCAATATATATGTAAAGACAGAACGCGCGGCAAAGCGTGTCATGGCGAGCTGTGTGAAGTTTCTGGAGGGAAACCTGAAATTACAGGTAAACCGCCAAAAAAGCAGGATCGGTAGTCCGCTGAAAGTGAAATTTCTCGGCTTCTCCCTGCATAAGACGATGGGACAAATCGGAATACGAGCACATGGTAAAGTGATGAAACGCTTTAAAGAAAAGATCAAGCAAATCACTGGTCGGAGCCGCGGACGTAACATGCAAGATATGTTGCAAGGACTAAAGCAGTATACAACGGGCTGGTTGAATTACTTTTCGATTGCAGATATGAGTACCCATATGAGGGAAATAAATAAATGGATACGACGCCGACTGCGAATGTATCTATGGAAGCAATGGAAGAAGATAGCAACCAAGTTCATGAACCTGCAAAAGTTAGGACTGGATAAAGGTAAGGCATGGGAATACGCTAATACGCGCTTAGGATACTGGCGTATTGCCGGCAGCGTTATTTTACAGAGGACACTAACAGACAAATACCTCGAATCTCTAGGCTATATGAACATAGCGAAAAAATACGAGGTATTTCATTTACGTTAAGTTATTGAACCGCCGTATACCGAACGGTACGTACGGTGGTGTGAGAGGTCGCTGAATAAACTAATTATTCAGCTCCTACTCGATTCTGAATTATCTTGTAGGGTGCATTGTAATAATATAACTACTATAATTGATTTATAGCAGCAAGATAAAGGATTAACGGAGGAAGAATATTATGTACACATTTACAAATCAATTTATTTCCAGTCAGAATAACATGGAATTTTTGAAAGCTACCATGATGGGGCCTAATGCCATGCGAGTAGCAGAGGAATTAGCGTCATGCCTAAACGTCAATGAGAATATGCGTATACTTGACCTCGGTTGTGGGTGCGGTCTTTCCACGCTCTTGCTGACACAAAAATACGGCGTAAAAGTTTTCGCCGCCGACTTGTGGATTTCACCGACTGAAAACTATGAGCGTTTCAAATCTATCGGGATTGACGATAAAGCCGTTCCGATTTCAGTAGACGCGACCAAAGGATTGCCTTTCGCAAACGGATATTTTGACCTGTTGTTTACTGTGGACGCTTACCATTATTTCGGTGATACGGCGGAAATGCTCCCGTCGCTCATTCCTTTTGTGAAAAAGGGCGGCTATATCGCCGTGGCTATTCCCGGCTTAAAATACGAATTTGGGAAAAATGTTCCCGATGATATGCAGCCGTTTTGGAATAGTGAGATGGAAAGAACCCTGCACTCTCTTGATTGGTGGAAAGATTTGTGGAAGAGGGCCGAGGGAATTGAAATGGTGGACAGCCGCGAAATGGCCTGTTGCAGACAGGCGTGGAAAGAATGGCAGACCGGTTATCATCCCATTGTCGCTGAGGACATCAAAATGATGGAGGCTGAGGGCGGAAAGTATTTTAATCTTGTTCAGTTGATTGCTAAAGTCATTTGAATGGCGACCACATAATAAGAATCCTGCCGCTTGACGGTCAACAAAAAAAA